>JAOAPF010000272.1 GCA_025462755.1 Edaphobacter sp.
TCGTCTTATTCCCCTTCAGATCGTAGATCTCATAGCCATCGCGATCGACCAATACAGTCCCCGTCGTTCCCACGATGGTTGACCCGCGATCGCGGCCGTAATACTTCATCCCGTTGCAACACTTGCCTTCCCACGAGATCATCTTGTCGTCGTAGTCGAAGCTGGTCATCAGCGTGTCGTAGAACTGCCAATCATCTTTGAACTGATATCTCCCGCCCGTAGAAGTGATCCGGTGCGGAAAGTCCACTCCAAGCGCCCACCGGCAGACATCGACCTCATGCGTGCCATTGTTGAGCGTCTCGCCCGTTCCCCAGGTCTTGAACCAGTGCCAGTTGTAAGGCTGCACATTATCTCTATAGGCCACCCGGGGGGCAGGGCCCTGCCAAAGATCCCAATCCAGCTGCGGCGGAACCGGCGCTTCTTTCCCGGTCCCAATCGACTTCCGAACATTGCTGTACCAGGCTTTTGCGAAGTAAGCTCTGCCAATGACGCCATTATGAATCTTGTCGACAATCTCGATGGTGTGGGGAGAGGAGCGCTGTTGCGTCCCCATCTGCACCACCTTCTGGTACTTCTGCTGCGCCTCCACCAGGAGCGCGCCTTCTGCAGGGTTGTGGCTGCATGGCTTCTCTACGTAGACGTTCTTGCCCGCCTGCAGTCCGGCAATCGCCATCGGAGCATGCCAATGGTCGGGGGTGGCAATCGTGATCGCGTCCACGTCCTTCTTCTCAAGTATGTGGCGAAAGTCTTTGTCGGTCGCAGGAGCCTCGCCCATCTCCTTCTCCGTCGCAGCGGCAAACTTCTTAAGAATGTTGCTGTCCACATCACAGACGTACGCAATCCGCGCAGCATCCTTGTTCGCCTTGAGCGCAGAAAGATGAGCATAGGCACGCCCATTGAGGCCAATCACCGCAAAGTTAAGACGATCATTGGAGCCCATGATCTGGCCGTAGCTCTTCGCCGTCGAACCGACAGCCAGCCCTACCGCACTTGCCGCAAGAGTGTCGAGAAATTCACGTCGGGTAACCATTTTTCTCCTCCTTGGAAACATAAGACCGATTGTTCTATCTGACCGAAGACTCTTCTGCACTGATGATAAAGGTATTCCATTAGTGAAGACGTTGGCCGCTGAAGATAAGTCAATGCGTAGGCTAAAAAGTTCCTGAATCGATCAGACACTGCTTCATGCCAGCCCAACTGATGCGGGTGGAAGCCTCAGGAGTGCCAGCCCCGCGCCAGTGAGTCTCGAGGCTGACCGCATCATGGTAGCCGGCGGCCTTCAGAGCACGGTACTGCGCCACCCAATCGATATAGCCTTTGTCGACCGGCGACCACACAATCTTGCCTGCGGCGTCCTTCACCGCGTTCTTACAATGGCAGTGGTGGATACGATTCTTAGGCAGGCTATCCCATCCTCCGGGGAAGGCATCCATCTCGCCACGCATGACGGCGTTTCCCGGGTCCCAATTCAGAGCGAAGTTGGGGGACTGGACGGCAGCGAGGACCTTGGCGGCTTCGCGGCCAGTCGCCGTATTACAGGCAAACTCATTTTCGAGGACAAGAAGAAGGCCCTCCTTACCAACGACTCCGGCCGTAGCCCGAAGCTTCTCGTCGATCGCCGCACGGTATGGAGCCACGTCATCGAGCCGCCAGAAATCAAAGCAGCGAATCTTGTTCGTCTTGAACTGCTTGGCCAGCGAGATGCTACGTTGGACGACTTCGTCCTGGTGTTTGTAGGCGACCTCGTCGGCGCCATGCATGTCCTTTTTGGAGCCATACTGAGATTTGGGGGCGCCGGGCCAGTCCACCTTGAACAGCGGGCTCGCGATGTCGGTGACCTGGAGGTTGTACTTGGCCAGAATCTTCTGCGCCTCCGCTATTTCGGCATCCGAAGAGGCCTGGAGGTTCTTGCCCCAGATCTCGCGGAGTTCAACCCACCTTAGGCCGAAGTCGTTTGCGATCACAGAGCAAGCGTGGTCAAAATCCTGTGAGATTTCGTCGGAGATAACGGAGATTTTGAAAGGTGATTGCGAAGCCGCTGCCATGCCGAAGAGTGGGCGTGCCGCACAGGCCGCGGCAGCTATTCCCGCCCCTGCAAGGAAATTCCGTCTTGAAACGCCTTCCATGTTTCTCCTATTTTCCTGATAACGGGCCGGGTGAAATGCATCGGTTGTTGATGTTAGATGCCGGTCACCCCAAACAAGCAGTGACCGGCCAATAAAACAAATATTCAGCACAGCTCTTAGAACATGAGTTTCACAGATGCCTGCAGTGTGCGGCCGCCTCCGACGCCGTTCACGCTGCCTTGTCCGCTCCCGAGTGTGCTTGTAATCTGCCCAAAGCTAGCCGCTGTGCAGCAGTTGTTACTCGTCGGTTGGCCGAACTGTGGGGTGTTGCTCAGCTGGAACGCATCGAAACGGGTTTGCAGGGCAGCCTCACGATAAAGAGGGAAGCTCTTGAAGATCGAGAAATTGTCTTGAACATAACCGGGGCCACGGAAGGCGTTCCGTCCTGTGTTACCCAGGCCAGCGTTCTGAGCCGTGCACACGGCCGGTGCCGTTGGGCATCCGCTCGGGGTTGAAAACGCACTGGGATCAAACCAGTGATTGCTTCCGCCGCCGACCGCATGAGTTACATGGTAAACACCCGTCAATTGCCCGGTCTGGGTAGTTCCAGGAGTATTCAGGTTTGCTCCGTTTGTCTGAACAGTAAACGGAAGGCCGGAGACCACCGAGATAATTCCAGAAAGCTGCCAGCCTCCCAGAACCACGGCACCGACTCCCGAGTTGAGCATCCTCTTACCGCGACCGAACGGAAGTTCATAGGTAAAGCTCTGCTCGTAGTTTAAGGAGCGGTCGAAGTCAAGTGGAGCATAGTTCCGGCGTTGATTGATGAAGAACAGCAGCCCGCCATCGTCACCGCTGATGTAGCCCATTGCCTTCCCCCATGTAAAGGCAGACGTGAATTGAAGGCCATTTGAAACGCGCTTGGTGAGTGAGGCTTGCAGTGACTGATAGTTGGAGGAGTAGGGCAAATAGAGAACATTCGTGCTTGCGACCCGATGGCTATTGGAAGGGCAACCAACGCAGTTATACTCTGGCCGCGAGGCGTCCCCGCCACCATAGGTGCTGGGCAGGTTGATGTTCTGGTTGCCAGAAATATCTACACCATGATTGGCCACATACGCCAGTTGCATGGAGAGATTGCCGCGGAAGGCTTGCTGCACAGCGACGTTCCACGATTCGGCGTAAGCATTCTTGTAATTCAGAGGAATGACGTTGTACACCTGACTGATAAGGGTAGGCGTGTTTGCCGGAATAATGCCGCTGGATGGAATGGGAATTGGGACAGGGGCAGGGAAACCAGCCTGAAAGCTAGCTACGGTCACGCCATCGGCGAGTACAGCGGGCGTAAAATTCGAGGTGCCGACTAGCCCATAGCTGTTGTTTGCCCGAATCGGATAATTGTAAGCGTAGTTGTTATCGGGATAAGGCATGTAGCTGATTCCGAAACCGCCGCGGACGACAGTGTCATCCGTTACCCGGTACGCGAACCCGGTGCGTGGCGCGAAGTAGCGGTATCGAGTTTGCATGCCCAGATTGGTGGGATTGCCGCCGGTACCTGTGATAACGATGTTGTTGTTGACCGGGTCATAATTGGAGAATCCGTTCGCTACCCTTGGAGTCGCGGGGGGATAGAACTCCCACCGAACACCGAGGTCGAGGGTCAACTTTGACGTCGCCTGCCACTTATCCGTTGCAAATGCGAAAAACCACCATTGCCGGTACGCCGGAAAGAAGGTGTTTAGATCGCGTCCTGTCGAACTCGGCAGATCGAAGAGGAAGCTGGCAATATCGTTCGCTATATTGGTTTTGGCCCCACTCTGGGAGGTCTGGACATCTGAGAAGGTGAACACACCTCGTGGGCTGAAGGTCTGGTCCTGCAGTAGATCGTCCCGGACGCGGCGAAGATCACCACCAAATTTGAATGTGTGGTTCCGAAAAACCTTGGTCCAGTTGTTGACGAAGTCGATGTTCGACTCGCCCCTGATCCATGGCACGGACGCAGAATACCCAATCAATGTGCCAGTGAATCCACCGTTGATGGTCAAGCCGACCTGGCCACTGGTAAATGGCTGTCCGGCGATGTTCACACCCGGGATACCGAGAGCGGTTGCATCGTTCGAGCCGTAGTCGCTCGGGTTCGCATTATTGCGCAGGTGAGCGACGCCAACTCGTGCCTCCGTGAAAAATGACGGCGAAAAGATGTGGTCGTAGTTCAGCCCTGTGCTGTAGGACGTCTGGATACCAGTGCCTTGAAAACCGCCACCCGCTGGACCGCCCAAAAAGGAACCGAAAGCGGGCGCCTGGAAGGTATTGACCTTCTGATAGCTGTAGCGGCCGCTGAGATGGTTCCGCTCATTGACCGACCAATCGACTTTTATATCGAAACTGTTCGTTCCCTTGGTGAAGGGAAGGTTAGTGGTGTAGTTATTGGCCGGATTCACCAAAGGAGCGTTCGGGTTCAATATTCCGTTTGTAGCAGCGGCGGCGTTCAACTTCTGCAGAATGGAGAGCGAGACCGGATTCACGCGGCTAAATGGGATCTGGTTGTTTGCGAACGGCGTACGTTGATGCCCGGGACCGGTTCCATTCCCATCCCCGGTGTTCGGATCATAGATTTGACCAGTTGTACCTTGAAGCGCCGCACTAAGATCGATGAAACCCGCTGAATTCGGGGTGTAGTAACGTGCATCGGGAATCGTGAAGGTGCTCCCGATCCTCTCATGGTCCGAAGTTCCGAGGTAGTCACCGAAGAAGAAAAGCTTGTCCTTGATGATCGGTCCGCCGATGGTGCCGCCATAGTAGTTGTAAGACAGGTGACCGAGAGGGCCGCCGAAGTATGAGCGGGCGTTGACTGCGCTGTTCTGGATATATTCGAACGCCGACCCGTGGAATGCGTTCGATCCGGACTTGAGGGTCACGTTGGTAACAGCGCCGGTGGCTCGGCCTAGCTCCGCTTCGAAGTTATTGGTGGAGATGTCAACAGACTGAATGGACTCTGCAGGAGGAATAATGATCTGCAAGAGGCCGGTGCGTTCATCATCATCGATACCTTCAATCTGATACAGGTTGCCCATGCGAGGCAGACCGTTCGCTTCCGTCTGCAGCGAGCTTGCCGCATTGAAAAACTGGGAATGCTGGAAGACCGCAGGCGCCATGCCGGGAACTAGATTGAGAAGCGACTGGAAGTTCCTATTGGTGCCGAGCGGCATGTCGGCAACCTGTTTCGCTTCAATTTTCGTGCTAATGTCTGCACGGTCGGTCTGGAGCAAGGCGGGCGCCGTTGTCACCAGCACCTCCTCAGAGACACTGCCAGTAACCATATCGATGTCAACGCGAGTTGACGAGTTGCTGAGCAGGTCGATGTTCTGATGCGTGTCCTTCTTGAATCCCTTTGCCTCTGCAGTGACGCTATATTTGCCGGGCGGCATATCGGGGAAGGTGTAGTTGCCACTATTGTTGGTTACCGACTCATGAATCAACCCGGTCGCCGTCTCTGTAGCCGTGACCTTCGCATTGGGAACAGTTGCGCCAGTCGAGTCTGTGATCGTGCCGAGCAGGGTTGCATTTACCGCTTGCCCGAACAGGGAAGGCGACAGACTGAGGATGAGAAGCGAGACCATATATCTAAAACGTTTTAGTGATATCACGTGAGACCTCCGGAAGATGAGTCAATTTCAGGCCCAGTTTTCTATTGTTTGAAGAGCGAACGAACGGTATCAGGCTCAGTTCTCAATAGTCAACTCATTTTGTGAAAAATTTCCGTCTGTGTGCCAAGGACCTAAAAGAGGCCAGACCACATGGCGCTTTTGCTGTAAGCAAATGCGTGAAAAGCCCCCGAATCGCCTGTAAATCGCTGCAGATGCCAAATACCTCTTTGAGAGCATGCTAACTTCGCGGCCCGTCCTGGAAACACTCTGAAGCCCCGCCGACGACCATTTCGTTCGCGGCAGCTCAGCGGACCGTCGAGGTAGCAGAAACAGTAGGCCCCCCATGAAATCTCACTGCGGTTCCCGGCGGCATGATCGCCTCAAACGATAAGTCGCACATCACGCCAAAAGAAATCGACAACAAACATAGGGTCACAAATACCCCTGGAGATCGTTCCCAAAACTGTTGTAGTTTGATTGCATGAAACCCATCCAGCCTTGCTCCCACTTTCCTGGGGATTCTTTGCGCGCCCGCACATCGGCAGTGCGCCTGCTTGCCTGTTCCTTTCTTTTATCCTCCACATACGCTTTCTCCGCTCAAACGAACGCGGCCAAACAGGCAAACGACGAGGACTACACAAAGAAGATCAAGGAATACCTGTCCGACCCAAGATTTACGACAGAACTCGTCGATCACCTTCCCGCATCCTCCAAAGTACCTACGCCATTGAAGTTTCTTGGCTCGATGCCCGGCCAGCCCGGCGAGCTGTACTACAACGCCGACATCAACCGGTACTACGAGGAACTGGCCAAGGATTCGCCGCGTGCAAAGTTCTGGAAACTCGGCATGAAGTCGGAAGAAGGTCGCGAGATGGTCGTCCTGGCCATTGGGAATGAAGAGTCCATTAGAAATCTTGGAAAATACAAGGCGGATCTGGCTGCCCTCACCGACCCGCGCAAGACCACCGAGGAGCAAGCGCAAAAGATCATTCACACAAGCAAACCGATCTACTGGATTACCAGCGGCATCCACTCCCCGGAGACCGGCGGTCCGCAGATGCTGGTGGAACTCGCGTACCGGCTGATCGTCGAAGAAACTCCGTTCGTTCAGGCAATTCGCAACAATGCAATCGTCTTCATTACGCCCGTCGTTGAAACCGACGGCCGCGACAAGCAGGTGGACACGTACTACTACGGCAAAGTAACCAAAAAGCCGAAGCCGCCTTTGATGTACTGGGGAAAGTATGTCGCGCACGATAACAATCGCGACGGAATGGGTCAGTACCTTCACTTGACGCAAAACATCACTGCCGGGGTCTTGGAGTGGCATCCAACCGTCCTGCACGATCTGCACGAGGCGCAGTCCTACCTCTACGTCTCGACCGGAACGGGACCATACAACCCCTCCCTCGATCCAATTGCTGTCGATGAATGGTGGATGCTTGCCGAGACCGAGGTCATGGAGATGACCAAGCGCGGCGTTCCCGGCGTGTGGACCTACGGCTTCTACGATGGGTGGGTGCCGAACTATCTCTTCTGGATCGCCGAAACTCACAACTCGTTCGGTCGATTTTATGAGGTGCAGTCCTACGGACCGGATGTGACAGAGAAACTCCAATTGCCCGCAACAACAACCAGCCGGGAGTGGTACCGCCCAAATCCGCCGCTTCCAACCGTCAAATGGGGTCCCCGAAACAACACCAACATCCAGGAATCCGCAATTCTTCTCGCGTTGAACAAGGTGGCCAACGAGAAGGACCTATATCTGGAAAACTACTGGCTGAAGAATAAGCGCTCAGTCCAAAAAGGAAAAGACGGCCCCGTCTACGGATGGACAATTCCATCGCAACAAAGCCATCGGGTCAACGCGGCCGAAATGGTGAATGACCTGCGTCATCAAGGAGTGGAGATCGAAGTCGCCACCAAGGATGGCGCCTTTGGCAACGTCAAGATTTCGAGGGGTGACTACATCATCCGCGCCGACCAACCGTATCGCACGCTGGTGGATCTGTACTTCAGCCTGCAGAATTACCCTGTGGCGAATCCACTCCCCTACGACGACACCGGTTGGACCATGCCGTTGATGCGCAATGTCACGGTCAAGAGGGTGACGGATAAAACACTCTTCGATCAACCAATGACCACGATTGCCAAGGATGTCGTCGTGCCGGGCATCATCCAGGGGACCGGTGATGTCCTTGTAGTCGAAAACACCACCGACAACGTACTAGCGACGTTCCGCTTCAAAAACGCAGATACAAAGATGGAGGCCGCGGAAGAGGACTTTGATCTCGATGGCCATCATCTGCGTGCCGGCGCGTTTGTGATTCGCAACGGAGACGACGCCAAAGTCCGAGCCTCAATTCAGGAGCTTGGACTCACCGCCTACGCAATCTCCGCTACGGCAGTGAAGACCCATCCGCTGACCGTTCCACGTATCGGCTATGTACACTCCTGGCAGCGAACGCAGGATGAAGGCTGGGTACGTGCTGCACTGGATCACTACGGAGTTCCCTACATGTATTTCGCCGACCAGAGACTTCGCGAGGGAAATCTTCGCGCCAGGTACGACGTCATCGTCTTCCCAAGCATCGGCGGCAGCTCCGTTTCGCAGGTAAATGGAATTCCGAAGACAGGACCAGATGCGATTCCATACAAGAAGACAAAGTTGACGCCCAATCTCGGCGTCGAAGATTCAAGCGATGACATTCGAGGAGGCATGGGGATCGAAGGATTGGCAGAGCTGGTGAAGTTCGTCCAGGCGGGTGGCACTCTCATCACCGAAGGGTCCACAACGACGATTCTGCCTGACTACGGCATCACGACCCAGGTGAATGTCGAGCATCCGTCGACCCTATACGCGAAAGGCGCATTGATGCGCGGAATCATTGCTGACAAGAGGAGCCCGATCGTCTACGGATATACGGGCGATCAGATGCCGATCTACTTCAGCCAGGACCCTGTATTGAATACCCGTGGAGCGGGAATGCGTGGAGGAGCGGCAGTCCCCGGGGTAGGCGCCGATATCACTCCTAACGCCACGCCAATCGCTTTATCGCCTTACGATTCCGACGATAGCATCGCAGAACCGAAGAGACTCCCGTCACAAAACACAGACGCTGAAGCAGCTCGCCAGGCAATACGGCAATTCGGGGGCGCCGAGGACACTTCGCCTGCGCCCAGAGTCGTACTCCGGTTCCCCGCAAAGCCTGATGAGATCCTCCTCTCAGGAGAGCTCGCCGGTGGTCAGGCACTCACGAACCATGCGCTAGCCATTGATCAACCGCTAGGCCAAGGCCACGTAGTAATGTTTGCGCTGCGACCTTTCTGGCGTTGGCAGACCCAGGGAACCTATGCATTGGGCTTCAACACGATCCTCAACTGGGACCATCTCGACGCAGGCAAGAAAGAGACCAAGCCTCAGGCAACTTCAGGAAACTGAGTAACAGCAAACTCCGGCTGTATTGTCTACGGCTGCTTATCTCTTCCGAGGAAACAGGTGGCCCGCCAGAATTCAGCGGGCCATCTAATTGCGTGCCACAGTATTGATAGGTGATCTGCAACAAGAATTCTCCTAGAAGAGAATTCTTCCTCCGACCTGAATCACTCGGTTGCCGAAGCTGCCACCCGAGATGCCAGTGGTGATGTGCCCGAAGAGATTAGGACCTGAGCTCAGCGTAGCGTTCGGCGCAGGCAGGTTGGTCATGTTGAAGACGTTTGATGATTCGCCGCGCAGCTGGAACGTCACCCGCTCTTTGATCAGGAAGTCGCGGAAGATCGAGGCGTCGACGCTGCGACGACCGGGAGCGTCCAGAGCATTCTGACGTACTGTGCCGTCAGAGTTGGCGGGACCGGCGCCGTTTTGCGGACAAGCGGGATTGCTGCCGGTAGCTGTAGTCACCGTCGAGTTGTAGATACAGAACTGTCCAGCGTCCACCCAGTTCTGCATCATCGCAGCGCGCGAGTGTCCGTTGTTGTTGACGTGAGGCATGACACCCGGCGCTGGATTCGGCCGGTCATTGTTGATTCCGTCCTGGTTGGTGTCAGCGCCCGTGGTGATGTTGTACGGATTGCCGCTCTGTATGCGAATGATAGAGGTAAACGTCCAGCCGTTGACAACATTCCGCGCGACAAAGTTCTTAATGCCATAGTTCGGCTTGTAAACGAACGAGATGGCAGAGACATGGCGTTGATCGAAATCCGACCGCTGGCGGTCGAGGTACTTGTTGCGATTGTCCTCAGGCTCTGTGTTTGCGCTGTTACCCGTGTTGCCCGAGGTGTCCAGATTTTCGCTCTGCAGCGACTTTGACCACACATAGAAGCCCTGGATGCTGAACCCATGCGTGACCCTCTGCTGAACCGATATCTGAAAGCCGTTGTAGTTCGCGCTCTCTGAGGACTGAATCTGGGAGATGGTTGAAAATTGGGGATTCGCCGCGCTGGTTCCGGCATAGGACACGTTGTTGAACGGACGACGGTTGTTCACCGCACCACTGGAGTTGGCATATCCGCAATTCTGGGTGAGGTCGGTGCAGGAAGCCCCCGACGCTCCCCCGGTCGTGAGGTTGAAGACGGGGTAGTTGAGGTCCCACTGGATAGGCAGCTTGCGCGAAAGAGAAGCCACATAATTGGCTGTAAGCGCGAGACCGCTGGTCAACTGCTGCTGCACCCCGAAGTTGATCTGGTAAGCCTCTGGCCAGCGGAAGTTCGGGTCCACCGGGATGATCGACGCAGGTTTGACAACAAACTGCGGATTTTTGGGGTTGTAGATGAACGGAAAGGGCGAATGGCCCACGCCACCCGCAATGCAAGCCGCGTCACCGTTGCAGAAGTCCTTGGGGTCCGTGGCGTACGGATCGGAGACATGGATCACATTGCTGAAGGAAGGACGGCCCGAGAACGGCTCGCCGTTAGAAGGATAAGTGAAAAGATTGCCGCCGACCGAGCCGTAAAAGATGCCGGCCGCGCCGTGGATCACGGTGCGACCGTCCGCGTAGGGGGTCCACGCGAAGCCAATGCGCGGGGAGACGTGATCGTAGCGATTCGCCACTCCACCGGTAGGTACGCCCGGATCCCCTGGAATCAAAATGCCTTTGGGGAGAGTAGGGGAAATGGTCGACTGCGCACCGGGGACGAAGTTCATCGTCATCAGCTGCGTATTGGTCGGCGTGGTCTGGATGTCGTAACGGATGCCAAGGTTGAGCGTGAGCCTGGGACGCACGCGCCAGTCATCCTGAAAGAAGAGGCCATAGTTGAAGTAGTTCGCGTTGGCATACACCGGGACGTCCTGCCCCATCGTATTGGGCGAGCCGAATAGAAAGTCAGTAAGTGCGGCCGAGGAGCGATTCGCGGTGTTGGTATGAGCCGTGAATTGGAAGACACCGTAATCGTTGAGGGTAGTCTGCTGGGCATCATTTTCGCGATTGGCTTCGCCGCCGAAGTACAGCGTGTGCTGGCCATGAGTGAGGCTGACGACGTCGCGGAGCGCATACACGTTGCTCCCCGTGACTGGACCTGTAATCGCATTGCCAGCCGTGAACCAGCCGCTGACGGCCAGTTGAGGACGGGAACAGCCGACCTCACCTGCCGCCGTGCAAATAGCGCCGTTCGGTAATTGCTCGGCAAATTTGGAGCCGTATTTCGCAAGACTTTCACTGGGCGACGGCACGCGGCCACCGATCAGGCGAGTGTAGTTCAACGCCAGCTGATTGACGGTATTGTTGTTGATCGTCCAGGTGTGCGCTATGTTGGCCTCGTGCTGGGCGAACGTGTAGTCGTGGACGACCCAGCCGACGACGTTGTTGCCCGACGGATTCACCACAAAGTCGCCCGTCTGATGGAAGTAGCTCAGGGCCAGGCGCTGCTTAGCGGTCACCTGGTAATCGCCCTTGTAAAGCTGCTCGTCGGTCTTCTGGTTGAACGGGCTGAAGTCCTGGCGTTGGTAGTTGGAGGCGGCGGTGGAGGTGGGAATGAGACCAGCCTTAACGATTGCCAGCATGGCGGGATCGAACAGAGTCGTTGGACAGATGTTCTGCCCTGGATTCGGCCCTCCAGCCGCGCCACACCAGGCGGTGGCCTTCGGCAGATAAGGATTGCACGCCCAGAACTTGCTCGCCGATTGGGCAGCGATGACGCACTTCTGATTGTCCGGTGTCGTCGTGAGTGTAGGAGTATTTTCCGTGAAGTTGCCGTTCAACATCGCCTGACTCGGCACCGTCGGGTTGAAGATGTTAGCGGATATAAAGCGGAAGCCTGCATACGAGAAGAAGAAGAACAGCTTGTCGTGCACGACAGGCCCGCCCACAGTGCCGCCGAACCGGTGCTGGTTGTATGGCGTCTTTTGCTGCGCCAAGTGTGTGGTCGCGTTGAAGTTCCTGTCACGGAAAAATTCGAAGACCGAACCATGAAACTGGTTAGTGCCTGATTTAGTCAGCACCGTCACCACGCCGGACGAGTTGCGCCCGTACTGGGCCGAGTAGTTATTCGTCTGCACGGCAAACTCGCGGATGGCGTCGGGGTTAGGCAGCGGGTTGCCAGTGTTGCGAACACCGGTCATGTTACTGCCACCATCAAGGTAGTAAGACACCTGGCCCACGCCGGAGTCCGTAGAGCCATTGATCTTCACGTGCTGTTCTGGATAGCCGAGCGGGTTGATGACGCCGCCGTTGGCGCCCGTGCCCGCGTTGTTGTTGTTCTGCACTCCGGGCGTGAGATCCAGCAACGTATAGACGTTGCGGTCCACCAGGGGAAGGTTGTCGATTTCGACGTTGCTGATCGTGCGGCCCAGAGTCGAGTTACCCGTATTGAGCAGAGGAATCTCCGCCGTGACTTCAATCGTCTGCTCGCCACCACCAATCGTTAGCGCGAGGTCAAGATGTGCTTCTTCAGTAACGGTAAGTGTGACCCCTTCGCGGTCCAGCTTTTTAAAGCCGGTCGCCGTAACCGTAACCCTATAGGGACCGATAGGAAGGAAGTCGGCGCGATAGCCGCCGCTGTCATTCGTCACCACGGTGCGAACGAAGCCGGTGTCGGTTTGCGTGATCGTTACGTTCGCCTTCGGAATGGCAGCGCCCGTCGAATCGCTTATGGTGCCGAACATTGTCGCTGTACTGAGTTGAGCGATGCCACTGCCGCAAAATAATATAGGCAGCAGGGCAAGCGACAATTTCCAACTTATGGATAGTATATTTTTTAGCATTCTTCGGCCTCGAAAAGTTAAGCGATTGTCTTCTAGTTTTATATCGACGCCGAACGATAGTTCGTTCAATGAACAATTGTCAATAATTTTTCTCAAATCGGTAACGAAATCAGAAATAACCATGAAAAAAAAGCCGTTTAGCCTGACCCGTTGACCATGCGAAAAGGCAAGCACCCACTCTCATACCAATCCCCAGACCATTCCCCCGGCACTCTTCGACAGAGAAACTCGTTCGCCGCGATACGAATTTAAGGCTGGTCTGACCGATTGTTCCCGCCCTGTCCCGTTACGCTACACACGAACAGCAGATGGAAATTCCACGGCATCGCACAGAGGGCGATTTGCCATTGCGTCCTTCAGCACCTGGCGGGCCTCTATAAGCTCAGCGCCGACCAACTCCATGCGCGGCGCCCGAACTCGAGCGTTGCCAACCCCCAGCTCCTGCTGCACCAGCTTGATAAGCTGAACGAACTTTGGCACCGTATCCATGCGCAGAAGAGGCAAGAACCATCGATAAATTTCGAAGGCCAGCTTTGCATTTCCACTCATCGCCGCCTCAAAGAGAACAACCGACTCGCGAGGAAATGCATTAACCAGTCCAGCGACCCAACCCATAGCGCCTGCCGCGATTCCCTCCACGATCGCGTCATCGACTCCCACACAGATCGTCAGGCGATCTGCGATGATGGCGCGAATGGCGGTCACCCGTCGCACATCCGTACTCGACTCCTTCACAGCATCAAGATGTGCATATTCAGAGGCAAGCTCCGCGATATGTTCGGCTTCAAAATCGGTCCCGTATGCCACGGGGTTGTTATAGAGCATGCTAGAAACCGACGACGCCTTCAGCACTGAACCGATATGATGCTTCATCTCCCGCCAGTCGCCACGGTAAACGTAAGGCGGCAGAATCATCAACCCGGAACAGCCTGCATCTTCCGCTGTCTTGGCTTGCTCCACCGCATCCAGCGTCGCCAGCGCCGAAATCGCCGCGACAACAGGCACACGGCCCTTCACCGTCGCCACCATGTTCTTCAGGATTCCCACCTTCTCCTCAGAGCTAAGCGTTGCCGCTTCTCCAAGTGAGCCCAGCATGATCAGCGCCGTGCAGCCATTGTCGATCATCCATGTTGCATGCCGCGACATGAACTCCGCATCCACTCGATCCTTTACGTCAAACGCTGTCGTCATTGCAGGCATTACGCCATTCCAATTCATGCTCATCTCCTCAATCCGTTCCTGATCTAACAATCGTCTGCATTGGCCCAGTCAAACTCGCCAACATGGCGAAGGAGTTACACGTGCGTTGCCTCACGAGTCATGCGCGAAGGAAGATATGGCTCCCGCGAAATCGGAGATTCCCGCTCAAGGATCATATCCGTGATCAGCCGACCAGTGGCCATTGAGGCCGTAATCCCAAGCCCCTCATGTCCTGTGGCAAGCAGCACCTTCGAATTCTCCGGCGAGGGACCAACCAGAGGAAGTTTGTCTGGTGTTGCAGCCCGAAAGCCTGTCCACATTCGCAACACCGAGAGTGTTGCAACCTCCGGCATGAATTCACACGCTCGTTCCATAATCCTGCGAACGATGTCATGGTTGACCGCAGTATCGTCGTCCTCATATTGTCGCGACGAGCCAATCAGTATCTGCCCAGCCGCCCGCGGCTGCAGATTGAACGCAACAGAATCAGCCGTCACCGAATGAGCGCTCTTCAAATATCCCAGCTCGACCACCTGATGCCGCAGAAATCCAGGATAACGATCCGTAATAATCAGGTGCCCCTTGCGGTTGCGTATCACAATCCCCGCCGTGAGGTCCGGCGCAGCGCATCCTGCATCATTGACAATATGCCCCGCCGAAACCCGAGTGCGATCTCCCAACAAAACAGTGCTCCCCTCAATCGAGACGACGTTGCAGTCGGTGAATAACGCTCCACGTTCGACCACGCCCCGCAAGAGAAACTGTGCCGCCGCCCGCGGATAAATCACGCCGTCCCCCAACACCCGCAGAGCGCCGGCAAGCGGTCGCCTTAGCCTTGGCTCAGCCTCTCCAAGCGCCGTACTATCCAATACCTCGCATGCCAGCCCCGCGGATCGGTACAGCTCATGCTTTCGCCGCACCTCCGCCATCTCTTCATCGTTACTGGCGATCCACAGCGTGCCTGTCTGCCGATACTCCGCCGAAGCAGGCAGCTGTTCCTCCAACTCTTTCCACAGCTGCAACGAAAGCTTCGTCAAGGCCAGCTGTGCCGGCGAATCATCCATGGCTACCAGATGCCCCATCGCTGCGGCGGTCGCCCCGCCACCAACAACTCCGCGCTCCAGCACCGCGATCCGGAGCCCCTCCTTCATAAGAAAATGAGCGCACGCCGCACCCACGATGCCCGCGCCAATCACGACAACATCGTAGGTAGACTCGGAAGGATTCACGAGATTCCCCAACGAAACGGATCCTTCTCCGCGAAGAGCAGTTTCGCCTCTCCGGTAACGTGAGCCTCACCTGTGATCGAAGGAATTACCTGTCCATCTTTTACTGACACGCTTCCGTCAAAATACGTTCTCAATATCCCCTCCTGCCGCCAGACCTTACCCGGTGAGAGGTGCCCATCAGCATAGAGACAAGCCATCTTGGCGCTTGTTCCCGTTCCGCAGGGCGAGCGATCGTAAGCATTGCCGGGACAAAGAACAAAATTGCGGCTGTCAGCCTCAGCCCCCTCCGCCGCCCCAAACAATTCGACATGATCAATCTCGTCTCCGTTCGTTCCCCTAATGCCATTGGCGGCAAGACCGGTCTTGATTGCCTGCGCACAGCGTGAGAGCTCGCGAACGTTTGCGAGCGCAAGGGAGAGCCCGGGGATGTTCGTGAGGAAGAACCAGTTCCCTCCCCACGCCACATCTCCCGTCACAACTCCGTACCCAGGCACATCAACCGAAACATCCTTATGCAACCGGTAAGCCGGCACATTCTCAACCGTCACTTGTCTGGACGCGTGCAACGTAGTAGTCACCACGCCCGATGGCGTCTCGATCCTGTGCTCTCCCGGCCCGATCCTGCCCATGTGTTCGAGCGTCCGCACCAGACCGATCGTTCCATGGCCGCACATGCCAAGGTAGCCAACATTGTTGAAATAAATCACCGCAGCCTCGCACGTCGGATCGAACGGCTCCAGCAGAATTGCGCCCACCACAACCTCCGAACCCCGCGGCTCATTCACAACGCCCGAGCGGAAAAAGTCGTACCGCTCACGAAAGCAAGCCAGCCGTTCGGTCAAAGCTCCACTACCAAGGTCCGGTCCTCCCGCGATCACCACCCGAGTCGGCTCACCTGCCGTATGAGAATCGATTACCCGGACTGAGGAGAAGGAGGGCATAGCTAAACTAATTGTAATGAGAGAGCATCTCCGTTTCGTCTAGGCTATCCTCCCTAAAGTAAGTATTCAGATTTTCGATTTGCCAAAGACCTTCGCCATTGACTACATTGTGGATGACGAAAATCGATATAAAGTTCGGCATCAGAATAAATATGCGCCGCAATGGAACTAGCCGCACAATTGAGCCGTCCAAAGGATAGCGAGCCATTCAAGAAGCCCCACACAATATCGACATAAATAGGAGTGGCACTGATGCAGAATGATGGTCTCAACCGGCGTTCGTTTCTTAAGACAATGAGCTCCGCAGGAATGCTGGCTGCCCTGCCCGAAGCGGCCTTTGGCGGCGGCCATGTCGTCCACGAAGTAGCCGAGCCCGGGCAGGAGGCCGACGCCAAACCCAAATACTCCATCAAATTTTCCGTCTGTGGCATGAGCCACGACCACATCCATGGCATGATCGGCGCCGTACAACGAGGCGGCGGTATCCTCGTCGCTGCCTGGGGAGGCGAAGAGGACAAGCTGGCAACCTTCAAAAAACGCTACCCCGACGTCAAGATCGTGGCAACCCAGGACGAGATCATCAACGATCCCTCCACCCAGCTTGTGCTCAGCTCGCAGATCGCCAACGAACGCGCCGGCATCGGCATTCGCGCCATGAAGCACGGCAAAGACTTCCTAAGCGACAAACCGGGCGTCACCACTCTCGAAGATCTCGCAGAAATCCGTAAGACCATCGCCGAAACAAAAAAAATCTACGCCATCATGTACAGCGAGCGGTTAGAGGTAAAGGCCGCGGTCAAGGCAGGCGAGTTGGTTCAGACGGGAGCGATCGGCAGAGTCATCCAGACGATCAACATCGCGCCGCACCAGATCGTTCAAGGGCACGGCGGCGACGCAGGCGGCTCAGGCGGCCGGCCGGACTGGTTTTGGAACCCCGTGCAGTACGGCGGCATCCTCTGCGATATCGGCTCGCACCAGGTCGACCAGTTCCTCTACTACACCGGCTCGACCCAGGCCGAGATCGCCGAGTCGCAGATCGCCAACGTGAACCATCCGCAGCATCCCAAATTCCAGGACTTCGGCGACATGGTCCTGCGCGGCAATCGCGGCCTGGGCTACGTTCGCCTGGACTGGTTCACCCCCGACGGCCTCGGCACCTGGGGCGACGGACGACTCTTCATCCTCGGCACCCAAGGCTACATCGAGGTGCGCAAATACATCAACGTCGCCGTCACCAAGCAAGGCAACAATCTCTTTCTCGTCGACCAGAAGCAGGCCCGCTACATCGACTGCAACAACCTCTCGCTTCCGTTCGGGCCGCAGTTCGTCTCAGACATCGTAAACCGAACCCACGTCGCACAGGATCAGACACAATGTCTGCTGGCTGCAGAGCTTGTGATCAAGGCACAGAAGAACGCAAAAGTAGTCACCTTCACAAGCTAGTTTGTGAGGAAGGAGAGACAGAAATGAAGGACAAAAAAAGAACTACCGTGACATCGCGCAGAACGTTTCTGAAGAGTTCACTAGGTGCCGCAGCAGCAGTTGGCTTCCCAACCATCGTCCCATCGAGCGTCTTCGGACAACTCGCTCCCAGTAACCGCATCAACATAGGCGCGATCGGCGTCGGCCGTATCTCACGCGGCCACGACCTGCCGGGCATCTGGAAATACGATCAGACCAACATCATGGCGGTCTGCGATCTCGACGCGAACCGCGTTGAACTGGGCAAGGCCCTCATCAACGGCTACTACTCAAAAAAAGCCGGCAAGCCCTACGACGGCGTCACCGGCTATCACCACTACCGCGAGCTCCTCGCCAACAAAGACATCGACGCTGTCGTCATCAGCACGCCCGACCATCAGCACGCTATCCTGGCGGTTGACGCAGTTCACGCTAAGAAAGACGTTTACCTGCAAAAACCCGCATCCCTGACCATCTCCGAAGGCCGCCACATGAGCGATCAGGTCACAGCCTCCAAACAAATCCTGCAGATCGGGTCACAACAGCGCTCATGGAAGCAGTTCTATCGCGCCTGCGAGCTCGTTCGCAACGGCCGCATCGGCGAAATCAAGCACGTTGAAATCGGATTGCCTGGAGATCCCGCCGGCGGCGATCCCAACCCGATGCCTGTTCCCCCAGGCTTCCAGTACGACGCCTGGCTAGGCTCAACGCCAGAGGTCCCCTACACTGTCGACCGCGTGATGCCCCTCAAAGACTTCAGCCGCCCCGGCTGGCTCCGCGTAGAGCAGTTCGGTGCCGGCATGATCACCGGTTGGGGCGCGCATCACGTCGACACCGCGCACTGGGGCATGAACACCGAGCTGACCGGCCCCGTAGAAATCTGGGGCACCGCCGAATTCCCCACCTCCGGCCTCTGGGACGTCCACGGAAAATTC
>JAOAPF010000459.1 GCA_025462755.1 Edaphobacter sp.
GCTCACGGCCTCACCCTTGCGCTCGACCCCATCCCCCACCCCGGCCCACACTTCGGCATCGAGATCGACTTCTACGCCCCCGGGATCGCCAGCATCGTCGTCTGGATCGGCTTCATCCCATGGAAACACGACCACGGAGTCAAAGACGACAAAGAACCCCTCCTCAAAGTCCTCACCAACATCGAGCAAGGCGACGCCATCCTCCGCTACGACAGCGAAGGCAAACCGTACCAACCCACTTGGCCCAGTGTCGACTACATCGTTGGCAATCCACCCTTCCTCGGCGGCAAACTTCTACGTCGCGAACTCGCGACAAATACATTGACAACCTCTTCGAACTCTACCTGGGACGAGTGAAGGCGGAGTCCGACCTCGTCGTCTACTGGTTCGAAAAAGCCCGCCGCCAACTCGAACAGCAAGAGGGTTGCACGCGTAGGCCTGCTCGCCACCCAAGGCATACGCGGGGATTCGGATGTAGTCCGCCCCTGGGTGAATGCCCACGACATAACGAGCCGTCCGCGAAACATGTTCATAGTTGACTTCGGCGTGGACACGACAGAAAGCGCAGCCGCCCTGTATGAAATGCCATTCGAGTACATCAAGCACCACGTCAAACCCATACGCGCCGACAACAAGCGAATTGCCTATGCGATGAATTGGTGGATTCATGGGGAAGCAAGAGTCGAGTTGCGAAAGTCGATCGCGCGGCTAGCGAGATACGTTCTCACCCCCCGACATTCAAGACACCGGCTCTTCGTCTGGGAATCTATGGCAACGATTCCAGACTCCGCTACTTTCGCGTTCGCGAGAGACGATGATTATTTTATTGGTGTTCTGCAATCCGCTGCTCATGAAAGATGGGCCAGGGCCCAAGGGACACAGGTTCGGGAAGCCGAGAGCGGCTTTCGATACACGCCAAACTCCACCTTCGACACCTTCCCCTTCCCCTGGCCGCCCGGCACCGAACCCTCCGAATCCGAAGACCCTCGCGTCAAGGCCATCGCCGACGCGGCCCGAGAACTAGTCCGCCTCCGCGACGCATGGCTCAACCCGCCCGACACCCCCGAAACAGAACTCAAAAAGCGCACCCTCACCAATCTCTACAACGAACGCCCCACCTGGCTCGACAACGCCCACCGGACCCTCGACGAAGCTGTCTTCGCCGCCTACGGCTGGCCCACCGACCTGACAACTCAGCAAATCCTCGCCAACCTCCTCGCTCTAAATCACGAGCGAGCCGCCGCTCAACTCTCAAAAGACACTCCATCGCAACCCAAGCCAAGCCCGAAGAACTCAAAGGCCCCAAAGCCGAAGTCACTTTCCGTGTGCTGAAAAAGTAGTTGTTTTGAAGGGCGCGGCTTCAGCCGCGCCATAAAAGCCGGGCCGAAGGCCCTTCCGCTCTGCCGAAGGCTGGAGCAAAGCCCGAAGGGCGAAGCGACTGATTTCATTGCCTTTGCTTTTGCCTTCATTTTTCTTTTGCTGTTTTCCGCCCAAAAACAGCATGTCAAGCCCCAAACCCACCTAAACCTAACAAACAAAAGAAGATCGAGTTGGCATGTTAGTTCCCCTCAACCCGCTATAATGAATATATAGATCAAAAACAAACAGCCCCGGCCAAAAGCCGGGGCTAACTCATTGATACAGGAGAATTTGCACGCAACTCATTTATTATGAATATTTTGCAGACGCACGTCTCCTGCAAATTATTGAATATAAAGATTTTACGCCCAAGATACCCCGAGGGGGGAGGGGGGTGCCCCTCCAACACTCGGCAACAAGAATCCGCCGTTTTTTCCAAGACGTCTGACAAACGCGGTGACACTCTTGACACCATGACGAACCAAGCCAAAGCCTGCCGCTCCACCATCGTCCCCAGTCTTCGCTATCGCAACGCGCTCGCCGCCATCGACTGGCTCATCCGAGCCTTCGGCTTCGAAAAGCAAGCCGTCTACCTCGGCCCGGACAACACCACCGTCATGCACGCCCAACTCACCTTCGGAAACGGCATGATCATGCTCGGTTCCGTTCCCAAAGAGGGCGACAACGGCACCGAATACAGCAAGCTCATGGTCCAACCCGACGAGATCGGCCTCCGCGAGACCAAAAGCATCTACCTCATCGTGAGCGATGCCGACGCCGTCCACGCAACCGCCAAAGCCGCCGGAGCCGAGATGGTCCTCGACATCCGCGATATGGACTACGGTGGCCGCGCCTTCACCTGCCGCGACCTCGAAGGCCACCTCTGGAACATCGGCACCTACGACCCCTGGGCCACAGCATAGGCCAAACGACCCTGGAATCTGGCAGCCGGCCCGCGGCGTCCATGATACTTTTTCCTAATGGAGCTAAACCCCTACGCCAGCTACCTGAACAGCCAGGACCCCATCCCCGTCCTGACCACCACCGCCGGACGTCTCCAAACTCTCACCGCCGGCCTCACCGGCGCACGGGTCAATACTCCCCCCGCCCCGCGCAAGTGGAGCATCTGCGAAATCGTCGCGCATCTAGCCGACTGCGAAATCGTCTTCTCCTTCCGCCTCCGCCAAACCCTCGCTCCCGCGCTCGACCAGCCCCACGCCATCATCCAGCCCTTCGACCAGGACGCCTGGGCGAAACGCTACGCAGCCTATCAACTCGAACCAGCGTTGGCTCTCTTCAAAGCCGCCCGCAACTGGAACCTGCTCTTTCTCACCACCGTCTCACAGGACGACCGCCACCGCCCCACCACCCACCCCGAGCGGGGCACCATGCCCTTCTGGACCATCGTGGAAACCATGGCCGGCCACGACATCAACCACCTTCAACAAATCGAACGTCTCGTCGCAAACCACCCCGCCTGACCGACTACCTATCAAAACAAGAGTTGTCATTCTGAGCGCAGCGAAGAACCCCCGTGTTCTATTCGAAGCGCCACCCCAGCGCGAATCGTAAAGTGCTCGACGACGACTCACAGGAGTCCTACAAACCCAAAGTCTCGTTCACATCCCGAACCAGATTCCGCAGATAACTCCGCTTATTTAGCAACTCCACCATCGCCTCTTTGGCCCTGGTCTTCGCCGCCTCGTCCCCAGCGTCCGCACTCGCGTCCCACGCTGACCAAAGCCCCTCTAACTCCGCCTGCGTCTCAACCATCTTCGCGTCGAACGCATCCTTCGCCGTCAGCAGATCCCGCCGCAGCTCCGGCTCGTCTTCGTCCATCTGCCTGGCCGCACGCATCTCCTGCAGCTGCATATTCAGCTCAAAGACCTCCTCCAGCAACTCCGGAGGAACAACCTGCTTCTTCTGCTCTCCCGTGGCTCGAGCTGCGTCGGTAGCAGCCTTCGACTGCTCCTCCAGCTCCAGGCCTTCGAGCCTCAGCAGGTACTGCGTCCGCAGAATCGGGTCCTTCAATGTCCTGTACGCGTCGTTCAGATGGGAGCTGGCGACCAACGCAGCCTCCTGCTCGAAAGCAGGTTTAGCCGCGAAGCGATCTGGATGCAGACGGCGGGAAAGAGCATAGAACTGCTTCTCGAGCGCCACCACGTCGAGGTTCAGGTGTTGAGGAAGTTGAAAGAGGCTGAAATAGCTGTTGTTTGCGTCGAGACTCATCGCTATTAGATTACGCCGCTACGCTGTGAAGCTCGACCCGCACCCGCAACTCTTCGTCGAGTTCGGGTTGATGAAGTTGAACCCCTGCCGCATCAGCGTCTCTTCAAAATCCAGCACCATGCCATGCAGGTAGATAAAGCTCCTCGGATCGACAAAGACCCGAATGGCCTTGCCATTTGTCGGATCGCCCGCGGTCACGAGCCCCTCGCCAAACGCATACACCCGGTCCCGCTCCCGAGGCTGACTATCAAACCTGATGTTGTAACTCAGCCCCGAACAGCCTCCGCCCTGAATCCCTACGCGCAGCCCACCTTGTTCCGGCGTAACACCTTCCTTCGCCATCGCAACGCGGATACGCTTCAGAGCCTTCTCGGTCATCTGAATGCCCTTCTGCCCAGGTTCCTGCCCCTGCGCGGTCAGCACATTCATCCCTGATAGCGGGTCTTTCTTCTCACCAGCAGCAGCGTGCGCTGCCTCCATCTCCGCCGCAGTTTGTAACGTTACCATCGCCATATTGCCGTCCTTGCTGCTAATACAACACGGTAGCAACGCGACTCAGGAGACGCACCGCTACCGTTATCTTTACTTGCCGAGTTAATTAGTGAGCAGCCGCAACTGCCGCCGTCTCGGCAACGCTATTCTTCTTCTTCCAGTCGCCGATCGCTGCCCGAATCGCATCTTCCGCGAGCACCGAGCAATGGATCTTCACCGGAGGAAGCGACAGCTCCTTCACAATGTCCGTGTTCGAGATCGCGAGCGCCTGGTCGATCGTCTTGCCCTTCACCCACTCTGTCGCGAGCGAGGACGAAGCAATCGCCGAACCGCAACCGAAGGTCTTGAACTTGGCATCTTCGATTACGTTCGTCTCCGGGTTCACACGAATCTGCAGACGCATCACGTCGCCGCACTCCGGCGCGCCCACAAGCCCCGTACCAACCTCAGTCGAGGCCTTATCCATCTGTCCAACGTTCCGGGGGTTGTTGTAGTGGTCAATTACCTTGTCGCTATATGCCATGGTGTATTCCTCGTCTCTATCACTTTAGATGTTACTCCGGCGCAATTCGCTGCGCCAACGTTGAACTTCAAGGCAGGTGCAATTAGTGCGCCGCCCACTCAATCTTGCTCAGATCGATACCTTCCTTCACCATCTCGTACAGCGGACTCAGCTCACGCAGCTTCGTCACCACATCGATCAGCTTATCTGACACATAATCCACTTCCGCCTTGGTGTTGAAGCGTCCAAGGCCGAAACGGATCGAACTATGCGCAACATCGTCGCCCAGGCCCAGCGCCTTCAGCACATAGCTGGGCTCCAGGGTGGCCGACGTGCAAGCCGAACCAGACGAGACCGCAATGTCGTTGATGCCCATCAACAGGCTCTCACCTTCGACATACACAAAGCTCATATTCAGATTGCCCGGTAGGTGGTGTTCCATGTTGCCGTTCAGGTGGACATAGTCCAGCGCCTTCTCGAGCTTCGCTCGCAGATAATCCCGAAGTTCCTTCTCACGCTTCGCCTCGGCTTCCATCTCCTCAGAGCAGATCTCACAAGCCTTGCCCAGTCCAGCGATTCCCGGAACATTCAGCGTGCCCGACCGCATCCCGCGCTCGTGTCCGCCGCCGTTGATCTGCTCGCTGAGTTGAACGCGAGGATTGCGCCGCCGTACATACAGCGCGCCCACACCCTTCGGACCATAGATTTTATGACCGCTCAGGCTCAACACATCGATGTTGTCCTTCTGCACATCAACAGGAATCTTGCCCACAGCCTGCACTGCGTCGGTATGGAAGATCACGCCCTTCTCATGGCACAGCTTCCCAATCTGGGCGATCGGCTGGATCACGCCAATCTCGTTATTCGCGTACATGATCGAAACCAGGATCGTCTTGTCATCCATTGCCCGCTTGAGGTCCTCGATGTCAATTAACCCATCGGCCTGCACCGGCAGATACGTCACGCGGAATCCCTGCTTCTCAAGCTTCTTACAGGTATCCAGCACCGCCTTGTGCTCGGTCACCTGGGTGATGATGTGGTTCCCGCGCTCGCGGTACATCTCCGCAATACCCTTCAGCGCCAGGTTGTTCGACTCCGTCGCGCCCGAGGTGAAGATGATTTCCTTGCTTGTAGCGCCAATCAGCTTCGCAATCTGCTCCCGCGCCTTCTCGACCGCCTTCTCGGCCTCCCAACCAAACGAGTGGTTGCGGCTCGCCGCATTCCCAAACGTCGAAGTAAAGTAAGGCATCATCGCCTCTAATACCCGAGGATCCAGCGGCGTCGTCGCATGATTATCCATGTAGATCGGCAGATGCACGCCGGCCGGCAGTGGTGTTGAGGACTCGCTGATCACTACGCCGTTATTGTTCATATCGTTGCTCATCGTATCTCCCGAAAACTTATGCTTCTAAAAACCAGGTCGAAAAAATCTCTCTCATCGCCAGCCAGCGAGGGCTATACCGCAATGCTCACGAGACCACCGCCCACCGGTGCGCCCGTCCCGGTCTGCTCCCCATCCGCCTCGATCAAATCGGCGATATGAATGCCGCTCAGCAAATCCTTAATGCTGTCATTCACCTTACGTAATGGTTCTTTGATGGTGCAGGTGCTCGTCAGGTCGCAAGCTCCGTGAATCGTGATGCAACTCGTAATGAAGAGTGGCCCGTCGATGGCCCGGATCACCTCAAACGCCGTGATCTCCGTCGCCGCACGCGAAAGCGCATAACCGCCATTCGTCCCCGCATGCGAAACCAACAGCCCTGCCTTGGCCAGCGTCTGCAAAATCTTCGCCAGCAACTGAGGAGGAATATGGTAAGCCTCAGCTATATCCTTGGCGCTGTGCGCGCTACCGTCCGTCTGCTCTGCCAGATACTTCAGAGCCATCAGACCGTAATCCGCTTTTTTGGTCAGGCGCAGCATGTGTCTTTTTGAGCTCCGAGACCAGAAAATAGCCGGGAACTCAGACAATTCCAGTCCTAGATAGTGTACGTCCTCCGTCACGTGGATTGCAACCAGAGTTTCCAGTGATTCCACCACAGATTCACCACAAATTCACACCGCAAAACCACCGAAAACGGAGTTGACAAGGCCACCGAAGACGGGCAAAATCCATACCATTCATAAATTCTCCCCAAATGACAGCCAAATGCAAACATCCCATCGTCAAGATCGTCGCCCGAGAGGAAGACGCAGAGTTCGTCGAGTGTCAGAACTGC
>JAOAPF010000330.1 GCA_025462755.1 Edaphobacter sp.
CCCGGCAATCCGATGGTGAAACGCTGTTTTTCGAAGGTCGCGAAATAGAAGAGCCGGTCTTTGATGAGCGGACCGCCGACAGAGAAGCCATACTGGTAATTGCGATTTTCTTTTTTGGAATCCACAAAGGGTGAAGCGGCGGCGAGAGCTTCGTTGCGGTTGAAGTAGTAGACGGAGCCGTGAATGCTGTTGCCGCCGGATCGTAGGGCTAAATCGACAGTGCCGCCGGGATTGCGTCCCGCTTCGGGAGGTGATTGCGTTTGCACCGTGAATTGATCGACCGCGTCGATGGGCAGGACGATGCCGGCGATGCCGGAAACACCGCCCTGGTTGACGGCGGGAATGTTGTGCCAGAGGTCGTTGTTGTCGACGCCATCAATCTGCCAGTTCATCTGATTGGCGCGGGTTCCGTTGAGCGAACCGAAGCCGCCGCCACTGTACCCGGCGTAGCCAGCCGTGAGCGAAATCATCTGGGTAAAGTCGCGACCATTGAGGGGAAGGTCGGCTACTGCCTTGGCGTCAAGGACGGTGGTCTGGGTTGTGGTGGTTGTATCGAGGGATACCGCGGCAGCATTGACTTCAATGGTGGTGGTGGAGGAGGAGAGTGGAAGAGAAACCGGCAGGGTGTAGATGACGCCGGCCTGCACGGAGACTTTATCTGTCTTGACGGTTTGGAAGCCGGGGAAGCTGACGGTGACGGTGTAGTTGCCGAGAGGAAGATCCTGCAGGAGGAATTCACCGCCGCTGGAGCTGGTGGTTGTGTGCTTAGTGGCTGTATCAGTCTGCACGGCAACGATGGTTGCGTTCGCAATGACGGCTCCGGTGTGGTCGGTGACGGTGCCGTTGATGCCGCCACGGAAGGTCTGGGCTTGAAGGAACGTGGTGCCGAGGGTTAGGAGGGTGGCGGCGAGCCCGTAGACAGCGGCCTGTAGGAGCTTACTTGATGGCTGGCGCATGTGACCTCCGAAAAGAAGAAAAAAATTTCCCGATCGTCTCGTGGACAATTTTTATGGTTGAAATAGAGACAACAATCCGTTATCGCAGCGGGAGTGCTGCGGGTGCGTCACTGTGTTCCAAGGGCCTTATGGCTAATAGAAGTGTGGCGAAAACGTCAATTTAAGAAAGAGGTGGGACAAACGTAACCTTCTTTCGTGAAGATTGCAAGAATTTTTTTGAGATATCACGGGGATGAGAGGGCCTAGCGCTTTCGTCGACAGTTGATTTCAGCGATGAGTGATGGTGCGAATGTGATGGGAAGAAAATGGGCTCAGGTTCAAACGAAAGAGGGATCCAGTCGTGAAGACAAGTTTTGTAACTATTTAAGATACAAAAAGGTATTTATGTTCCATGGCAACGAGGTCGAGTGCTGCGAATTGATCATGCTCCGCCGCGACGGAGTTCTTTGGTCTTCAGTACGATGAGGTATTCGTAGAAGGCTTGCAGGGTGGCGTAGGTGAGGCCGGCCGTGCCGTCGAGGATCGCGCCTCGGATCCAGACCATGTAGAGCCACTTGAGGAGAGGGCGGGCGGGAAGGCGATAGAAGATGGCCTTTTGGTGGAGACGGCGGGTGTGGAAGTCGGGATCGCGAAGGGCGGTGAGTATCGAGGGGTTTTGCAGGCCCTGGTTGCGGGCGATCAACTGGGCTTCCATGGTGGAGTAGAGATTGTGCTTCTCGACCCACTTAGCTATGCCTTTGGAGAAGGGATAGTGGTCGAGCGGATAGCTGAGGCTGCCGATAGCGCCGTCGACCTCGAGTACTTCGTTGATGGCCCGGGTGTAGTGGGCGCGTTCGGGACGGACGAGGCGGATGTAGAAGGGCGAGAGCTGGGCGTGCTTGAGCCAGGTGCCGAAGAGGTGGTCGCGGCGGCGAACGCGGAAGGCTGAGGTTTCCGGCGGGGCGGCGAGGGCTAGTTGCTGCATCTCGCGCGAGAGCTCTGGGGTGGGGCGCTCGTCGGCATCGAGCAGGAAGACCCAGGGGTTTTTGAAGGGGACGGTGGCGAGGGCGGCGTTGCGATGAGTGGCATAATCGTCGAAGGCTCGGGTGTGGACGTGGGCTCCGGCGGCTCGGGCGATCTCTACCGTGGCGTCGGTTGATTGTGAATCGAAGACGTGGATGTCGTCGGACCAGGAGACGCTGGCGAGACAGTCGGGGAGATCGCGCTGCTCGTCGCGGGTGAGGATGAGGACGGAGACCATGTGGGATTTATGGTATCGCGATGAGGTGGAAGGGTTGTCGGGTGAGGCTGACGTGAGTAGGATCGGCGTTGCGGCGCGGGTGGGCTATGTCTAATTTGCCTTGTGAAGCGGGTGTTATACGTGGCGCGGCCGCGGCACCGGAGAAGACGCGCGGAGGGGTGTGGGTGCTGACCGCTACGATTCTGGGGTCGAGCATGGTGTTTATCGATGGGACGGTGGTGAACGTTGCGCTGCCAGCGCTCCAGAGTGCTCTGAACGCGGCCGTGACCGATGTGCAGTGGGTGGTTGAGGCTTATGCGTTGTTTCTGGCGGCGTTGATGCTGGTGGGCGGATCGCTGGGTGATCTGTATGGGCGGCGCAAGGTTTTTTTAATAGGTGTGGTGTTGTTTGCAGGAGCTTCGGCCGGGTGTGGGTTTGCGCCGGATATCCGCATACTGATTGTGTCGAGGGCGCTTCAGGGAGTGGGCGGGGCTTTGCTGGTGCCTGGGAGTCTGGCGCTGATCAGTTCTTCGTTTTGCGCGGAGGAGCGCGGACGAGCGATTGGGACGTGGTCGGGTTTTACGGCGATGACGATGGCGTTGGGGCCTGTGCTGGGTGGCTGGCTGATCGAGCATTTCTCGTGGCGATGGGCGTTTTTTATCAATGTGCCGCTCGCTGTGCTGGTGGTCGTGATCTCTATGGCGCGCGTGCCGGAGAGTCGCGATGAAGAGATGGTTAAGAGGCTGGATGGATGGGGTGCGTCGCTGGCTACGGTTGGATTGTGCGGGATTACGTTTGCGTTGATCGAAGCGGGGCGAGGAGGGCAGCGGGCGTTGGTCGCCGGCGTGGTCGGGGTGGTGGCGCTTGCATGCTTCTTTGTGGTGGAGTCGCGATCGAGTGCGCCGATGCTGCCGCTGGATCTGTTTCGGTCGAGGTCGTTCAGCGGTGCGAACCTGATGACCTTGTTTTTGTATGGAGCGCTGGGCGCAGTGTTCTTTTTTCTGCCGCTGGATCTGATTCAGGTGCAGCACTACACGGCTACTGAGGCTGGGGCTGCGCTGCTTCCGTTGATTTTGCTGGTGTTTTTACTGTCTCGTTGGTCTGGCGGTTTGATTGTCAGATATGGTGCGAGGCTGCCGCTTATAGTGGGGCCGCTGATTGCGGGGGTCGGGTTTGGGTTGTTCACGCGAGGCGCGGCGGGTGGGTCTTATTGGTCGGGTCTGTTTCCGGCGGTGATTGTGCTTGGGCTTGGGCTGGCGGTGAGCGTGGCTCCACTGACGACGACGGTGATGAATTCGATCGATCAGAGCCGGGCGGGTGTAGCTTCGGGAGTCAATAATGCCGTCTCGCGTGTTGCGGGGTTGCTGGCGATAGCGGTGCTGGGGCTTGTCTTTGCGACTACGTTCAATGGGCGGTTAGAGCGGGGGCTGGATGGTCTGGGGCTTTCTGCAGCGGAGCGACAGGCAGTTGAGGCGCAGAGGGGGAAGCTGGCCGCGGCGACGAGCGATGATGTGCGAGTTCAGCGGTTGGTTCGTGAGTCGTTCGTCGGTGCTTATAGCGTGGTGTTGTGGATTGCGGTGGGACTCTCGGTGGCGAGCGCTCTGAGTGCGGCGGTGCTGATTGAGGCGAGGCCGCAGCCGCGGCGGGTTGGTTGAGCGGCCTTCGGTGAGTCTAGAAGCGGCGTGAGTCTAGAAGCGGATGACGAGGCCGCTCGAGAGCGTCTTCGCGTGAGTGCCGTTGGCGGAGGTATTGAGGGCGTAGCTGAAGTCGGCGACACGCCAGTCGATGTGGGGAAGAATTGTGGTGTCGAGACCGAGGACGTAGCGATAGGCGAAGTCGTTATCGACGGGTCTGTTGTAAGTGGAGACGCCGAAGATAAATTCGCCGTAGGGTTTGATGGGGATAATCGGGAGTTTTACCGCGACGCGGGGGCCGAGGAATCCGCTCTTGATGTTGCCGGAGAGATCGCCGCGAGCATCGACGGAGAGATCGATGGGAGTGAAGTGGAAGAGGCCGTAGTAGAAGCCGAAGGTTCCGGCAGCGTGCCAATCATCGTTGGGCAGACCGCTTTTTTCACCTCCGCCGGTGCCATAGATGGCGAACCTGGCCTGAGCGTGAAGGTTGACGGAGCAGAGAGCGACGAAAAGGAGGGGGAGGGTCCAAAGGACTCGGCGGCTCATCGTTAAAACCTAGTACGAAGTCCCGTACTGAGCAAGGGGACGTGCCAAGTTTCAAAACGGACTAAATCGGGCGGAGGGCGAGGACGGCGTTGAGACCGCCGAAGGCTAGCGAGTTTGAGAGGGCGAGTTTTGGCGTGGTGTTGCGGGGGGATCCGAGGATGACGTCGAGTTTGATGGCTGGATCGATCTGGGTGACGCCGGTGTTGGCGGGGAGGCGGTTTTCTTTGAGGGCGAGGACCGTAGCGAGAGCTTCGAGGGCTCCGCTTGCTCCGATGGAGTGACCATGGAGGGATTTGGTGGAGCTGACGG
>JAOAPF010000359.1 GCA_025462755.1 Edaphobacter sp.
AATGGTGTACACTAAACCCCACATGACGGTCTCCCGCCAACTCGCGACCTTGCACCTCATGCCAACCCGCTGTTGTTGTAGCTAGTCCCTCCTGCGCCATACCCCCTAATTAATTCAGCCAGTCACCACACGTTTTCCCGTGTGCACCGCGCTCTTCCAGGAGATTCCACATGGCCACCCCAGGCACCCGCACACCCCTCACTCTCTCCACCGACACTTGGGCCATCCTCCTCGCCGCCGCCCTCGGCCTCCTGATCCGCTTCGGCCTCCTCAAGACCATAGCCTGGTAGGGTGCCCCATGATCCCCGAAGGGAATCGTGGGGTCAGTCACTAGCAGCGGCCACACAGGCTAAAACCCGCACCAAGGAGAACCCCATGGCCACCTCCGCCAACCTCCCCAACCTCCGCACCGAGTACCCACCCCACCCTCCAGGCCGCAACCCAGCCGAACCATCCACCTTCCTCGGCCTCGTCCCCGGCATCGCCCTCCTCTTCGTCGTCGGCTACGCCGGCAAGTTCGTCGAGCACTTCCTCAACACCTGGACCAAAGCCCGCCACATCACCTTCCCCAACATCGAGTACGTCCTATGGGCCATCCTCTTCGGCATTATCATCGCCAACACCGTCGGCGTCCCGCGCATCTTCCGCGCCGGCGTAGCCACTTACGACTTCTGGCTCAAAACCGGCATCATCCTCCTCGGCGCGCGCTTCATCCTGGGCGACGTCCTCAAACTAGGAGGCATCTCCCTCCTCTTGGTCTTCATCGCCTTCGCCTTCTCCCTAACCTTCATGACCTGGCTAGGCCGCACCTTCAACCTCAACCCCAAACTCACCACCCTCCTCGCCGTAGGCTCCTCTGTCTGCGGAGTCTCGGCCATCATCGCCACCCAGGGTGCCATCGACGCCGACGAAGAAGACTCCTCCACCGCCATAGCCGCCATCCTCGCCCTCGGCGCGCTCTCTCTCTTCACCTTCCCCCTCATAGGCCACGCTCTCCACATGAGCGATCACGCCTACGGCATCTGGGCCGGGCTCGCGGTCGACAACACCGCCGAAGCCACCGCCGCCGGAGCCCTCTACTCCGACGCCGCCGGTAAGTTCGCCGTCCTCGCCAAGACCTGCCGCAACGCCCTCATCGGCTTCGTCGTCCTCGGCTACGCGATCCACTGGGTGCGCAAAGGCCTCGCCAGCCGCGCCGCCGCGAAACAACTCGACAACAAAGCCGCCTTCCTCTGGCAAAAATTCCCCAAGTTCGTCCTCGGCTTCCTCGTCATCTCGCTCCTCGCCACCCTCGGCGCGTCCAAAAACCCACACCTCGCCACACTAGGCTTCACCAAACCCCAACTCCTCGCCTTAGGAAACCTAAGCCGCTGGGCCTTCCTCCTAACCTTCGCCGGAGTAGGCCTCCGCACCAACCTAAAAGACCTCTTCAAACAAGGAGCCCGCCCCTTCATCGTAGGAGCCGTAGGCGAAGTAGCCATAGCCGCCATCACCCTGCTCTTAGTCCTCGGAGCCGACCGCATCTACCACCTCTGAGATCGGGGCCCTCTGAGATCGGGGCCGCCACTTTTGGGATTAAGCGTAGGGCTTTAGCCCTACGAAAACTCAACGAGCCACATTTGGGATTAAGCGTAGGGCTTTAGCCCTACGAAAACTCAACGAGCCACATTTGGGATTAAGCGTAGGGCTTTAGCCCTACGAAAAACTCAACGAGCTACATTTGGGATTAAGCGTAGGGCTTTAGCCCTACGAAAACTCAACGAGCTACAAGGGGCTTTAGCCCCGGGCCTTTCTTCATTCCGCCGGGGTGCTCCATCTTGGCGGCGCATCTTGCGCCTAAGGTGGGCTTTCGTGCGAAGCACGTCCGGAAAAAGTCAACACACCGCCCTGCTTCACCCGATAGAACCGGTCGGCAGCAACATCCTTGAAGGTCTGCGTCGCCCCGTTCGGCCACCGTACCTCAACCGAATCAATCCGAGCCGCATCGCCCAACCCGAAGTGCAGCCGAAGGTCGCTCTGCGAGAGATAGCTTCCGCCGCTGCGAACTTCATCCATCTGCCGCATCGAGCCAGTCGTGACATACACGCGGGCATTCAGCGCCAGCCGGTTCGACGTGCTGCCCTCGAGCTGGAAGCTCACCCAGTGGTTCTCCGGAGGGCTCTTCGCCTCAAGGATCATCGGTCCGCCCGTCAGGTTCTCGACCACGAAGTCGAGTCTCCCGCTGTTGAACAGATCGCCCACCGCGAGCCCGCGGCTGACCTGCGGCACCGCCAGCGCCCCGCCAGCCTGCGCGCTGACGTCCTTGAAGGTGCCATTGCGCTGGTTCCGAAACACCAGCTTCGGCTCCTTGTACATCGTGCCCAGCCTAGCGTCGTCAACCTGCGGATACACGTGCCCATTCACCAGCACCAGGTCAAGCCAGCCCGAGTTGTCGAGATCCACAAACGCGTCCCCCCACCCCACAAACGGAACCGTAGGCTGAGCGACGCCTGAAGCATGCGACACATCGGAAAAATTCAGCCCCCCATCGTTGCGATACAGTACCGCGTACTCGTCGCTGAAGTGTGAGACAAAGACACTCATGCGGCCCGTGTGCATATAGTCGCCCAGCGCGACGCCCATGTTGGCATGTTCCGCGCCGTCTTCGCTCAGCGCGGCGCCGGATTCATACCCGAGCTCCTTGAACGTGCCATCGCCGGTGTTTTTGTAGAGGTAGTTCGGCTCGCCGTCGTTGGCGACAAACAGATCGAGCTTGCCGCTGTTGGCGAAGTCCGACCACACAGCCGTCAGCCCGTAGAATCGCTTCGCATCGTCGACGCCCGCCTGCTTCGCCACCTCGGTAAACGTCCCGTCGCCGTTATTGTGATACAGCGCGTCGGGAGAACCCTTTAACCCCCGGGGCCCGCACTGCACCGGAATCTCGTGATATCGGCACGTTATCTTCGAACCGAACGTCGGCAGGTCCTTCAAATCGAGATCAACGTAGTGAGGCACAAACAAATCGACAAAACCATCACCGTCGTAGTCGCCGAAGGTAACGCCGGTCGCCCAGCCCGTGTCCTTGTCGAGCCCCGAGGCCTTCGTCGCATCGGTGAACGTCCCATCGCCATTGTTGCGATACAGCACCACGCCGCCGAAGCAGCTCACAACCAGATCGGGTCGCCCGTCGTTGTTGTAGTCTCCAACGGCCACCCCCATCGCCCAGCACGGATACCCCACGCCTGCTTTGTCGGTTACATTCGTAAACGTGCCGTCGTGATTATTGTGGTAGAGCGCGCTGCGGGCCTTCTTACCCTCAAGCGCCATCGCCACACTCGGAGCGTTCGTGAAGTAGATGTCGAGCCAGCCATCGCCGTCATAGTCCAGCAGGGCCACGCCGCCGCCCATCGACTCAACAATATACTTCAGCTCTGGGTTAGATAGATGCTCAAAACGAATGCCCGTCGAAGCCGTAATATCCACTAACTCCGGCGCGCGCAAAGTCGAAGCAGGTGCGGCGGCCTTCTGGGCCGCGGCTGGCAAAGTAACCAGAGGTGAGAGTGACACCAGAGAGGAAAGTACGAAACCACGCGTTGCACCACGTAACACCCGGCACAACCGGCCCTGCTTCACCGAGGATGTTGCGTTCACTATTCCCTTTCAAGTCCGGACAAACACGTTCCTTACGTCCTTCAAGACAAGTTGCATCATAAGACAATGGTGCAGAATTACCATCTGATAATTCGTCCTCCTTCCCGCGCTGACGAAAACGACTCATGCTCAGGAGCCGACCACCTCTACCACCTGTAACTCCCCAGAAACTCCCCAGACCGCCACCAGACCGCCACCAAACCGGGTGCCCCATCTTCGGCGCGTCTTTTGCGGCTAAGGTGGGCATTCGTGCGAAGCACGAACCGCGGTTCCCAGTCCGCTACTCGGATAGCATTCAGAAACACCCCAAACCAGCAAAGTTACTCCGCTACAACGAAGCCCTCATCCTCCGCGGCATCCCACCCGCCGCCTTCGACTACCGCCTTGGCACCCGCTCCGCCCTCGAAGGTTCATCGACCCATACCGCGCCTCCACCGACCACGGCTCCGGCATCACCAACGACCCCAACCCCCCAGGAGGTGAAGGCCACGACGAACGCTACATCCTCCGCCTCATCGGCCAGGTCATCACCGTCTCCCTCGAAACCCAGAGATCATCGCCACCCTCCCCTCCCTCAACTTCCCCACCTGACTCCTCACCCCACCCGATCCTCTTTTGTTTGTGGCCTTTACAATTTTCTTTCCCTGTTTTGGCCCAAAAAGCGCATGTCAAGCCTCGAAATGGCATAAATAATTGAAACAGAACAAGATAGAGTTGGCATTTTAGTTCCACCCAACCAGCTATACTTAAAACAGTAGAGAGAAAGCAGACGGCGCGCCACTATACTATCGAAGACGACCGACTAGCCTATTGAAAACAAGTATTTTAGCCACAAACCACCTATTATCAATATTTTGCAGGTACAGACACCCTGCAACCCATTGAATCAAGAGATTTTACGCCCAAAATACCCCCCCCGGGGGGAGGGGGTACCACACCGCGGCACCGTTCCTGACCGGAGTCCCACCGCACCTCGAGCCATTCGCCTATGGTAGCCTCGAACAAGGGGTGCAGTAACCTGTCGCCCGAACTTGCCGATGCCCGTGAGATGCCCCAAACTTAGCGCCTCCCTCTGCCTCACGGCCATCCTCCTGCTTGCAACCAACCGCCTCTGTTCTGCCCAACGCAGCCCGCCTCAGCCCGAAGTGGCCGACACCACCACCCCCGTCTCCCTTCCGGACGCCCCCGAACCGCACAACAACCCACAAAAAAACACCCTCCCCGGCCCCGCACTGCCGCCAAAACCAGCGCCAGTCACCTTGCTCGGCACTCCAAAACGAATCATTTTCGACCAAAAAGCGATCTGGACCAGCCCGCTGCACCTGAAACCTGTCGACGCAATGTGGCTCCTCCCCTTGGCCGCAGCAACCGGAACGATGATAGGCAGCGACCAGCACACGATGAACTCGCTGATCCACATCAACCCCAACGATCAGCGGCACTTCAACACGCTCTCCAACGCAAGCGTCGGCGCGCTCGGCGCTCTGCCCGCGGGGATGTACCTCTGGAGCTTGAATCGATACGCCCCACAGGCCCGTGAAACCGGCCTCCTGAGCGGCGAAGCACTCATCGACGGCCTCGCGGTCAGCGAGGCCATCCAGCTCGTCACCCGCCGCGATCGCCCCAACGTGAATAACGCGAAGGGAAGCTTCTTCAGCTCCAGCCCTCTCGACTCCTCCTTTCCCTCGAACCACGCCACGGCCGCCTGGGCCCTCGCCGCGGTTGTCGGCGACGAGTATCCCGGCTGGCTCTCACGCACCGCCGTCTACGGACTGGCCACCACCGTAAGCGTCAGCCGCATCCTCGCCGAGCAGCACTTCCCCTCCGATGTTCTGGTCGGCAGCGCCGCAGGTTGGCTGATAGGCCACTACGTCTACAAAGCCCACCACAGCGACACCCTGAACCCCTTCGACACCAAACCCCTCCCGCACGACTACGGCAACTTCCGCCCTCGCCCCACCCCCCAATCCACCACAAACCCCGCACCCACACCCCCACCCCCTCCTCAAGCCGCCCCCATCGTAAAGCGTCCCCCACCCGAACCCCTGCCTGAAGACACCGACCCGGACACCATCGGTTCCACCAACGTCCCGATGGACAGCTGGATCTACCCAGCCCTGGAGCGACTCGCCGCAATGGGCTTCATCCCCGGCCAAAGCTCCGCTATCCGGCCCTGGACCCGCCAGGAGTGCCTGCGGCAACTTCGCCTTGCAGAAAATTTGGCTGATCTAAAGGACAAGTACAGCCCAAGCCTGCTCACGCAAGCTCGTCTTCTAATGGCTGATCTTCATACCGAACTCGAAACGCCTCAATACCACGCGTCCCTCAGCCTCGAGTCCGTCTACGCGCGATACGGGACAATCGCAGGTCCCGCCCTGGCGGACAGCTTCCACTTCGGCCAAACATGGTGGAACGACTTCGGCCGTCCACTCGGGCGAGGCAGCAGCGCAGTCGCCGGTTTCTCCTTTCGGGCCCACGACGGACGGTGGTTCTTCTACGACAGGCAAGAGCTGCAACACAGTCCCGGCAATCCCGCAGAGTCGCCCGCCATCAACCAGCTCATCAACGTGATCGATCGATCGCAACCCGGTACTGATCCCTTGATACGGCCGATACCTGCAAAAGCGGCGTTCGATCACGTCGGCGCGATCGAGCTGTACGGAGGAGTCGCCTTCGCGGGCAACTCGCTGTCCCTTGGCAAACAGGAGCTCTATTGGGGACCGACGACCATGGGGCCCTTAGCCTTCTCCAGCAACGCGGAGCCGACCTACAACCTCCGCTTTGTTTCCACCCGCCCTCACCCGCTCCCGTTCATCCCCTCTCTCGGAACCTATCGCTTCGACATCGTGCTCGGGAAGCTGTCCGGTCACAACTACCCGGCACGTCCTTGGTACAACGGTCAAAAGATAGACTTCAACTTTGGAGACAATCTCGAGATCAGCTTTACTCGCTGGTCCATCTTCTGGGGCGTCGGCCACCCCATTACGTTCCATAGCTTCAAAGACAACGTCTTTAGCTTCAACTCAACCGGAAGCGGTGGCTGTGGTGGCTGCATCGGGTATGGGGATCGTCAGGATCCCGGCGATCGCAAGAGCAATTTCGATTTCACTTATCGACTGCCGTTTCTGCGTCGGATGGTTACCCTCTACGCGGACGCGTACTCTGATGATGATCCAAGTCCGATCTCCGCGCCTCGTCGAGCCGTCTGGAATCCGGGTATCTATTTTGCGCGGCTACCTTTCCTGCCGCACATGGATCTTCGCGTGGAGGCCGTCAGTTCCGAAGGCCTAATCGAAGATTTTGGTCCATATCACTTCTTTACAAATAGCCAATACCTCGACGGAAATACGAACAAGGGCTTTATGCTTGGAAACGCGGTCGGCAGGGACTCGCGCGCGATCGAAGGTCGCACGAGTTATTGGTTTTCCGCTCGCACGCGAGTCGAAGCAGGTTATCGCCAGAATAAAATCGGCACGCTCTTCTTTACAGGCGGCGGTACCATCACCGACGGCTTTGTAAATGCCTCCTATGCCCTCAATAGCCACTGGCGAGCGCAGATCTTCACTCAGTACGAGCGATTCCTCATACCGTCCTACACAAGCGGATCCCAACATAACGCAGGCGGCTGGCTACAGCTCACTTGGGAACCCAGCCTTCACCTTCATCGTTAGTGACACCTCTCGCAATTTTCGCCACTGACTTTTTTATCAACCTTGCAAAACCCATCATGTCGGAGCCTGGAACCCAACTGATACAACGTAAATTGAGATCTGTGAGATCACTCACTGGCTATGCATAACAGTTCCCAAAATTGAACCAAGTTGACCCGGAAACTTGCGATCGCGTCCAGCAAACCATATGCTTCAATCAGGGTTGGAAACCGCATGGAGAACCGCAGCTGGACAAAGATATCTCTCAACAAAATTCCAGAGCGAAGCTTTTGGGTCGGCCTGTTGATCTCGACCGCTTACCTTTCCTATCGCTACCCACTCCAGATCAATAGCTCTACTACCAGCCAAGTATATTCAGACACTCCCCCATCTCTCCAGGTGGCAAAGTTCGCTCTCATATTTATCACCTGCTGCATATCTGCCCCTTTCCTCTTCTGGAAACGATTGAACCGACTACAGGCCGGTATTCTCATTCTCACTGGAATCGTATTCAGTTTCCCTCTGTTCAAGCTACTGGGTGGTCTTGAGAGTCGTTATCTCGAGATAGCGTTTTGGCCCCTCGCCGCGCTCGTTCTAGCGATGCCACTCAAGAACATTGACCTGCGGTCCGTCGATAAATATCTCAAAGTTGTATTCTTTTTCGCAATTATCAGTGATGCTGTTGAAGTAATTCTTTTTCTACTATTCGGAAGACTCCCAGCTTTGGGCTGGAGCGGGGGCTTTTCTGTGCGATTCGGAGGGTTCTTGGACGACCCTAACGGATTTGCTGCAGTCCTATTACTCTTAATGGGGTGGAGCTTTTACCGGTTCAGAGGCAAAACGCGTCTTTTTATGCAATTTGCGCTTGTTATATGTCTCCTATTGACCCAATCTCTGACCGCCCTTGGGTTCCTGGGAGTCCTCATTGTGGTCGTAATATTTGGGCGTCTCATCAAAAAGCCTCTCTTCATATTGTGGGTTTTCGCGGGGTGCGCCATCCTGATCGGATTGTTGCAGGTAACGCACGCCTTCGAGGTGATCGGTCTGATCATCACGCTGAAGTCCCGAAGCGCAAGCGACCACCTTTCTATCCCTTGGAGTAGTTTGGTTGATAGATGGACTGAATGGTTCCTCGTTGGCGAGCCATCCTATGAATTTTATGAATCATGGTGGGTCAGTTCGCTTCTGAGTTTCGGCATCGTTTGGTATGTTGGAAACCTTCTACTTACGTTCGTGCTCGTATACGCAGTGTGGCGATCTTACCGATCCTGCCGATGCGAAAAAGAAAAGGCCGTCCTGGCTGGAATCTTTCTTTTTTGCGTATACTTTGTAGTCGGCTCTGCAAATCTACCGCTTCCAACAATATTTCCGATCAATTTCTTATTTTATCTATTTTGCTTCCTTGTATCCTTCAGGAAGACCAACACCGAAACTTCTGGACACAGCATCCTGTCAATTAAGTCATCGTCACGGACTATTCAAACCTGACAATGGCGACCACATTTCTTGTGGGCTTTTGAGTGTGGCCTACTTCGAGATTCCAAATTGCGGACTTCTACCAAGATAACCACGAATTCGTCTCGTCACCGAATCAAATCTACTCTCACCTAAGAGATACCCGGCCACGCAATATAAATAAAACATGGGATATCTATAAAAGCCAAGCTTTCCGTATGCGTTGCACAGTCTCAAAAATTCCCGCACAGGTAGCTTCAACTGATCTCTTATATATGGATAGAAATAGTTGGCGTAGTCCCGAATCACAGCCTCCGTTATGCCTAAGCCAGTGGTTTGCTCGAAGGCTCTGGCAATGGATAAGGCGCCGCCCACCATATTGACGCGTGCCCGCGGTGTATATCCACCGGGAATATATTTTCCTTTTTCAGTGTCGCTATTTCCGAATTCCGGGGCTTCAGTATTTCTACACAGCACCAATACCTTCGGCGTCGCAACTGCATTCTTCCCGGAGAGAACGGAAGCCGTCATGTGCATCTGGTAGTACAACGTCCCGTCGAAACTGTTTGTCGCACCCGCGCAGGCGGCATCACGATGCACGATATAACCTGAGATGACCCCCGATCTGCGAAAGCAGACGGTAATCGCTGCTCTGCCGGCCGCAAATACGCGCTCATCCGCAAAGTATCTCACCTCCTGATTCACCCTCTCTGGAACCGAGTCGAACCAAGCATAACTTTTTAGCACTAGTCCTACATTCTGGTGGCGCTCTAGAACCCCGGCAACATTCTCTAGTGCACCGGGACACATCACATCGTCGTTGCCCATGAAGAAACAGTACTCGCCGGTGGCTTTCTCGACCAGGTTACGAATGTTGGCGTCGTAGCCGAGATTCGTCTCGTTTTCGCTGTAGTGCAGTACGCCTGGAAAGCGATCGGCATAACCCTGAACGATCGCTGCGATCTCTCCACGCTCCCGCGAGCGATCTTCACAAATAACGATATCAAAGTCTTTGAAATCTTGAATGAAAATTGAATCTAAAAGGGGACTAAGAAATTTCGCCCTGTTATAGGCAGGAATACAAATAGAAAATTTATGACGCTCGTTGTTCATACTCTTTCCCAGCCATTCAATAAATGATTGAAGCGTTTAATCAGCAGTGCGGGAATTCCAGAACAATCGTCTCGGCTTGTACATTTGTCTCGATCACTGAATTGGCCCCAATTACCGCGCCGTCACCAATGGTTAAAGGCTGCTGGCAAGAAGCGCATAATGTCCCATTGATAATACTCTTCGCTGGTCTGCGGCCGGTCGGCTATCTTCTTGAGGTTGGGTCCAATCACCTGAGATAAGGTATAGCCAACGGTATCATTCGTGCGCATCCCCACCAGCTTTTCTCGGAAATATAGGATATATCTGTTCAGTGCCGCGTAAATCCAACCTAACTGCATCAGATTTGTACCCACCAAGCTGGAAAGCCTTATCGGATCGGAGGCCATGACACGATCTTCGTTGATAATATTGTCGCTAACGAAAGTGAAATTTACATGTATTGAGCACACGAACCTGTGCGCATCCTTAATAACTCGAGGAGGCCAGCTGAACTCTACACCCTTGGGAGCAGCCGCGCCCTCGAAGCAATATGAATTCCCGGCCTGCATATAGAAGATTATCTTGCCGATGGCACCGGGAACTATTAGGTCTTCGTCACCGATAAGCCAGACATATTTTCCGCGAGCCTTGTCAAAGCATTGCATGACATTGGCGTCGGCTCCGATATTGGACTTATTACGTAGATATCGGATTTGCAGCCCACGATCCACATATCCCGCCACAATTGCAGAAGTTTGGTGAGTCGAGGTGTTGTCAGATACGAATAGTTCTATTCCGGGATCAGATATGCACTGCTCAAGGAGGCACGACAGCAGCTCATTCAAAAAAGAAGGTCTATTGTAGGTAGAAATTGCAATCGTGAGGAGAGGCCGGTCATTTTGCATGCCAGATCCTCCGATACTTAAGGAAAATAACGGTACCTAGTACGAGGCCACCGAAAGTAGTAACGATCAGATATCCAACAACCATACCAAGAGCGCCGTAGTGCTTCCCTAACGCGTAGGATGATATAAGCATCAAGATTGCGCCTATAATCGAGTTAATTAAGAATTTCTCTTGCTTGTGTGCCCGCATATAAATGGCTTCGGAAATCACAATATGATTGAAAATCATGGTCAGAAGCAACATTCCAAAAGGAAGAGGGCTTACCACCCGATGAGCAAACCGGCTATGAACTGTGTAAAGATAGACCACGCCACTCCAAACTGCAGCTGCGCCTAATACACAAACGACCAAGGACTGCGTCAATGCCTGAAAGAAGGCATGGTCCAATTTCACGTATTCCTTACGGGCGATCATCGCTCCAAAAGGAGCGGCCTTCGTATTTACCCAGGCAATGCTTATTGACATCAAAGCGTTACTGATATTCAGGGACATACCCATTTGGCCTGCCGCCACCGGCCCCCAATAATGAAAGAGAATGGGATTGAACAACTGAAAAACAAAATAGCCACATATCCAACTTATGGCGATACGCCACTGAAAGGGCCAGACCTCTTCCCACCACTGGATCCGATGCTGTCCAGCGTGAAACTTGAGCAACGGCCATAGAAATCGACGCTTAGTAGTCAGCCAGGTCGTTCCAGCCAGGGCCTGACCTGCAATCATCATAGCGGGAGCGAAAAGCCCGTGACGGCTCAGCATCGCGGTCCAAGCCAACAAACTCCCGAGCACAGCTTGCATTAGGCGGGTGCGTGCGACCTGAGGCACATACCCGCATCCTTCCAGGAACGAAAAAATTGGGTCGATTTGAAACGCGAGGCTTGCAGTCAAAACAACCAGGCACCAAGGGAGACGCCAAGCAACCGGTTGACCAGTCTGCGAATTGGCGGAGAAGAAATGGAGGCCTATCGGAATAAGTAGGCAGGGCATCAGAACGGCGGCGGTGGAATACCAGCGAACAGACTTTTGCAGCACAGACGCCAATCTTGCATGAGCTGTAGAGTCTCCCAGAATTTCGCCTTGGTCAGAGATCGACAAGTGCGCGCACTCGTGGCTCGCCATCTGCAAGATGACAAAGGAAAAACCCAATTCGAAGACCATCTGCAACGCGACGAGGCTGCCAAAAGTGTAATAGTAACCCTGTTCGGCGCCGGTGAGGAAGTGCGCGATAAGCAAAATTGTTACAAGTCCAGCAAGACTAGCCCATCCACGCGCGAGCACAGTGAAGACAATCGCTCGGTCTAGACCCAATATCGATCTTAGCCGCGAAACGGCAGACGACTTGAGGGGAACAATATCGATTTGGGATGGGTTTAACAGAAGGTCTGATTTCAACGAGTTTGACGAAAGCTCAGGCTGACCGCCCGCCCGTTAAGCATTGGTTATTTCCTAGTGTAGCGCAGCGGTCGCCCGCTTGGCACGCTGCAAATCGAAGAGCAAAACAACCGCGACGGCACTGTTTTGTCGCACATTAAAAGCAGGTTAAGGGGACGAACGCTCCTGTGCCCTCGGGCGTTCTAGGCCTCCGCCGCTCGCGAGATTCCCATGGTGTGTCTAAAAAAAACCCGCACAGCACCAATGAACCCGCCGAGAAGAGCCGCCAATACAGTAAGCAGAGTTCGGGGCGGCCCCGCCTTCGAATCCGGTACGACCGCATAGTCCACCACCTGCACCAGCGGAGCGGAATGCGCCTCGTCAAGTTTAGCCGATTCGTACTGGCGCATCAGCAACTCGTAAAGTGCTTCGTGGTATTTCATGTTCCGCGCCTTACGCACATAAGTCAGCGTCAACCCCGGCACCCTCGACGTAGGAATCTGCACATCACCCGGACCGGCTTTTTTGGGACTTGAGATTTCGAGCTTGGCCAGTTGCGATTTCAACCCTTCGATCTGGGACTTGATCCGGATCACGTCTGGGTTTTCACTCGTTGCTGCTTGACTCATGGCCGCTAACTGGACTTCGAGGCTCGCAATCTGTGCTTGCGTTTGGGCGATCGTCTGAATTTGAAGTTGCGCCTGCCCGCTAGGCTGGATCAAACCACTTTGTTCCTGCGTGCGGGCCATTTCGACTTCAGCTTCCGCCAACAGGTCTTTTTCCTTCACCAGTTGCTGTTCGAAAAAAAGACGCTTTTGACCCGCTTCAGTAAACGCGATCCTGTCATTCTGCTTATGCAGTGCGGCCAGATAGGCATTGGCTAAGTCCGCGGCAAGTTTTGGGTCATCCTCTTTGACAGTGATTACAACAATCGAGTCTTTTCCCGCAGCTATTTTGGTATGAGCCTTCAAAACATCCTCTGTCTGACTCAGCTTCTTGGTCTTGTATATCTTCGCCAGATCAAACTGCTGGATCAAATCGTCGGCGACGGTACGGCTCTGAAGAATCCCAACATAAATCAAAGTAGGATCTTTGAGCCCGCCCAAGGCACCTCCCGCCATGCCTAGGACTCCAAGCTGGCTCAGCAAGGAAGATGCTCCGGTAGACATCGAATTGGGCGGTAAAAAGCTCGATATTCCCGCATAGTATGGCTTCATGACCAACACCACGATCGCAGTCAGGAGCGCTGGCACCAGCGAAAACTTCAAAATGACGAATTTATTTTGTAACAATACTCTGAAAAGTTCCACCAGATCTAATTCAGACTCCCCCCGCACCTCCGGCGGTCCACCCGGAGGTGGTCCACTCGCAGGCGGCTCAGAGCGGGAGGAAATTTCGGAATGATTCAAAACTGTCTCTTGCGGCATAACTCAATCTTTCTAGAACACAGTATTACCAGCTGCTATAGCAATTCCCAGCTGGCCCACGATCTGCGCTATGCTAACGACCGTGCGAAGAGTGTTGCCCTTCGTAAGATTCAACGGAATGACTACTGTGTCCCCCGGGTAGATATGTAAAGAATCGAAGCTGTTTCCGCGCAGAGAAGAACTGTATTGTTTGCTGAGAACGGAGCCGCTCGCCCGAATGACATAGGCCCGATTTTTGTCGGCGTCCCGATTAGCTCCGCCAGCCAACTGAATATAACTCCCGACACGGCGGCTTGGATCATACACAAAGGAGTTTTGATTGTAGACCGCTCCGTCAACGCTCACCGTAGATGGTACCCGCGGCACGATGAACCGATCTCCATCCTCCAATGGCAGGTCGGGGAGCTGCGACACATCGTGGCTATCGGGAGGCAGTTCCAGCACAATTCGGCCGGTGGCTCGCACCTGACGCAGACTGTTGATAACATTCTGGCTCTGCGACTGTGATGCAGCTAGAGCCGCGCTGTCTTGGGCATTGAGCGCCCTGCCCGCATTGTTCGTTCCGTTGGTGCCCATCTGAAGGGTGATCTGATCGATATATTCGTTTAATCGCTGCTGCTGAACCCGGCGCGTCGACTCCCGGGTAAACTCGGAGCCATAGAGATAGGCTTCCGGACTCAAACCGCCAGCTCGTTGCACCAGTTGCCGCAAGGTCTCACCGGGCAACACGCTATAGACGCCGGAGGAAATGACTTCCCCCTCCAGCCGAACCAGCCTGGTCTGTTGCGACTGGGGTACGCGAATGTCCGCTTTAGAAAAGATAGTGACCACATCGCCCGGCAACAACGCGAGGTTCTGCGACGCATCATCTTCCAATACCACCTTCCCGAGATTAAACGGCAGTAGCGAGGTGGTCAGATTTTCTTTGCTCTGACGCTCGACCACAGCATAAGTCCAATCTATATCCGGCTCAGACAACTTAACGTCGTTGCGTGGCTTGAACTGGCCCGCAGAAGAAGTACTTCCAGCGTTCGAACCCAGGCTTGCGCTCGTCGCACTCATCTGGTTCGAGCCCCCCATCGTCTGCTGAGAGCCGGTCGGTTGAAAGCCATTTGGCTGAAAACCGTTATTCGGTTGATTTGGTGAAGTTGAGTTCGTTCCGTATGGAACGGCTTGTTGCGGTGGAGTGTAGCGATCATTGATCCCGCTCGCGGAAGTCTCTGATTCGGGCGTTTTTCCGCAATCCAACCCGCCATCCGTGAGTCCATCGGGCGTCGGGCGAGACCCTGACTCGCCACTTCCGAACGTCAGCCCTATCAGATTGGGATTCCTGGTGGAAGAATATCGCCAGTTTGGATTTTCTCCCTCCTCACCGAATGGAACGCCATATCGGAAATCCGGAATGCCATACGGCGTCGCAGGAAAGCAGGTGGGAATATAAGTCAACATCGGCTGGCCCAACTGGCTCCGTTTCAACCAATAATCACGGGTAATCAGCGCGTCTTTGTTGGGCAGGAGATCCCGAACGCGCATCCCTGTCTTCCAGGTATAGCGGCCAGGATTGGCTACATTGCCGCGAAGCGTGACCGCATCCCTGTATTGGTTGACCACGGCAATGACTTCGAGCAGATCACCGTCATGCAGAACGGTGGTTCTCCCCTGCGCATCAAGTGACATCTGCGTCATGCTGCGCATACGGTGTTCGTCCACACGTTCCAGTCGGGCCACCTGTCCGGAAGCCACGTTCGTCACCCCCGCCGCCAGTTCCAGAACCTCACCAACAGTAGTGCTATCCGCCGATTTCAACTCATAGATCGCAGGCGCATTCACGCTCCCCGCGACGGCTACCTGGGGTCCCGCCGGCGGTATGTAGATCACGTCGCCAGGCAACAATTGCAGGTCCTTCGATTTGTCACCGCGCTCCAGCAGATCGTAGAGATCGAAATCGACGATCACGTTGCCGGAACGCTTCAGCTGAATATGCCGCATGCTTCCTTGGGGGGTTGGACCGCCAGTCGCAAAGAGCGCATTGGTCAACGTACTCAGAGAACTGATGGTGTAGCTTCCCGGCCGCCGGGCCTGCCCAACTACAAATACTTGTATGGAACGCAACTGCCCCATATTGACGTTCAGGTCAAAGTTGCGAAAAACCCGGCCCATCTGCGCCTTCAAATAATCCTGAATCTGCGCGAACATCAGACCGGCAACGTGCACCGTACCCACCTGGGGAATATAGAGGCCGCCGGCCCGATCAACGGTGAAACGACCATTGAGTGTAACCTGCCCCCATGCTTGGATGAGCAACTCGTCTCCTGGTCCAATGACGTAGTCAGGAGTCACAGGGACCAAATTCAGCGGAGCAAACGTCGAGGGCGGGTTGCGAAATAGCTTCGCGCCATAGATAGGCAATGACTTGCCGAGCGAATTGGCAACCATCAGTTGAAATTCGGTTGGGGGATCGAGCGGAAGAAGAGGTTGTATGTTCTCGGTGCGTTGCCGCTGCTGATCGGTCAGATTGCCGGTCTGCTGATTGGTCGTATTATTCTGATTCCCCAATTGGCCGGGAAAGTTCGTCAGCGGATTCCCATACTGCTGCTGATTGTTCAGCGGATTGAAGGGCTGAAGGTTGTTTTGACCGGCTGTCGTCTGGCAGGATGGGTCATTCGGGTTACACGACTGTTGCGATTGTCCCGAAAGTGGCTGGCCGAACTGGTCAAATTGAGCGAATGACGTGAACGTCCCGAACACGATGAACAGCAGTGCAAATCCAAACTTCCATACTCGGGCGGAACTACCAAACTGCATCTGCTCTAAACCTCGCAACTTGCCTCTACCTTCGACGGTTCATCAGGAAAAGCGACCCTCTGCAGAAGTGAACTGAGGAGTAAATCCACGCTCGCCTGGCGGTCGAAATCATTTCACATGGCTGCCTTCTAGCATACCCGAATTGCAATCGTGCCTCGATAGGAATCCGGGGCGACACCTGCGCGCAACAGTGCTGAATAGCTCCGCTATCCAGAGCACTCAGGTGTTCTGCCCCTTCTCCACTGCTTGTGCGACGCGCAGCATCGTCCCCTCATCGAAGTGCTTGCCTAACACCTGCACCCCGATCGGCAATCCATCCTTCGTTGTGCCGCACGGTACCGAGGCCCCGCAGATTCCCGCCAGGCTCGCCGCCACCGAGTAGATATCCTCTAGGTACATCTGCACCGGATCATCCGTCTTCTCACCAAGTTTGAACGCCGGGGTCGGGGTTACCGGTGCTATCAGTACATCCACCTCTGCGAACGCCGCTAGGAAATCCCGCGTCAGCAGCGTTCTCACCTGCTGCGCTTTGCGATAGTAGGCGTCGTAATAGCCCGCGCTAAGCGCATAGGTTCCCAGCAAAATCCTGCGTTTCACCTCAGCGCCGAATCCTTCATCCCGCGTCTTGCGGTACATCTCCGAGAGCGTCTTGGCCTCTGCCCTGAACCCGAACCTCACCCCATCGAACCTCGACAGGTTCGAGGAAGCCTCCGCGGTGGCAATCACATAGTAGGTTGGGATCGCGTACTTTGTGTGCGGCAAATTGACTGGTTTCACCACACAGCCCACCATCTTCAGACCAGCAATTACACCATCAATTGCACCACGGATCTCCGGGTCCAACCCCTCGCCGAAGTACTCTTCCGGAATACCGATCCGCAGCCCTTCCACCGGTTTAGCTAGTCCGCTGACGTAATCCTCCACCGGACGGCCCGAGGAGGTGGCATCCATAACGTCTTTGCCAGCAATAACTTGCAATACGGTTGCAGCGTCCTTCACGCTTTTCGTCAAAGGCCCCACTCGGTCCAACGACGAAGCAAATGCGATCAATCCGTATCGGCTGACCCGTCCATATGTCGGCAGCACGCCCACCACCCCACAAAAGGCGGCTGGCTGGCGAATTGACCCACCAGTATCGGTTCCCAGGGTGGCTACGGCGAAATTTGCGGCTACCGCCGCTGCCGAGCCGCCGCTCGATCCGCCGGGAACTCGATCCAAAGCCCTTGGATTCAACACCGGGCGATAGGCCGAGTTCTCATTGGAAGAGCCCATCGCAAACTCATCGCAGTTCAGCTTCCCCAACAAAACCGCCCCAGCCGCCTCCAGCCTGCTCACAGCCGTCGCGTCATAGGGAGGGTGATAACCTCTTAGAATCAGCGATCCAGCAGTAGCCGAAGCTCCCCGCATCAGCAGAACGTCTTTTATCCCTACTGGAATCCCGGCGAGGACCGGCAACGCCTCAGCCTTCGCCGCCATTCCATCGATCTTCGCCGCCTGAGCCATCGCCCGTTCGCGACTAATCGTCAGGAAACTGTTGATTTGGGTATCATGGGACTCGATCCGCGCATAGTGCGACTCAGCTAGTGCCGTCGCGGTGGCCTCACCAGCAGCAATCGCCGTCCGGGCTCCATCAATAGTTAAACCAAGTATTTCCATTATGTTGCGCTCACCATATCCGTGTCTAAAGTGCTGATCGCGGCGACTGGATGATCGCCGCTTTTGAACTATCGCTCGATCACTTTGGGAACTTTAAAGAACCGCCCGTCGCTCTCCGGCGCCTCCGCCATCACTGCGGCACGATCGAGTGAGGACCGGACCACATCCGCCCTCAAGAAAGCCCCCGTCGTATCTGCGACAGCACCCAACACCTCGCCCACCTGAGCCATTGCCGGAATCCCCTCCGTATCTAGCTCATTTAATTGAGAAATATGTCCCAGAATGGCGTTTAGATCACGCTGCATGCGAGGCTCTTCCTCCGCTGTCAGCTCCAGATTGGCCAACTCTGCAACTCGACGCACATCTTCGACCGTGACGCTAGCCTGTTCTGTCATCGCCTGTATTTACCTCTTCATCTCGAAGTGTATCTCGCACACCGTGACTCCCGCGATTCGCGCCATCTCTCTGGCAAGGTGTCCTCGCATACTCATCAACTGTTGCAACCACGCCCTATTCTCCACCTGCACTCGTAATACGCCCTCGTAATAGCCCACAATCGTTCCCCTCTCGGCCATCGTTCGACCGCAGGCTACCGGCCATGCCGCCGCGAGTTTGTCCTCATCGCGCAACGAGTTCAAGCTCTGTCCTAACGACTTCTTCAATAAATCCCTAATTCCCTCCATGGCCGAACCTCACAATTCCCTTGGTGCGCGTCATCTCCGCCTCAGCACCTTCGAAAAACGATCGTAGAATCCAAATGTGCACCCCTCATCTCAGACGTAACGAGATATCAGATTGAAACCCTTTCGTCTCGTCCCCCGCAGAATATCCCGCGATTATTGAGCGACGATAACTCTTTCGCCGTTGCAATGTTCCGTCAGAAGGAAGAGAGACAGCGGCAATCACTCAGCCCATTCGGGATGGTCGATTGCCGCCACCGTGCCGCAAGCCCTGATGAGTGGCGGATCCGCACTCTCGTTATTGACAGGGCCCTACTTAGAACGCACCATCCTGATTCACTACCGATGCAAATGTCCTCAACAAGATCATAAAGTCCTTCATCAGCGACCAGCGCTCCACATACTCGCAGTCCAAAGCCACCCGAGCAGCGTAACTAAGTTCGCTACGTCCTGAGACCTGCCAGAGCCCCGTCAAACCGGGCTTCACCCGGCAATAGCACTCGAAGCAGTCTCCATATTTCTCTACTTCGGCCGCCACAATCGGCCGCGGGCCAACCAGACTCATCTGACCCACCAGCACATTCCAAAGCTGTGGCAGTTCGTCTAGGCTATATCGCCTCAGAAAACCGCCGAGTGGTGTGATCCGGGGATCCTTACGCAATTTATGGGTCTCGTTCCACTCCGCGTGCGCATTGGGGTGTTGCGCCAAGTAGTCCTCGAGTATCTCAGCCGAGTTCACGCACATTGTGCGGAACTTCCACATAGAGAAGAATGCGCCACCTTTGCGAATCCGCCGATGCGAGTAGAAGATTGGGCCGGGTGAACTGAACATCACCACAGCCGACACCACCCCCAATATCGGCAACGTGATCGGTATCGAGAGCAGCACTAGAAAGACGTCACAGAAACGTTTAATCATCCTGTAACGCAAGAACTCTGACGGAGCAGCGTTGGCCCGTTGGGACCTTCCCAGCGACCGACCTACTGACTCTGTGTACGAATAAGAACCTTCAATAGCCGCTGTCCGCGACTCGGGAGATTGATATTCAGCCTGCATTCGATTCCTGTATCTGCGCGACTCGTACGCATGCGGCATTCCGCAACACGTCAGCCGCACTGGTTACTCACGCGTACACTTATATCGCGGTCAACAGCTCAACTCGTCTTCGCGACCCAACTGGGCACGTAAACGACCGCGCGTGGAATTCCATCTACCCATCTACCTGTTCGTGCCGGATCTGCATCCACTCTTTTTCTTGACCAGCCCATCGCCAGTCGACAACTGGGAAATGTAGCGCATTTAACCAACTCCATCATTCTACTCGTTGAGGCTCCCGAGACCGAAAAATCTCCCAAGATTCTCCGTTTATTTGACCCCTTTTGGAATGGGAAAGTCCCCTTTTTTTGACACATATTCGACCGTTAGACTAAATGTCATGCAAGTTCTGAATACACCTCTAGCTGACGTTAAACTCATTCAACCCCAACGCTTCGGAGATAATCGTGGCTGGTTTGCAGAAGTATTCAATCAGTCAACATTTTCCGCCGCTGGTTTTCCCCAACAGTTCGTCCAAGACAACCAGTCCTTTTCCGTTAAGGGCGTGCTCCGCGGCCTGCACTACCAACTTGAGCACGCTCAGGGTAAACTTGTGCGCGTCCTCTCCGGTCACATCTGGGACGTCGCCGTCGATCTTCGCCTCAACTCTCCCGATTTCGGCAAATGGGCGGGCTTTCACCTCAAGAGACAGTCGCCGGACGACGACCTCCAACTCCTCTGGATCCCGGAAGGTTTTGCCCACGGGTTCCTCGTCCTCTCCGAAACCGCCGAAGTTCTTTACAAGACTACCAATCTCTACTATCCCGCTGGCGAACGCTCGATCCTGTGGAAAGATCCGACCCTCAATATCACTTGGCCACTCGATGCTCTCGATGGAATCTTGCCATCCATAAGCTCAAAGGATGCAGGCGGCGCACTCTTCTCCGCTGCGGACCTGCCGCCATCACTTAATTACAGATAGATATTACTGCTGAGCCAACACTGCGGCTAAGGGAATGGCTAATGAGAAGTTTGTACCTCAGGCGCTCGAATGTCGGCCGAACCGAGCTTTCAGACAATCGCACCAATCGTAATCATCCGTGACTCATCGCGCCACGCTCCACCAGCCACCGCTCCACCTCCGCGAGCGACTCTACCGGCCTATAGTCGCCGCCGCATACGGTAGTTTCGGTTCCGCTAATCAGAAATGCCTGCCGCAAACCGGCCGCATTAGCCGCCCCCACATCGGAGCAGCGATCGCCCACCAGAACGCTCTCGCTCAACTCCACCCCAAACTCCCGGGCGCCCCGCCGCAGCATTCCCGTCCCCGGCTTCCTGTCCTCATGCTCCTGTTTGTACTTCCCTACCCCGTGCTCAGGGTGAAACGGACAGTAATAGACCGCGTCCAACTCCACCCCTTCTGCGCGCAACGCTCCGCGCATGAACTCCATCAGCGCCTCAAAGTCCTCTTCGGAGTAATATCCCCGTGCGATTCCTGCCTGATTCGTCACCACAATCAGGCGGTAACCCAGCCGCGCCGCTGTCCTGCACAGAGAAAATATCCCATCAACAAACCGCACCTCACCGGCGCGATGCAGATATCCGACCTCCTCATTTACCACCCCATCCCGATCGAGAAATAAAGCCCGTGCCGTCATAGCTCTGCCAGAACCTCTCGCAGCGAATCCCGCCAGTCCATCATCTTCCACCCAAACCGCTCCATGAGCCTTGCGCCGTTCATCCTTGAGTTCGCCGGGCGCTTCGCCGGTGTTGGATACTCAAGTGTCGTAATCGCCTCGATGGCTGCAAACCGCGTGCCCGGCTCTTTCTCTCTCTGTAATCGCACCGCCTCCGCCGCGAATCCATACCACGTCGTCTCGCCCGCGCCAGCCGCGTGATAAGTCTGGCCGGTATCAAACAGGAAAGTAGCAAGCTCGAAGCCTCGTACATCCGCCTCACACTGACCGATCACCTCTGCCGTCATCCTCGCCAGATCACGGCTCCACGTCGGCGCGCCATACTGATCTGCCACCACACGCAACCTCTCCCGCTCCCGCGCCAGCTTCAGGATCGTCAACAAAAAGTTTTTCCCTCGCGCCCCATAGACCCAACTCGTCCGAAAAATCATGTGCCCGGCGCCACTCTCCGCCAACGCCCTCTCCCCCGCCAGCTTGCTCGCTCCGTAGACACTGACCGGTCGCGTACTATCCGTCTCCCGGTATGGTGCGCTTGCAGAACCGTCAAAGACATAATCTGTCGAAAAGTGAATCACTCCGGCACCGATCGCCCGGGCTTCCTGTCCCATCACCCGCACAGCCTCAGCATTGACCGCATAAGCCAACTCCGGCTCGCTCTCCGCCTTATCAACGGCTGTGTATGCTCCCGGATTCACAATCCATCGCGGCCTCACCGCACGAATGGTCTCCCGAACCGACGCCGTGTTCGCCAGGTCCATGTTGGCCCGCGATGGAGCGACCACCTCGCCCAGCGGTTTCAGTGTCTCCAACAACTCCCCGCCCACCTGCCCTGTAGCTCCCGTCAACAGTATTCGTCCGCCCGCAGGCAGGGCACTTCGCTCCATCAGTACACCGTTTCTTCCAGAATCCGCAGCAGATACTGGCCATAGGTACTCTTCGCAATCTTGGCCGCCAGTGCCCGCAGCTGTGAAGCATCGATATAGCCCAGCCGGTACACAATCTCTTCAGGACAAGCCACCTTCAGTCCTTGCCGTTTCTCCAGCGTGTGGATAAACATCGCCGCCTCCAGCAGAGAGTCGTGTGTCCCTGTATCGAGCCACGCTGTCCCTCGTCCCAGCAACTGCGTCCGTAGCTGTCCGCGCTCCAGATACCACCGGTTCACATCCGTTATCTCCAACTCACCGCGGGGCGAGGGCTTCAGACTCTCGGCCACACTCACCACCTGTGCGTCGTAAAAATAAATCCCGGTTACGGCATAGCGCGATTTTGGTTTCGCGGGTTTCTCTTCGATCGAAATGGCTCTCCGTTCGGCATCAAACTCCACCACTCCGTATCGTTCCGGATCAAGCACCGGGTAGGCGAACACCGTTGCTCCCGCACCGCCTGCGGCCGCCTTCCGCAGCGTCTTGGCAAAGTCCTGTCCGTAGAAGATGTTGTCGCCCAGAACCAGACAGCAACCCTCGCCGGCCAGAAACTCTTTGCCGATGAGAAACGCCTGAGCCAAACCATCGGGCGATGGCTGCACCGCATACTGGAGCTTGATGCCCCACTGCTCCCCGTCGCCCAGCAACTGCTTGAAGCGCGGTGTGTCCTCCGGCGTCGAGATCACCAGGATGTCGCGAATCCCCGCCAGCAGTAGAGCCGACAATGGATAGTAGATCATCGGCTTGTCATACACCGGCAGCAGCTGCTTCGAAACCGTCTGCGTCACCGGATGCAATCGTGTGCCTGAGCCCCCTGCAAGAATAATTCCCTTCAACGCAAACCCTCTCCCGCCGCAATGGTCGTACGCTCCTCGACAGCGTCACCTGAGTGCCCGGAGTCGCGTCCGCCGTAGTTCTGCGTCACCCACTGCTGATACGCCCCGCTGGTCACACGCTCCACCCAGGCCGCGTTCGCCAGGTACCACTCCACCGTCTTCCTCAGACCGGTCTCAAAGCTCTCCTGCGCCCACCAGCCGAGCTCACCCTCGAGCTTCCGCGCATCGATCGCATAACGCCGGTCATGCCCGGGCCGGTCGGTCACGTACTTCACGAGTTGAAGATGCGGCTTGAACTTCGACTGCGGCACCAGCTCATCCAGTAGCGCGCAGACCGTCGTCACCACCTCGAGATTGCTTCGCTGGTTTCCGCCGCCAACGTTGTAGGTCTCGCCAATGCGGCCCCGCTCCAGCACCGTCCGCAGCGCCCGGCAGTGATCCACTACGTATAACCAGTCCCTGACCTGCTGCCCGTCTCCATACACCGGGAGCGGCTTGCCCTTGAGCGCATTCGCAATCATCAACGGAATCAGCTTCTCAGGAAACTGATATGGCCCATAGTTGTTCGAGCAGTTCGTAATGATGGCCGGCAGCCCATACGTGTGCACCCACGCGCGAACCAGGTGATCCGACGAAGCCTTCGACGCCGCATAGGGGCTGTTGGGCGCGTATGGCGTCTGTTCATGAAACGCTGGTGCCTGCGCCGTTAACGTGCCGTACACCTCATCGGTCGACACATGGAGAAATCGAAATCGCTTTCGCCCCTCACCTGCAAGGGAATCGTAGTATTCCCGGGCCGCCCGCAGCAGAGTAAAAGTTCCATCAATATTTGTTCTCAGAAACGCCTCTGGGCCCAAGATGGAGCGGTCAACATGGCTCTCCGCCGCAAAGTGAACCACTGCCCGGGGGTTGTGCTTTCGCAACAACCCGGCAACCAGTTCGGCGTCACAGATATCGCCATGCACAAACGTGTACGCCGGATTCGCCGCCACGGACGCTAGATTTTCCGGATTTCCCGCATAGGTCAGCTTATCCAGATTGACGACTGGCCCACCGCCCGCAGCGAGCCAGTCGAGCAGGAAGTTAGAGCCAATAAATCCGGCGCCGCCAGTCACCAGAATTGCATCCGCGCCATTGCTCGCAACGTTTTCCGCCTTTTGATTAGATCCCATTTGTAAAGAAAGCCTCCGCGGTTACAGACTTGTGTCGGGTGATTTCCGCTCGCATTCCCGCAAAGCAGAAAGATCGATCCACGATTACTTAGTTCATTGAGGATTCGTGCCGCGCAAGAATAGTTCGTTTTCGAGAATATTGCCACGCGCAGCATTCGAAAAGTCCTCACATACCTCTCTGAACTCTACAACAGTTTACAGACAAGAGCCGCCGGAAGACTTGCGGAACGGAGGCAACTACGAGGCCTTATTCTCACTCCAACAAAGGTCGAAATCAGGAAGGTGATTCCATGTTATCCAGAGATCAGCAGGCAAGCCAACCCACGGGTCAACATCCAGCATCGGATCTAGCAACGGGTTCCGAACCCGCGGTTGAGCCCTCGGGGCCGAAGGGAGACAATCCCGCAACCGCCGGTCCGGGCGCGACAACGATTCAATCCGGCACCCCGGAAAACCGCCTTGGCCGTATCAATCCGTCCGCGCCTGAGGATGCCAACACCACTCCGGGCTCTACACGCGAAAAGTGAGTATCGCGATCGTTCGACCAGACGACGAGCCTGGCCTAGTGAAAGCGATAAGCCGCGCCTACGCTAAAGATCTTGGGAGTGAGTCCGTTGGGCGGAAAGCTTAACCATTGCTGGTATTCGTACTCGGCTCTGATATTTAGCCCCGGTAGAAGGTGATAGTCGACGCCGCCGCCGATAGCAAAAATGTTGTAGGCCAGATTTGCGATGGGTCCGATTTTAGGATCTCCGAACACCGGCGGGTAGTTGAAAACACCCCGCCCATACATGACCTTCGCGTATGGCGCGAAGCGACCGTAGTGCAGAACATATCGAGGCCCTATTTCGTACGTGCGTTCATAGACACCGTCTGTCGGATCCGGATCATTGATCTGGTGAAACTCTCCTTCGATTCCGACGTGGTATCTGAAGTCGTATGTCGAATAGAAGCCGAATCCTTTGAAGTATGCCGGCCTGTAGTCAGAATTTGCCAGGTTGAACATAGCGCCAATCTGTAGGTCACCAACACGCGATGCCGTAGCGGTGGCTTGGCCGTGGAGCCTAGCGACCGTAAAGCCGACCAGACAGATCAACGTGAAAATTCTTAGTCGCACTGAAACTCTCCTAAAACACTTGCGGGCCTTCGAGTATTGAATCGTTCATGATGCTTTGGTTTATTGGTCATTGCGATCCTTACTGGGGCGACTGGTCGATGTGGAAATCAACGGTGACGGTGTGCTGAATACCATTGCTGATGGCAGTGATGGTGATGGGATAGGTGTGGTCGAAATAGCCGCTCCCGCAACCGGAGATTGTGCCAATGGCTCCGAGCGACGCCAGCAGCAGTACCGCGTTCGTGATGATTCGCGCCAGTTTCTTGCTGGTGCGGCGGGAGTACCGCAGACCCAGAAGAGGCAGCAGGAACAACCCGAGCGCTATCTGCGACAGCTTGCTCGACAGATCCTTCGGGGATTGGTTCGAGGCAAGTTTGCGCGTTGCCACCGTGAGGATGATGTCGGTTGGCCCACCAGTCTTCGATACGGTTGCAGGCGAGAAGGTGTAGGTAGTGAGCAGAGGACCATTGTTATTGGTTGTGAACTGCACGTCTCCTGGGAAGGTGCCGCCGATTGGAGCGATATGCAGGGTGTACTGGCGTGTGGTGCCGTAGATTCCTTCGACTGTTGGCGAGCTGATGACCTGCAGGGTGAAGTCCAGCGGGGTGATAAGGACGGTGTTCGAGCCGGAGGAAGATGCGGAAGCCGTGCTCGCGATGAAATCTGTATCGCCGCTGTAGACCGGGACGATAACGTGCGTTCCAACTTGGAGCCCGGCTGTGGTGAATGTCGCGACTCCGTTGGAGAGGACTGCCGTTCCGATGGGTTTCCCGTTGTCGAGGAACTTGACGGTGCCGGTTGGAAGGCCGCTGGTGGTTGAAGCGATATTCGCCGTCATCGTGACGTTCAGGCCGTATGCAAGCGAAGGCGCACTGAGTGTGGTTGTAATCGCGACCGGAGCCTTCGTAACCGTCAACATTCCGTTCTGTACAACCTGGACATAGTCGGAAAGTTTGGCTCCCGATGCGGCCGGAATAATCGGATACTGCCCCGGATCAGACGTGACGCTCGCAATGCTTGAGAGAGTTTCGGCAAAGATCTCGCCATTCTGTGCGCCCGTGATGCTGCCCTGGAACACCGGGTTCGCCAAGCCATAAAGCCGCGTGTAATTATTTGCAGAGATCGTGAGGTTTGCGGGGGAGACTGTGAGGGAGACGGTCTTGGTGGCTGAGGTATAGTTCGACGTATCGTTCGGGGTGAAGGTAAGGGAAAGCTGCTGCGAACCGACGCTCAGGACAGTTCCAACTGAGGGACTGTAGGCGAAAGTACCATCGAGAGGTGTCGTTCCATTCAACTGATAGGCCGCGGCGTTCAACTGAGAAGTACTCAGCGGCGTTCCGTAGAAGATCGCCGTCGAGCTCGCCCAGCTAACGATCGGAGTAGCTTGGCTGACGATCAGTTGCACGGTCTTGGTCGCAGTCGTGTAATCGGTGGTATCGACTGGCATAAAGGTGACC
>JAOAPF010000413.1 GCA_025462755.1 Edaphobacter sp.
TCCAGCTTATAAGAATGAAGCAAGCGTTCAGGCGTTCGGAAGCTTTGTAAAGACCACCACCAGCAACGGCGTCGACCAAAGCGCGACCAACAGCGGCGGTGTACTCGCCAGCCGAGCCGTCGATCGGCTTCGGCTACCGGTCTTGACATCTCTCCCTGTTCAACGGTTAAGGGTTTCGACGTGTGCGCCACCGGCATAGAGGGAGCGATCAGTGTCATCTTTCTTAAGGCATGATGAAAAAACCGTCTTGCGCACAATACCTTCTTTGATGGTGTTGTTCGCTCTCGCCCTCAGCGTAGCGGCTTCTGCCGGCGCGGTGACCATCGACACGATGTTGGTCGATCCGCCTCCCCCGAGCCGGGCGCTGGCACTTTACCTTGCCAGCGCCGCTCAAGGTGACCCGTGGTCGGAGCCCAACAGGGTCATGCTGGACATTGACGCGTACCTTCCGAGGCTTCGGGAAGAGGGACACCTTCAAGCGATTCGCGGCTGGGCTAAAAGCAAGACGCCCGAGTATCAGGTGATCCATCTCGACGGAGACGCCTCTGTGAAACAGCAAGTGATTGCGCGTTACCTGAACGCGGAGCAGCAGGCCGCGGCTATGCCGGCCTCCTCGCTTGCCTTAACGCCGGCCAATTACAAGTTTCGCTATGTGGGATCGAGCAACGGAACTTCCGTGTATGTGTTTCATATAACCCCGAGGAAAAAAAGATCGGGGCTGATCGACGGAGAATTGTGGATCGATGGATCTACAGGGCTGCTAATCCATGAGGCTGGCTACCTGGTCAAGAGACCTTCGATCTTCATACGGCATTTCAAAATTGTTCGTGACGTCAGGCTTCAAGACGGGGCTCCCTACATTCGCACAACTCAGATCGAGATCGATGCCCGGTTCGTGGGGCGCGTAGAACTGACGATCACCGAGAGCCCCTGCACGTGCGAGGCGTCAGGAGGCATCCCAACGCAGGAGAGCGGAAAATGATGAGCCCACGTGTTCCATTGGTCAGTGAAGCGGGCAGCCAGTCGGTCTGGGCGGGCGCGGCCAGGATTCCGCAACAAATGAAACTTACGCCTCTATGAACTAACCGGCATATGGACCGAATCCGGCAGCAGCTCTCCGCAGGCGAGGGCGCGGACGAAGGTGCTAGACCTGGCGAGTTTGGTACGTACGGTGACGGAGACCGCCGGCTGGCAACTCGTCCTCCTGCGCTTCCTGATGGGGCTTTCGTCGGCACAAGCCTGCTGCTGCTCGTCGCCGTCTTTAACTGGCGGGTCCTCGGCCTCTCACCATCGCACCGCCTGCAAGGAGAAACCCATGCCTGAGCTTACCCACATCGATCCCGGGAGCGCCGCGCTGCTGGTGATGGATTATCAGGTCGATGCCCTCACCAGGTTCATGACAGCTGCGCAGTCCGCCGATGCGATCGCGTGCGTGCCCGAACTGATCGCCACGGCACGAGACGCGGGCATGATGGTGATCCATGTCGTTGTCGCATTCCGGCCCGGCCATCCCGAGCTCAGCCCCCGTAACCCCGTGTTCAGCGCGGTGAAGGCAAACGGAATGCTGGTGGCCGGTAGCGAAGGCGCCGCGATCCATCCGGCCGCAGCGGCACGAGAGGGGGAACCGATCGTGGTCAAGCACCGCGTCAGCCCGTTCGTTGGCACCGACTTGGAGACGCTGCTGCGCGCCAACGGCATCGACACGCTGGTGCTCGCCGGTGTCCACACCAGCGGCGTCGTGCTGTCGACCGTTTGCCAGGCCGTCGATCTGGATTATCGGTTGGTCGTCGTCCGAGATTGCTGCGCCGACCCGGATGCAGAGGTGCATGCGATGCTGCTCGACATCGTCATCGCGAAGCAGGCGGCCGTAGTCACCACGGCGGAGTTCGTCAGCGCCCTGCCCGGCAGGTCTTCATGAGCGAACGCGAGCGATAGACCCGGAGAAGCGTCGCCACTCCGTCATCAATCGGCGAGGGCAACTCGATGATTCATTCGAACGGATTGGGGCGGAACGTCGCCGAAGCAGCACTGAAGGCAGGTGAGAACGTCCTAGCCGGAGCGCGTCGCACAGAACAACTGGCGTCGCTGGTGGCGCAGTACGGTGAGCGAGTGAAGCCCGTTACTTTAGAAGTGCGCGATGAGGCGGCCGCAAAGGCAGCCGTGCAGTTAGCGGTGGACACCTTCGGGCGCCTGGGCTAGCGACGATCAGAATCCCGGCAGTCCTGCGAGGCTGGGATTTCGCCACGCTAGCGTCGGTACGAGTTGCCTCAATGAGATCAAGTCCTCGTCCCGCCTGGTCCTGCCTGTTTTGACGCCCTCTGGTTGAATCAATTCATACGCCGGTTGCCGAACCGCGCTACCGGAAAGTAGTAGTGCGAGCCTCATCACCGACGACTAACGGCGAAAGAGCGATCTGGAGGGTCCTGGCGGCGCCGAAACTCTCGCGAATGCGCTTCGACTCTTCCATTGGACGATTGCCAAAAAACGCTTGAACTCCCTGCTGAACTGCGTGGCGATCGACTCCGCCTCATTCGCTTCGCCGTAATACTCGCTCATGCCCATGCAGCCGAGGCCGAGAGCCGAAACTTCCGGCCCGCTATTTCCAAGTTTGCGCTCCTGCATTGCTTCTCCTTGGGAACTGTTTCGCTCATCTCCAAGCTAGAATCGAGCGCCGTTGCAGCGGTATCCCGATCCTTCCGATTTATTGCCTATTTCTCTTGCACTGTTGATTGGCGCACAAAGCGAGCAGCTGTCATAGAGTAGAGCTGAGCGCTACCGTCACCATGAAAAACCGTAGTGAAGCGGCGTCTCTGTTACCAGATCAAGCACACGAATTGCGGGCAGAGCTGGCTCGGAAGATTGCCTTGTTCATTGACTCCGAAGAGAGCCGGGCAACTGAGATTCCCGGGCTGACGCTGCACAGACGGATCGCCCCCACCGCTCCGTGCCCAATGACTTACGAGCCGAGTGTGAAAGTAATCGCCCAGGGGCGAAAGCGAGTAGAACCCGGCCGAACATTTTCATCTGCGACGAGTCGCGATTTCTGCTGACATCGTCGTGCAAAACGGTACGCGCCACGCGTGGTGGAACAGAGGCACAAAGTCCGCTACGATTTTGTTCTTTCTAAACGGGGCGAAAGAGTGATGCGATGCTGTTATGGTCCCTAGCCGGTATGAGATCCCGGCTTCACCAAACCGATTAGCTCCTCGCGAACCCCCTGGAGGATCTCTCGCGACAAGTACGGATCGGACACAGCACGGGAGAGATTGATCGCTCCGAGCAGAGCGCTCAGAATAAGCAGGGCACGGCCGCGCTTATCCCCGCGCTGGCTCGATGGAAGAAGGGCGCTGGAGAATGCCACGCTCCGCTTCACCCGCGCCGTATACAGGGCTCGCGCGGATTTACTCCCCCGAGTCATGTCGCCTAATAACGCTCCCATCGCACAGCCAGTTCCCGGCGCATCGCGGTGTGCCTCCGTCAGGTAGTTCTGGAGAAGTTGCGCCATGTCCGAGGTATGCTCTTCCCAAACGTCAAGATCCTTGAATGCCGTCGCGAGCGCCTCCACGACCAGTTCATCGCGCGATCCGAAGTGTTTGTAAAAGCCCCCAACCGTAACGCCC
>JAOAPF010000419.1 GCA_025462755.1 Edaphobacter sp.
GACGGGCAACCCGCACCTTACGCGCCGGCCAATGAATCACCAAACCATTCGTAGTTCCGCCGTAGTGTGAGGCGATCTGTTTCGTCCATTGAGGAGACTAAGGGCTTGTTCGCCGGTGATTTGCGCCACTGGTATCGCTCACAGTGTCCAATTCGCTGGCGGCTATCGCCTGTAGCTTTGAAAGGTGCAAATTCCTTCGGTTTCTAAATTCGTCCTTCTTGACTCACCACTGCGCCAGATAGCGCTGAAAGTTTGCGCCAAATAATAATTCTGAAAACAACAAAACCGAGGATGATGCTCTCCTGAAAGAACTCGATGGCCAGCTGCGCTGGCCACGGAAACGTCGCCATAGATAGTTTTCCGCCGCTCACGCGGATGAAGCAGATCCGGGCTCACTGCCTGACTTCATTCGTCTGACGCAAACCCTTTTACTTCAATTGGTTGCGGACGGACCCTTGTCAAAAGCACGCACGGATCGGCAGATAGAGCAAGGGATATTCAGCAATGAAATTACCCTTGTCTCTAAGGGGTATCTCAATGCCTGCCGGTGCGATTGGAGCAATCATCACGCGCAGGAAGCTTCCGAACTGCAACATACTTCTCCTTTCAGGCCGGGCCGCTACGTCTGGTTTGTTGGCGAAGGCCCGAGAACGGGGTCATAAGTTTGAGCTTCTTAGTAAGCCTATGCATCTCGCTGGTCTTCTGGCGAGCGTCACGAAATACCTACTGAAGGAATTAGGGTCGCAATCCTGCTCTAACAGCAACTCAGGAATTTAGGGTTTCGCCTAGATTTTCGAAATGCTCGGGCCATGAAGAAGACTCAGGAATTCCAACGAAAAAAAGCGGTATCACTTCATCTAAATCGCTAGCAGAACATGAGCCTGGAACCAATGAACGAATCGGACCAACCCCCAGCTGCGGTAATCTCTCAAACAACAAAGTTGCAGACTGCTGTTCGCGGATCTGAAGGCGAATATCTTCCAAAAAACATTCAATTTCGGCAACTTCGCTTGCCGGAGCCCCTTCGACTCGAGTCTTCCAATCCCGTACGACATAGGCGGATATGGTATAGGATCCGTGCTCATGCGACCGAAGGATCACGCAGATTGGTACCCCGTCCGTCCGAAGTTCCGAAGTCGAGTATTCCAGAATCTGGTAATCGTAGTCTCTCATTAATGGTTCTTGTCTTGATGAGATGCCAACAGTCATCTACATCCGCACGCACAAGCTCTGGTAAGCGACACAGCCTTTCGGTAAGCCGACCAATAAGTTCGTCTACCTTCCCTTTATACCATTGCGACTGCATCGCCACATTGGCATAAGAAAGCGCCGAAGGGATAACAACCTGAAAATGTGAAATCCACGACGCGACCTGATCCTCATTCCAAAGATCCGCATAGATATTCTTCTCAAGATGGAACGCGACCCCCGGACGGTCCTGAAACATCCACTCCGGTCCCCCGAACATATGGCCGTGATCAATAAAGAAGGCTTTTTGGGTTCCGTCTGATGACCTGCAAAAAACAGCTTGGCGAGTATCCTGGTGATTGGCCCAGACGTCAAGGATATACATCCCAAGAAAGTCCTGGCGGTTTGCGATATTGTCCACCCGTGAAGGACTGATGTACTCATTGGGCCGTTGTGGTCCGGATGGTTGGCCAATAAACAGGCTGCCGAAATGGACACCTTTGTTGGGGCGGCGTCTTCCTGCCGGCGATTCAAACCAGAGAGCAGGGAAGCTGTCGATAAAGGTGTCAGAGAGATAGATCCCCTTGCTGTCAGCGACAGGCAGACCGACAGCCCTTGCAACTGCGGCTCCTAGTGACTCGTTGGCCAAGACGTTTGATCCTTGAGGATTTTCCATCATTTTTACAACGTAATATTTGGAATCGTTTGCCTGAACCAGGTTCGATTGCGAACCTCCGTTTAGTTTTCGAATGAATTTATTAGCAGAAAGTATTGCTGAAGAACAATGAACCAGATTTTTAGATGGAAAAAACTCAATGCCCAATTCTTTGCCTCCACTGAATTATCGAGAGTATACAAAGTTGCAACTGTTTGCACTACAACTTAAGCCTTTCAAAGATTTGAATCCTCTCTTCCTAGTTCAACGTCACGTGGTGCGTAAGGACGGAGAGGAGTACCGATCCAGGACCTCCGTTCCCTCTCAATAACCCGTCGCGAGCAACCGTCCCCGCTACCTCGAATCAGCCCTGGATCGCCAGAAATAAGACAGAACAAGCAAAGATAAGACAGAACAAGCAAAGTATGATCAATCCGAAGAAATGCTCGGTCATCCTCACCGAAGAACCCTATGCTGGCACCCCGTGCAATGGAATGCTGCCACTGAATGCAACGTGATGGTGCCACCTAGTGTGCAAATTATCATCCACGGTCAAAGAGGGGAATCTGAAGCGGCTCGATGACGACATCGACATTCTCAAAAGCTATCTCAAGACGCAGGTCACACCCAAGACCGCGATCGAGGCTCTCAAGGGCGTGAAGAGCGCAGCACATGAGCTGGAAGAAAGGCCATGGATCGGATCAAGAAACTGCTGGAGGAATAGGATTATGCTGACCTCCCGAGCGGTAGGCTTGTGCAACCATGAAAATCACCAAAATATTTCTGGATATGCATGATGTAAGCGGACAGGTCGATGTCCCCAAGACTGTCGGATTTGGTGTCAACAAGCCGGGGCCAGTACAGGTCGATAGGGCAAGCTAGCTTGAGCTCCATGTGAGTGATAGTCTTGTGCGAGGTTGACATGCCCGTCCCCATATTCACTTGCCTCCGCAAACCAGTGACGTCAATCTTTGGATCCATGATCACTGCGTTGTTTGCGATTTCTGGGTTGATTGAGCCGCATGCTGTGGCGACTTCGATTGTAATTCTGTCCGACTCAAAGGAAATTTGGGTAGCTGCGGATAGCAAAGCCATTCCGGGGCCGACGGCGTGCAAAATATTCAAAATCGGTTCCATGTATTGGGCGATGTCGGGTCTGACTAGCAACACCGTTACAAAATATGACGTTGGTAAGATTGTCAAACAATCTTATGGAAGTGGACGGACTGTCGGGGAAATGCTCAGGGCTTTTGAGAAAAATGCCGAAACACCTCTGCAAAAGACGATGATTCTTGATCATCAATATTCCAAATCGTTCAACATGGTTAGGTACCATCCCCTGGAAATCGCATTTTGGAGGTTCGAGGGCGGCAAGCCGGTAATTGCATCGGTTTATTACACGACCGTAGTGATTCACAACAAGGTTTCTTTGATACGAGAAGCTGAAGATATTACTGATTGCACGATTGTTGATTGCACTCGCCGGACGGACGCGACCATGCTTGGCGCGCGCGGGGGCATGGTCAATTATCTCCAGTCCCATAAGGACTGGGCGACCTCTGGTAATCTCGGGAAAATGGCGTATTTGTTGGTTCAGTTGGCGATCAAAGAAGCTCCGAATACCGTGGGATATCCGATTAATGTACTCAGTATTCAGCCAGATGGAAGCCATAAATGGGATGCTCCAAACGAATGCTGCCATGGCGAACCAAATGATCCGAAGTGGTAGCCACGAATGAGCGGCGTGCCCAGTTTTGACGCCATCGCGACCCACATGGTATTCGCCGTTTTTTGCCTGCAATTTGGTTATGCAGCTGTCCGCCCTCCGGTGCATCATCATCGGGAAATGTCAGAGGCAGAAATGTAACCTTCAATCTGTAACCAAGGCGCGGCCCTCTTCGGAGGACCGACAGAAAAGGCACCTTGGCGGGTCCCCAGCACGCTCACCAGATGCCACACATCAGCCGCACGGCATCCCCCCCGCGACTGTAGCAGCTCGTTCGATCACTTACACGCACAGCAGCGAGCGTGCCGTCCGGTTTGCACCAAAGTGGCTTCTCACAATCCGGCCAGAAAACTCATCAGTCGCTCGTCGTCCCGCCAATTTCCAGTACATCGAGGAGAGCTCAGTTTATTTAGGTGTTTCCTAAACCTTTCAGGCGTTAGGAGCAGATAGCTTTCTGTGGAACCCAACCCTACCTGACCCATGTATGCGGCCAGTGCCGGGAGCATTCGATTGAGGTCAGCACCGTCACGAATCCATGACGTAATCCTATGCACGGCGAAAGTCTGACGCATATCGTGCAATCGAGGTCTAGCGGGGGATCCACAACGACGAATTACTTCCGACACCCGACACAATCTGACAAAATTGTGCCTGACAGTTGACGTAGGAATCGGGCCTCCGTTTTCATTTGTGAATAGATGCTCGCCGCCGATGTTCTCCTGGGTTCTCCAATCGACATAACTCCGGAGCTGTTTAAGTAGTTGACGATTCAGAGGGATAACACGTCCCCCCTTTAGCCCAGAGCTTTTTATGTTGAGCATGCCTGTCTTGAAGTTGACATCTTTACTTCTCAATCCGACAGCTTCCCCAAGCCGTGCCCCCGTAGCGTAGAGCGTTAAGAGCAGAGCATGAAACGTCTCGGCATGGATCATGCAGTTCGGCGATTGTTGACAGGACGACGTCGCAGCCAATAGGCGGCCAATCTCTTGACGCGTATAGATGTATGGAACAAAGCTTTGTCGAACGGCAGATTTCAACGGCGGCATTAGAACCAGTGGGATTTCCTTGCGCCGGTGCAGGAACTCAAAGAAGCGCAACAAGAGGAAGTACTTTTGACGCCATGTGACTGTCGCGACATCAGAACCGTCGAGATACGCGACGACGTGATCACTGCTTAGATCAGAGATGTCGAGATCACCGCTCGACTTGCAGAACCTGGCCAAACGGGATTCTTCGTTGCTGAACGCGTATCCGTCTATCCGTTTGCGCGCGACATACTGATCGACGGCTATCGACAGCTTCATAGTATTTCCATCAAGGTAAAGTCGGCTACTTTGCGCAGTGCGCGCACGTTAAGCTTTGCATAAATGCTGACCGATCGTAGGTCGCGATGTCCAAGGAAGTCCGCGATTTCCCGTAATGACATCCCCTTGCGAAGTAGTTGGGTCGCGCATGCATGCCTTAAGGCGTGCGGACCCATTCTTTTCGATTGCACTCCCAGCATCTTCATTCGCCTGGAAACCATATTTTGAATGCTTTGCGTGCCAACTCGACGGAATGGAGGTCTGAGAGTCACGAATACATACCGGGAGTTGCAAATTGGGCGCTCATCTTTCAGATATTTCAGAATCGCCTCTCCGACCTCGAATTGGATCGGAAACTGCTGAATCCTCCCCCGCTTAGCCCGCCGTACCGTAAAAGTCTCATTTACCCAGTCGAAGTCTTCTAAGACAAGCCCGGCTACTTCACTCACTCGTAGGCCGTAGATCGAAAACAAGAACAGCATGGCTATCGAACGCGAAGGGTCGGGAGACCCCTCATCATTGGATTCCAACAAACGCCTGACGTCTTTCCATGCAGGCCCCTGCGCGGCAGCTGCAAACCTAGGAACTCGAGGACCGTGGATATCGTGAGCGATCGCTGTTCCAACCCAGCCTCGCAGTTCCGCGTATCGAAAGAAGCTACGGAGGCGATTGCAGATACCTGCAATGGTTCGAGGCTTACATCCGGCGGCTCTCTTGCCCGCCATATATCCTTCCACATCGCCAGCTGTCATTTGGGACAGAGGCATACCGTGAAATCTCATCCAAGAGAACAGGTCAGATACAACTGCTCTACGGCTTCGGATCGTGGCGGTGGACAGTCGTTTCTCCCTTTGGAAATCAAGAAACTCATAGAGACACGAATCGAGTGGATCATCTGATCTGTTCTCGACAAGTGCATTGTGGAATCGGAACCACCTGCAGGCCGTCTTTGTGAAATGTTCAAAGGACTTGGGTCCAACGAGTCTAGTAACGTGAGCCGATGGGTCGACGATCCAGCGCGCCGACGCCTGTTCAATCTCAGAGATGTGAACTGCCCGCATCGAATGAAGGTCCAAGAGTCTCACCAGATGCATCAGAGTGCAGGCGGTGGACCTCACAGACGGGCGGCTGACGCCATTCTCCAGCAAGTAGGCCAGGTACTGTTCACGTTCCGCTAATACGGGAGCCATGAGTTGGGCATGTCGAACCCGGCTCCAATTGAAAATTCTTTCGATTATGTCCACTGTGGGCATGAAGGAGCGCCGCCGTAAGAAATTTTGACTAATCACAAAAGAGGCATCGAACGCGGTTACAAATCGACACCGCCACTTGGGCGGATCAGGCGACCGTGTCCGAGTGGTCGGCAATCAGGAAGTTTGGCTGGCCACAGAAGAGGATAGCTGATCGATACCGAGAAATGGAATGAGAAGGGTGCCTTGGAGGAGACTGATGCTGAATACAACCAATTCTGCCACCCAGTGCAGCGGTATGGTGCGCCGTGAAAGGCACTGATCCACAGCGGGAGATAAACCCGCCCGGGAACTGGTTCGTTCCACCCGGTAGCAATCGAAGCAACGGCGGAGGCAACGAAGTCGTTGGAGCCTTCGGTGTAGAGGGTCGCAATAGCGACTCGGCGAGCATGCAGGCCGTAATGTGAGTAAACGCTGAGCAGGCCTCGAAAAGCACAATGCAGGGGCCGACCCGCCCATAACACGGGGAAGGCCGACGACGGAACGGTACGAGCGAACGGGTTCCGACGGACCTGCCGGCGTAGTGGCGACGGCATGTAGGCGATGGGGATCAGAGGCAACACGGGAAGCCCCGGCGGTGATCCGCAGAGGGATCAACCGGCAGTTCGTGAGACTCAGGCCGGGCCGTTCGGGTGGCGGAGAGGTCCGTAGTACTGATGAAGCCGGGTAATGCCGGTGGAGGGAAGGGGCCTTAGTTAGCAACCAACGCAGGAAGTGACAATGACGGAGGGATTGGTGATGAACCTAACAACCCCATAAAGCGTTCAGAAATTACAGAGAGCGCGGCAAAGCGAAGGAATCGTCTGACTTTCGTTTCTAGGCACTGTACGACAAGGTGTACCGGAAGGACGTTCTGACGTTCGCTTACGCCTGCTGCAAAGCCAACGGCGGAGCGGCGGGAGTGGACGGTCAAACGTTCCGGAACATCGAAGCGTACGGAGCAGAGCGATGGCTGGACGAATTGATGCAAGAGCTGGAAAGCCGAACGTATCGACCGCTCCCTGTGCGGCGGGTGTTCATACCGAAGCCGGGGGGAAAACAGCGTCCGTTAGGAGTGCCCGCTATCCGCGATGGAGCGGTGGAAATGGCGGCGGTTTTGGTGCTCGAACCCATCTTCGAGGCCGATCTACAACTGGAACAGTACGCCTATCGGCGAGGCCGCAGCGCATTGGACGCCGTGAACCACGTCCATAAGCTGGTGATTTGGCCAGAGTCGACGCTCCATCGACTCATACGACAAATAATTACAAACCGAATGCTTCCCGCCTTGGCTGCTTATATGGGACCGGTTGGATTAGGTTCCACGGAACGGTATCTCTTCATGCCTCCAGAATGGTTTCGCAAAGAACTGGATAAGCTAAGCCCCACACGCGGGAAGAGGTGCTGGCTGAACGACAAGGTTCTGATGAAGTTTCTCGCCGCTCTTTAGGAATTTCGAATTGCCCTTGGAACCGTTGCACGCTTGCGGTGAGAACAAATGAGCGCATAGCCGTAGAAATCTTAGCCGGTCATCGGTTATGCAATGCCCTCACAAGTGACAAAGATTTAAGTGGGGCTGAAGGCAATCCCCACTGACCCTTCTCCAAGTCGGTCGCCAGTCTCCTTATAATTGGCCGTCATTTCTCTTTGCAGACTTCCCGATCACGAAGGTTGCTCTGCACCAATGCTGACCGCGCCGCCGCTTGTTCCCTGGACTCTATCCATCCGCGCAGAATCACCACCGCTGCAATCTGATCGATCACATACTTGCCCCCTCCGGTCATGCCTGGCTTCGTCCAGAATCTCGTGCGCCGAAACTGAACTCAGCCGCTCATCCCACAGCTGAACCCGCGACCCGGAGCGCTCACGCAGTTCTTCGGCGAACTCCTGGCACCGTCGCGGCCCACGGGCTCACGTCACCTGACATATGCAGCGGATTTCCAACCACAGTCTCAACGTCCTCTTACTTGCGAATCAGCCGCAGCAGACTGCGCAGATCCTGACCGCGGTTCTTGCACTACAGCGACAGCAGAGGTTTGGTTGCGGATGAAGGCATCATCCCTGATCTTGTTAGTCACAAGAGATTCGTGATTCGCTTCAGATCGGTTTCAGGGGCGACGATTGTCGACCAATACCTGACTAAGAATCTACCAATCAGATCGTTGAAGTCAGATTGCTCTACTCTTTTTGCGAAAAGATAAACCGCCCGGTTACAGGTCCATGGCTCAGAGCCATTCAAATAAATGGTCGAGCTGAGATGTCTCGTATCTAGCTTAGAGAACACACACAGTTTATTCAAGCGGCGAAGAACGAGCATAGCTTCGTCGGAGGCGCGGCTACACGAGCTTGCGCGGTCATCACCAAATGGATGTCTATCATTTCACCATGAGAAAGTACAAGTCTAAGCCCTCGCACAACAACAATCTACTCACGGCTAATTGAGGGAGTAGCGTTTCTGGCACTAACGAACGGGTTGAAATCCATCTGCCAATCGTGCTCAGAATTTTGTCTGATTCTTCTTTAAATGCGAGAAACATGCAGATAGAAGAAATAATCAAAAAGTAGATGCCAAGGGCCAGCATGAGGTAGACAAGATACAGCAATAAAGTGTGAGAGTCGAAAAATTTCATTTCTACCTCTTAGCACAATATCGACGGAGATTCGTTAGACTCTAGGATATTTGGCGCAAAGATAGTTCATTCGATCCGAATTCTGCTCCAACCGTCGAATTACAGCCAAGAACCATAAAGTTGAAAATTCGCCCAAGGCACTGGCGTGCGAAGTTTTGGGGCTCGACTCGTGCGGCGCGTAAAAGCTTACAGAGACGGACGCGCTTGAACAAATGTCTCTTGTTCAGGAGTGCGTCAGTTGCGGTCTTCTTATCAAGCCGATATTGGATAGAGTGTCAGGAAGGAACTGACTTGTTTGCGCCAAAATCCTACCGCGCGCATGCAACTTCCCATGAGCTCGTCATGGTTGAATCGGTCAGGAAGCGGTTAATCAACCAAAAATCAGTAGCGTTGTGAAGCCTCAAGATTATCGCTTCTTGGTTGAATCTCCCAGCTCAAAGGACAGCGTGAAGAACACATCACTGACTCAGAGCGACCGCCTTGTTAGGGGTGTCAGTTGTTTCCGCTGGTGGAATGGCACCGATCCGCGCCTAGCGACCGTATTGACGGAACGCCTCTAGATAAGGGCCTCGAACGGGATTCGATTAGAAAGGTCAAATGGCCTTGATCAATCGATCGGAATCGAACGTGCAATAGAGAACAACACTGAAGCAAAGCGGAAAAAATGCCGATGGTAGAGGTACTGTCGTACCGTGCCGCTAGCCGTCACATAACCTTGCGTCCACTGCGGACACAAGCAGTTGATGGTGATTCTGAGAGGACACGGCCGAGCCTTAAGGGGAATTGCGAAATGATGACACGCCAAGAACACAACCCATACCGGCTGACTCGAGATTGTCGATCGACAACAGTTGCTGCCGTTTCGCTCGGGAGGCGGAAGTTCTGCCTTGCGGAGCGTCTCAGTCGAGTTCTAGAAGTGCGGGGGGCAAAGGTGAGAGATGTTTCTCTCGCCAGCTGCCTGCTTCTCCTTTGTTTCTTGGGACAGGCATTGGGTCAGTCAGCGTTCATCTTTCCGTCTAATGTGAATGTTGGAGGGCCCGCCCTATCCGAACCCGTCACTGTCACCGTCCAGTCGCCGGGAAATCTTGCCTTCGTCGAAATCGTCACCCAAGGAGTCGCTAACTTAGATTTCATTGCCTCCGGAAGCAATACATGCATTTCCGGACCCTATACGCCAGCACAGACCTGTACAGTATCTGTCGGCTTTGCGCCGAAATACCCTGGTATTCGTCTCGGCGCCATCCTACTGATTGCCGACGATGGCCACGTGATGGCAACGCAATATCTTTCTGCGGTGGGAACAGGCTCTCTCAGCGTTATGGTTCCCGGACAGATTAATACGTTGGCGGGGGACGGTTGCTTAAGCGACGGCGCGTGCCCCAGCAGCGGAAGCACGCCCGCTACCCAATCGGCGTTAAAACTTCCTCTTGGTGAAGCAACGGACGCAGCGGGGACACTCTATATCTCTGACACGGGCGGTAACCGAATTCGCAAGGTAGACCTCGCGGGCAATATCACGACGATCGCCAATAGCGGTGGGGTCGCAGGTTTGAGCGGTGATGGCGGCCCAGCGGTTTTTGCGGAGATCAATCAGCCTTCGGCGATCGCGATTGACGGAGCAGGAAATATCATTTTTGCCGATACGGGCAATAATACAATCCGGAAGATCAATGCCGTCACTGGCAACATCTCAACCATCGCAGGCACGCTCGGAAGTGCCGGATACAACGGGGATGGTCATGCCGCAACATCCGCCCTTCTTTCCTCTCCGCAGGGCCTGGCTTTCGATGCGAGTGGAAATCTATACATCGCAGATACGGAAAACAACTGCATTCGAGAAATCAATGCATCCAGTCAAAACATCGCAACGATCGTAGGAAACGGGAGCAAAGGCTTCTCAGGAGATGGGGCGGCGGCGATCTCCGCCCAGTTCAATCAACCGTGGGGTATCACGGTTGGCGTACGCGGCGATCTCTACGTTGCTGATTTCGGCAACAACCGCGTCCGCAAGATCGATATGGCCACGGGAATCGTCACCACTGTCGCGGGAGATGGAAACAGCAGCTACACCGGAGACGGTGGCGCGGCAACCGCTGCGACATTGAATAGCCCCGCCAGCGTCGTAACCGACACTGCGGGTAACCTTTATATCGCTGACTCTGAGAACAATGCCATCCGTAAAGTTAATGCCGCGACGGGAGAGATCGCGACAATTGCCGGTAACGGCACAGCCCTCTATGGTGGTGATGGCTTCAGCGCGACACTCGCCGGACTTTATAAGCCCTATTCGATCTACCTTGATGGCGCAGGCAATCTCTTTCTCGCCGATCGCCTGGACCTTCGTATTCGGGAGATCAGTGCCACTGTCGCAACTTTGCAATATCCAACCATGAAGGAAGGCAAGACATCTGCGCCCATTGCGCAGAAGTTGGAAAACGATGGTAACGCACTCCTCCAACTGTCCGACCTTATGGCCGAGCCGGCTACCACCAACGCTGCATTGGATACCAACCCCACGGACCCAATTACCACGACATGTTCGACGTCTCAACCCCTGGCCGTTGCCACTAGTTGCCTTCTGGCAATTGAGTTCACGCCGGTTTCGGTGGGTGCTCCGGGCACGGGCGTTTTGTCGGTAACCTCCGACTCAGGTAACAGTCCGGTGAGTGTGGATCTTTCTGGAACTGTACTGTCTGTCGACCCCAGCTCGACCACCGTGACCTCTAGCCTCAATCCAGCGGCCGTTGGGATGGCGGTCGCATTTGTCGCTCACATCGCCAGTCCCAATCAAGCCACGGGCACGGTCCAGTTTTTTGATGGGTCCACGCCCATAGGGGTTCCGCAGCCTGTGGAACCTTCTTCCGACACTTCCACCATCACTACATCCTTTTCTGTCCTTCAATCCCATAACATCACCGCCGTCTACAGCGGTGACAATCTGAACGCTGCCAGCAACCCCAATCATCCGCTTATCCAGATTGTTCAACAGGCAACGAATCTCAATGTAATTCCGAGTGCAAATCCGGCAGTCGAATTCTCCCCGCTGACTTTCGCCGCAACGGTTACGGGCTGGACGACGGCTCCTGTCGGCGTGATTTCGTTTGTTGATGGCTCAATCCCCCTCGGCTCTGCAACGCTAAACGGCACGGGGAACGCGCACTTCACGGTACCCCCGCTGGCGGTTGGCGCGCATAACATCACAGTTACGTTCGCGGGCGACGCCAATGACTTCACAAGTCAATACTCCTTCGTGCAAACGATTAATCTCGCCCCTACCTCTACCACGTTGACCACCAGCGCTGCGGTCGCGCAGTTTGCGGCTCCTATCACCCTGACCGCGACAGTAACTGGGGTGAGTGCCTCAACTCCTACGGGAAATGTCAACTATATGGACGGGACCACTGTGCTCGCTACATTGCCGATCAACGCGCTCGGCGTCGCGACCTACATCAACTCATCATTGAGCGCGGGCACGCATACCATCACAGCCGCCTATCAAGGCGATGCAGACTATGCGGATAGTACGTCAATTCAGATCATCACCGAGACGATCGCCCAGACCCCCACGGTGACCACGCTTTCGACCAACGCGACGACTTCGATCTCAGGCCGGCCAGTCCTCCTTACCGCGACCGTAACAGCCGCTGGAGGTAGTCTTCCCACCGGGACGATCGCGTTCATGGACGGCAATATCGTGCTGGGGAGCGCGAACCTCACCCAGGGTACTGCTTCTTTGAGCGTCTCCAATCTAAACGTTGGAACAGACGGGGTCAGCGCTATCTATAGCGGGGATTCGAATGATGTCACCAGCAGATCGCAGACAATTGCCATCACCGTGTTACAGTCCCCCACTACGACCACCATTTCAGCGAGTCAAAGTCCGCTTCCTACCCTTACCCCTGTCGTGATTTCTGCTGCAGTCTCCAATGGAGGCTCCATCCCACCAACAGGTTTGGTGACTTTCTCGGAGGATTCGAACTCGATTGGCGTCGGTACGATTGATGCAACCGGAACGGCAACGATCTCGATTCTTTCTCTGCCGGCGGGATCCCATACATTCACCGCATACTACGCAGGCGATACTCTTGACATCCCGAGTGGGTCGGCACCTTTCGTTCTGGTCGTGCAACCTCGTGCGACTACCGACGTACTTACTACGTCGGCCACTTCGCTTGATGGCGGACAACAACTGACGCTGATCTCCGTTGTACGGCCAGTAGGCAACGCGCCAGCGACTGGGCCCACAGGAAACGTAACGTTTCTCTCCGGAAGCAATACGCTCGCGACCACAGCGGTCGACGCAACTGGAGTAGCGACCGTCACCGTCATCTTGTCGGGAACAAGCGCGACCATATCCTCGACCTACAGCGGTGATGCTAACTACGCGGCGTCCTCTTCTTCGAAGACCGAAGTGAACATTGGTCCAGCACCCAATTTCAACCTGGATGCGACGCCAACTACCTGGCAAATGCAGAGCAAACAATACACAACCGTTAAGCTTACGCTCACATCGGTCAAGGGATTCACTGATTCCTTTTCGCTCGGGTGTCTCGGTCTACCCAAGAATGCTACCTGCACATTCTCGGAAGATCAGACCCAATTGCCCGCAGGTGGCATTCGGACAGTAGCCGTGATCGTTGACACAGGCTTGCCCTTACTGGGTGGTACACAAGCACGCATTGAGAGCTATTCCATCGGATCAATTGTCGCCTGTTCAATCCCAGCGTTTTTTGCATTCGGTCTGTTAGGGTTTCGCACCAGGCGTCACCGCCTGATCGGTCGCCTCCTCGTCTTGTCTGGAGTCTGTGCCATGATCTCGGGCCTCTCTGGTTGTGGCAGCATCGAGAGCAACGGTACGCCGCCCGGCACCTACAACTTCATCGTTACCGCAACTGGCAGGACCGGAATCTCCCAGTTTGTCAGCTTGAATATGACCATCACGAAATAGGGAGCGTCCGTTCCAATGAACAAAACAAAGTACATCACGGTCGTTTTCTTCGCCTGCCTTTTCGGCTGCCGAAGGATCAGCGCCCAGGCGCTACCCACTGCGACGGCGCCGGGCGCCTACATTTCGGTGGGTACCACCTACTCTTTATTTGAATCCGGCTATGGGCAACAGAAAGTGCAAGGTCTTGGGGTCTATGTCGACATCAACCCAATCCGGGCTGTAGGCATTGAGGCAGAGGGACGATGGCTAAAACAAAGTCAGTCGCCTAGCATGAGCGAGTCCACTTACCTGGTTGGGCCACGGGTTCAACTCAGACGAGGGTCTTACACTCCTTATGTAAAAACTCTTGTCGGCCTAAACTACTTCGGATTTCCCTACGACACGGCAAGGGGCCGATATTTTGCAATCGCGCCAGGAGCGGGAGTAGATCTCATGCTGGGAAACGATCTGAAGATTCGCCTCATCGATGTAGAGTACCAACAGCTGCCGCAGTTCACATTTGGCACGATTAGTCCATATGGGATTAGCTTTGGTGTTAGCTACCGCGTCTTTAATGGAAGCCGATAAACCATAAGCCTGGGATTCTCAGTGTATGTGGAGCCTTGCCATCCCAATAGCTTCCGGTCGAACCGAAAATGCCGCAACTTAGCAGTTCGACCTCTAATGTGCTGGAGTGCCCGATCTTTTGTACCGGTTGGAGTGTTAGTGTAGCGCAACGAGTTTTGTAATGATCGGACCAGGATTTCTGTACCAAGCCTAGAGTTAGTCTTCGGCTGGTTTAGGTTGCAGTGAGTACGCGGCTAGCCGCGTATTCACTGGCGAACTCGCTCGGCGTCCGTTCACCGAGAGATCGGTGAGGACGACTCTCATTGTATTCCTGCCGCCATTCCTCGATCAGCCGTTTTGCTTCGGCCAGCGTCCCGAACCAGTGGGCATTCAGACACTCGGCTCGGAAGGTTCCGTTGAACGATTCCACGTACGCGTTGTCGGTCGGCTTGCCAGGGCGCGAGAAGTCGATCTTCATTTCATTTTGGTAGGCCCATAGGTCCATGGCTTGACTGGTGAACTCGCTTCCGTTGTCGCAGAACAAGAACTTCGGCACTCCACGTTGCTGTTTTACTCGGTTTAGCACTCGCACCACATCTTCTCCTTTCAAGCTCTGGCCAGCTTCGATGGCAACGCCTTCCCGCGTGTAAACATCGAGGATCGTCAGTGCCCGGAAGCGCGTGCCATCGTGCAACTGATCGGCCACGAAGTCGACGCTCCATGCCTGGTTGGGCGCTGTCGCGACGAAGCGTTCTTCCCGGTGCCGTACCGCTTTTCTCTTGCGCTGCGGCCGCTTCTTCAAGGCCAGGCCCTCTTCCTTATACAGCCGATACACCAGATGCTTCCCAACAGCCCAGCCCTCGCGGTTCAGCAGCACGCGGATCTTACGATACCCGTAGCGCACCCTGCTCTGTGCGATCTCGCGTATCCGCATCCGCAACTCCGTCCATGGTTCCTGATGACTCTGATAGCGATACGTGCCTCGCACCATCAGAAGAACCTGGCAGGCATGCCGTTCGCTCGCCCGATAGTGATCGCGCAAATGATCCACCATCGGACGGCGCCCCGAAGGCTTTAGAACTTTTTTCTGAGCACATCCTGCAGCATCGTCTTATCCAGGCTCAGATCTGCAACCAGTTGTTTCAACTGGCTGTTCTCCTCCTGGAGTTGTTTCATTTGCCGGGCCTGATCCGTCTCCATGCCAACGTACTGCTTCTTCCATCGGTAAAATGTCTGCTCGCTGATCCCAACCTTGCGAATCACTTCTGCCACGGGCACACCCAACTCGGCCTGCTTCAGCACCGCCACAATCTGCTCCACAGAAAATCGCTTCTTCTTCATGCAAAATCTTCCTTCAGATTTTGCCGAAGACTAACACTTCACTTGGATCAAAATTAACGGGTCCGATCACACCTCATCGTCACTTTCTTTCCCGGTGAGTGCAAGCGCCTCTACGAGCTGCTTCGATCCTCTCACTCGAGCCACCAGCAGTGCTTTCAAATCCTCTTCATCCCACACAATCTCGATCTTCTGTGAGTTGATGTGTGTTAGATTCACGAAACCTCTGCTGACTACTTTACGGAACAAATCCTTCCTCGTTATGAGTGTTCAGCGTGATATAGCCGAGTTCGTGAGCAACGATGTGCCTGAGCACAGCGAATCTGTTCTTTTGGATGTTTCTTGTCCTTATCAACAGCGTCTATAAAAGTGCCGCTTGCACATCTTTGCAGCGCAGTTCGCAAACGGCCCAGGGCGCAGCCAAACTGCCGACGGAAAGCGTGAGAACAATGCGCATGACTCGCGGAGCAGATGTTCTAGCAAGACACTCGATGTTCGTCGTACCCGAGCGCTAGTGGCCTTTACCTAATAAAGTTACGCCTTCTAATGAGCGACGTCAGCCTTTTGCGGCCATTGTTGGGTCAACCCTCCGGGCCTCGATGGATCTTCCGTGTTTCGGGCCCAACGGTATGAGTAAATGAGTTCCGAGAAGTCCCACCGCCGACAACGCCACCGCCCCCGCAGACAGAGCGGGAGAGGGGACGCGGCTTAGGTGGCAGCCAGTGAGGATAGGGAGTAAAGACATGGTGATAGGCGCGGCAATCAATTGACGAAGGTACATGTATTTCCTTTCAAGTGTGATTTAACTTTGAGTCGAACAGCCTGACTTGGTGGTGGCCTTTGCGGCCGCAACATTGTCGATGATGCGGCTCCTTCGGCGAGAGCGCCCTCCCGATGCTGCCGAACGGCGGCAGGGCCGAAGGGATGACACTTGGCGCGGGATCTCTTCACATCGGTCGACGTTGCTCGACTTTCTATCCCTTTGCGCCTCACCGTGACCGTATTATCTCCGCGATTATCTTTGCGATGTTGTCTGCATATTCGCGAGCAGGGTCGTAGTGGAGTTGGCGCCGGAAACAGGCGTCGATTATGCCTTGCTCGAGAGCTACATCCGTACCGGCAGCGAGGCGAGCAGCTTCCCTGATGGCACCCGACCGCAGTTGGTTGGCACGGGATTCCAGGGAGACGAGTTTACGTTTGGCCGACCGGAGAAAAATAGTAACTATTTGTTTTCGACATTGCGGTTCCTCACCGGTACAGGTAGAGCGTTGTGCGTTGTTCATACACGATCATGGAGAGCAATCTCGATACCAAAGAATGCCGGACGATATTAGGACCCCCTGAAATCGGTGAGCATTTATGCCAAATATGACGTTCGGTCTCTTCGAGAGTTAGCCGCTTTTAGTTTGGCAGGTGTGAAATGAAACGATCCGATGGCATTGAACAATATGTCGAGGGTAAACACGCAAGTGGTGTCGCCTTTGAAGAGGGTGAATCTAACCTCACAGCATTGTTTCGTCAGGTTGGCGACGTCGATCTCAGCCAAGTAAAGACTCAACAAGTCGTCACATATCTGGATGGCTCAGAAACAGGGGCGATTACATGGCGGCTCAAATACCAAATTCTATTCCGTTTCTTCGATTTCTGGTTTTCTCGCGGAGGTATGCCGGAGCTGCTCATGCCCGCGGCCAGAGGCGAAGGTGCGCCAGACCTTCGTTCCGTATGTTTATACGCGAACGCAGCTTCGAGCCCTGTTGACGGCGACGGCCCACAACCGGAATTTGCTTCGAAGCGTGGACCGACAAACTTTCCGTACTTTCATCCTTGTTCTTTATGCGACCGGTGCTCTCGTGGGCGAGATGCTCAGCCTCAAGCATTCGGATGTAAACCTGGAAGCAGGGATGATGACGATAGGAAGCAAGAGCTTCAGTCGATCTCGTGAGATTCCTATCGGCGCGGATTTGACCGATGTTTCGCGGAAGTACCTAGCATGGCGATCCCGGAAGAAGTTCAAGAGTAGTCACCTCTTTGTCACGAAAGATGACCTTCCGATCCTGAATCGCAGGATGAACAAGTCTTTTCAAAGAGTTTGGGAAATTGCCGGCGTACTCCATCATGATGGAGGCACGTATCAGCCCCGAATGCACGATCTAAGGTACACATTTGCTGTTCATCGGATCACATCCTGGATTAGAAACGGAGCGGATCTAAACAGGATGCTTCCGGCTCTGGCCGCCTACATGGGCAGGTTGGGTTAGGTTCCACAGAAAGATACCTTTCCATCACACCGGAACGATTTCGTAAAGAATTGGATAAGTTAAGCCAAACCGAGGAAAGGGCCGCTGGCGGAATGACGAGGTTTTGATGGAGTTTCTAGCAAATCTATAGAGAGTACCCATCGTATCAAGTTCCGCGGGGATTTGCAGCCCATTGCGTTGGCTTAGTTCGCAACGCTCTGAGAAAAGCTGCTGGAATATGTTATACGCACGAACTTCTAAATTTCCGCAGTCTGTAGCGCCCACATCGGACTCGATTCCCGGACCAACTGGCCTCATCCCTTGTCGTTCTGCCGTTCTAGAAGTCTTCTCGGTTGCGCTTGCTGATGACCCACCGGTCACCGGGATCAGTGACATGTAACCCTTTATCGAAGAGTTGCTACAGATTAGTACCCATCAAGTCCGTTCGAAATCTCATACTGTTGCACAACCAAGCTATGGTTCAATGTGTCCGGCGCCAAGCACCGTAAGAGTTTGCTCGTCGGTGATGAGCATCGGCTTTCATAGGCACCTCTCAGGAAAACGCGGAACGGACCCTGTTCTAGTCGGAGCAGGACGCTGTCGCGGGGATCAGCAGCAATCATCATGCGGCCTGTCTCCCTCGCCTAAACTGTTTCCCACGAAACACCGCGAGGGTAGGTGAAGCGGAGGGTAAAAGTCAGAAATATTTGGCATCTCCAGAATATGTTGCCGTTATGTTATGCGAGCCCGCCAATAATGTGCTGACGGAAATGGATGCAGTGCCCGACGCGGTTATGTTCGCAACCCCCAAGACGCTTGTACCGTCTGAGAAGGCCACAGTGCCGGTTGCTCCCGGATTGAGGGTTGCGGTGAAGACCACCCTGGTTCCAAATACAGAAGGATTCATCGAAGAGGCAATCGTCATTGTGGCAGATTCGCCCTGATCGATCATTTGCATGTAAGGCTTGGACGTAGAGCTGGCGTAGTTTACATCTCCCTGGTAGGAAGCCACGATTGAGTGGGCACCGACGGCAAGCGTTGTGGCAACTATTGTTACCGTGCCGCCAGAGATGCTTGCGGTCCCGATAATGGTAGAGCCCTCTTTGAAGACGACGTTACCGGTTGGGTTGATTCCGTTCACGCCGGTAACAATCGCGGTCAACGTAACAGGCAGTCCAAAGCGTGCAGGGTTGGGCGCTGACGTTAGAACCACCGACGTGGTCGCGAGTGTTGCGGCCAGAGTAAATGGGGGCGACTGGCTTGGCATGCGAAGGATGTCGCCCGAATAGGTTGCGAACACAGTCACCTCTCCATGCCCCGGAACCGCTACTCCGTCCATTACGAAGCTCGCAACCTGTTCTCCGAGCCGAACGTCTACAGACTCTGCGTCGGCATCTGCCAAATCCGAAATGCCATCGCCGTTGAAATCTCCAACCACAACAGATACGGGAAACGGTCTTGTCTGATAGCTATTTTTCAAGTGAAATGTCCCATCACCGTTACCGCGCCAGACCGATATATTGAAGTCGAACTCATTAGTTACTGCCAGATCCAAGAAGCCGTCGCCGTCGAAATCTCCCAAAGCTAACGATGCTGGAGAATGTCCTGTTTGGATGGAGCTTCCGGTCTGAAAGGTGCCATCGCCATTGCCGATCAGTAAGGAAATTGTGTCGCTTAATCGGTTACATATTGCCAAGTCGACGAGGCCATCACGATTAAAGTCGCCGACTGCAATAGAGTAGGGCCATACACCTGCAGCAGTTATCATTTGGTTCTGAAAAGTGCCGTCACCGTTGCCAAGTAGAATTGAGACGGTATTGTCTTTCGTGTTGACGACGGCGAGGTCGGTTAGTCCATCACCATTGAGGTCTTCCGCAACAAGACCTTGCGGAGTATTTCCAACAGCCAACCTCCGGCGCGTCTGAAAGGTTCCATCTCCGTTCCCTAACAAAACAGATACATCTGGGTCGGATATGTCTGCAACTGCCAAATCGACGATACCATCGTCATTGAAATCTCCGACGACTATTGATATTGGTGCAATGCCGCTGCCGAGAATGCTCTGCGGCTGAAATGTGCCGTCGCCATTACCCAGAAGTATCGACACGGTGTTGTCTTGTGTATTGGCAACTGCGAGGTCTAAGATCCCATCTCTGTTGAAGTCAGAGGCACAGACCGACTCCGGCGATCGACCGGCTGGAAGCTTTAGAGCCGGTCGGAAGGATCCATCACCATTGCCAAGCAATACGGAAATGGCATTGGCGCTGCTATTGCCGATCGCTAAATCGGGAAAGCCATCACCGTTGTAATCTCCGATGGTGACACTGGTTGGCTGAGCTCCCATCTTGTTTGGAAGGGGAGAAGCAAATTCGAATCCCGAGCCAGTGAGTGAGGTCGCACCAAGTTGAGAGTTATTCGCAGTAATATTGAGCAGGTCAATCATGCCGTTCAGAGCTTGCCGGTCGAAGGCCACGACTTCGCCGCTCAGAGTGTAATTGCCGGGCCCTCCGCTTGCAGTGAGCGAAGTAACGCTGGGATATATCTGAGCCGAGTTCACATGGATGCTGACAGGGAAAGATTTACTTCCAAGGTCGCTTTTTGTCGGCAGAAATATTGCTACGACATTGCTGTTGTCGGCACCGAATCTCATTCGCATTGCCGCGGTCCCGGAGCGCGTCAATTGCGCGGTACCGTATAGTCCATCCCCCAGCAGACAGGTGGAACGTGTTGCGTCGCAGAAGTTGACAGAGCCACTGCTCACAACTCCAGGGTCAGTTACGGTCGCGGTCAGAGTTACCGTGTCCCCAGCGGACACGGAACTACTGGGTGAAACAATGAGCACAGTAGTGGTGGAGGGGATGACAGCCGCATTCAAATTCATCGTAGCCATGGCAACAATCAAGAAAGCCATTAAAAGCCTGAAGGCGGGCGGGAAAACAAATATTTCCTCACTCTGGATCGATTGTGAGAGAACTGAACGCTGCAAGAAGGGTGAGGGGATCAGCCTATTCTTCGTCGCATGAACTGAGGTTAGGCGGTTTCCCATAGTATCCATCCTGTAGTTGCATTACCAGTGGGGCTTCAGATTCTTCTTCGGCGTCTTGGTCCGATTCTTTAGACACTTAACAGCAGGTCATCCGAATCGCTGCCGTGGGAGATGGCAGATAACGAGAAGCCAGGTAAGACCGATCACGCAATGGGTTCTTACGCGTCAGGACCCTTGTCAAGCGTCCGGCTTAGCAGAAGGAAGACAACAGGAACGGCTCACAGCCCGCAAAGAGAGAAGCAGGCGAACGACGCCATTGTCCTCGATCGCTCACTCGTACAAATGGCTGCCGTTCACCAGCTCAATAAGAACACCCAATCGGAGAACGTAGGAGGAGGTGTGTCGTGGAGCTTCTGACAGACTGCTTATTGCTTTGTGTCCGCTGTATCCACTTGGATGTCGTAGGAGACAGCTTGACTGTAGTCGCCATAGGTTGAGTTCACAAGCATTGTGTAGTTCGTAACATTGAGCGGAACTGAGACAATTGGTCCGCAACCTGTCAGCGTGAGGAGCGCACCCGCACCGGCTAAAACAACCAATTTGATGGATAGGAACTGTCTCCTCCTGAATCCAGTCCCAATCAGGCCGATTAGCGGCAGCCCCAGAAGACCTGCGAGAGTCACAGTAGTCGAGGGAATAAAAGTTACCTGTACCGTCTGGGTTTTGCCGTCACCGGAAAACGTAACCGAAGAGGGCGAAAGCGCACATTTGTAGGCTGGCACCTGGCACGCGAGTTGAACTACTCCTACAAAATCCTTGGCTGGAACTACCTTGAGCTTGTCAACAAACGGGTTAGGTGCGTTTACGACCGACGATAAGATGCCCTGTTGAAGGGTGTACGGGGGAAGAGACGTGAGCATCACGGGACTGCTGCAGCTTGGAGCGTAGTTGTCCGAATTGAGGTAGCATGCAGTGAGTTGATTTGTGCCCAGCGATCTAATATTTATGGTTCCGGTTGCATTGCCATTGGAGACGGTCAACTGGCCTAATGAGGCTGAACCGTCTGATACGGCCACAGTTCCGTTAGGAATTGTCAACCCGTTCGACGAAACTACTTGAACATTGACCGTAATATCGCCCGCCATATGCGCAGAGCCCGCCGCTACCTGGAGGGAGGTAGCGCTAGGGGCTTGATGAACGACCTGGACCAAGCTGGCCTGGGTCAAGCCCCTCGCCGACGATGTCCACAATATACAAGAGAGCAATGCCAAGCTGAATCTGACAAACATGGTGTACCTCTTTCCCAGTCTCCAATGTCTCTGTCATATTCTCCTTCTCCGGCTGCGCATTTTCTCAGCGGAGACGTTCACGACAACGGTCGACAGTCGGGGACGAACGCTTCTTGTTTTCTTATCGGCAGGATTGTGAGGAGTTTTACCCACAGCCAATAATTAGCTGCTACGCGGCGGGCCTTGCGAATTCGCTCATCGGAATGACACATTTGAGCCGTTTGCGGGTGAAGAGCGAGCCACGCCGGACGGATTGGGTCGCCTTCCCACGATTGCAAAACGATCCAGTGTGGCTGACTCATGGCATCTTCTCCAGGCTCTTATCAATATGGGAGCGGGTTCTCGATGCGAAACCCTGGGGAACAGTCCGCAAAATGATGCGACTGCGTTGTCATCCCGGCTACTCGGCGGTCCGCTACCGACTTCGATTGTGATGGGGGTTGAAGTCAAACATATACGTTCCGCCAAGAGATACAAATGTGGAATTGATATGTCCTGAAACGGCTACAGGTACCCGCCATCGCTGGTACTGCAAATCTGCTTTCAGCGCAAAGTGATGTGTCATGCTGCAATCGAGTCCCACCCCCGGAGAGTAGATTACCGAACTCGAGCTTATGTATTTCTGACTGCCGAAAATGTACCCACCACCAAGATAGTTAATGGCGCCTTTGCCTATGAGAAAATCAGCGTACGGGCGGAATCTACCGACCGGATATCCGATTACAGGCCCTGAAACAAAGCTTTTTTGTTTATCCACGTTGCCGGCTGCTATCGGATAGGTCCCTCGGATCTCTATCATGGAACGGATGCGGCGGAGAGCGACAAAGGCAATATCAGCTCCTGCAGTGACGGTGAGATTCTGTCCTTGCCCTAGCCCGGTTGATGTTGGCGTGACGGCGCTAAAAGCTGAGAGCTGCATTTGCTGAGTCGCCACAGGAATGCCTTGAGGAAAGCATCTGCCGAGGGGAGCGCCTATCGCCATGAGTAGCACCGCATTTGAGATCCGTGAGATCCGCATTTCAAGCCTCCCGATCATGCACAACCGACAGGTTGGCGATCGCGCTGCACTTCTTTCTCCATAGTCGGCACGCGTCAGAGATCCCTTGAATTTACCGATGCGTTTCCTGGCATATGCAGCAGCAGATGGGTCCGGCTCCGATTGTTTCTCCGCAATCAGGAACACATGGCTTTACGTCCAACGAGACGCGCGAGCAATGGTAAGAGTAGCGGCCAGGCCAAAGAGGAGCGGCAAGTCAGCCAAATGCGGTGCTATTTTGAGCAGTTTGCAAGGGTTCAGGTACGCCGCGCAATTCGTTCGACTCCTTGCCCCTCAAGATAGCCTCACGCCGCCTTGGCAATCACGAACCGCGACTTCACGGCTTCGAGGTAGCCCTTCTTCATTAGTTCGTCGGACCACACCATTGCGAACGCCTTCAGATATTTCGGGTTTGCGGGCAGGTAATGAATTGCTTTAAGAGAGAACCGATTTTCATCTTGACTAACTTCGAAAGTCATCTCGCTCTCACGGAATAAACGGTCCTCGACGATGCGGTAATGGTAGGCCACCAGTCGAGTGGATCCACCGTAGTCGCCCGATGGTCTGGTAATTTCGAGGACGAGTGGGCTGTGGGGCGAGTTGGTCACCAATAACTCCGTACCCGGTTTGATAATCCGAGTTGAAGCGACAGTGGCAAGAATTTCAGACAGTGCCGGACAATCAGAAGGCGGTTGGCCTGTTGGGTCTGAAGCGGCCTGAAGCAAACTGGCAACCCGATGGAATAGCTCCAGGCGCGACCCGTCTTTTTTGTTGCCAACAGCGGCACTTCGGCAGAGAAAAATAAGGAATGTAGAATAGCTGAGCACGCCAGCAGCAGCGCAGATACTCACAGACAGAGCATGCGGAGAATGGAGATGCATTCTGGATCCTCTCCATGCATATCGGCGGGGTATTTAGAAACTTTAGAGCCGGTGATCTCATTACGCGTAGCACTAGTTATGTTCGTCATAATCTTCCAGCGCTCGCTCTCGTCTGCTCCCGCCCTATGACGCGCCGCAGATCATCGCAGGTCGTGGCACCTGTGGTTTGCAAGAAGGCCAGGAAGAGATCTGATAGAAGAAAGGGTTTAGCGGGTCGCTCGACGAGGTTCTGGTGACGATCCAAGCATTGCCGATACCATCGAATGTAAAATTGGAGGCATTGGTCGAGGAACTGGTATTGTAGGGAGTGCCA
>JAOAPF010000437.1 GCA_025462755.1 Edaphobacter sp.
TGGGCGGCGGAAGGATGGCTGGCACCGCAACGGAGAGGATGGCGTGGCTTTCCATCCACTGGCGGACGCGTTTGAAGATGCGCGGGGGGACGCGTTTTTCGAGGAAGGCCATGCCGCCGCGCTGGCCAACCAAGTGGCTGAAGTATCCGCCGAGTGCGGATCCCATGCTGGCGAGCAGGACGAGGAGGATGATGTTTTGATGCTGCGCCGCCATGATGACGATCATGATGTCGGTGACGCCGGGCACGGGCAGAGGAACGAAGGAGCTGTCGACGATGGAGACTAGAAAGACGCCGACAAGCCCAAAGCTGAGAAGCATGTGCACGAAGGTGCTGCGAGCCGGATGATGAACGTCCGCGGCCTGGGGGGCGAGCGCTGCTAGGTGCTTCACCGTGCTGAGGGTGGCCGCGAGCAACGTCATACCTGATTATGACGTGGTTTGGCGCTGCGAAGTCGCACGATCTTGCAGTTTGATTTAGAGGAAGCGGAGGCGGGGGAGTGGGGGGAGGACGTCGACTTCGGCGGCGTATTGGCGAAATCGTTCGATGGCGCGGACGCAGTCGGTGTTGAGGACATAGTGAATGTTCGAGGAGAGGTAGTGGCGGATGGTGACGGGGGGGAGGGCGATGCGCGGGGTCCACTGTTCGACGAGTTTCTCGATGTTGAGGAGGCCGTGGTTGCGGGAGGCTTCAAGGTCTTCGGTGAGTTGCGCGGGGGTGAGGTTGGCTGGGGCGTTGAATTGAGACAGGGCTTCGGGACGGACGGCCCAGACGGCGGCGACCCACGGGAGGTTGGTGCGGGAAACCCACTCGTGGGCGAGGTCATGCCAGAGGCAGGGGCCGACGGTGGCTTCGATTTGCTCGCGGGATTCGAGGGCGAGGAGGGCGGGGTCGCCGATGAGGATGGCGGCGTCAGCTTGTTGCAGCATGGCGATGGGGTCGGCTGCGGCCGGGAGGAAGGCTGGGCGGGTGTTGAGGAATTTGCGGAAGAGGGTTTCGGCGTAGGCGAGGGAGCTGCGGGAGGCGGTATCGGCGGCGATGGTGCGGACAGAGCTGAGGGTGTGGGGGGATTTCGTGTAGGGAGATTTAACGATGAGTTGGATGGAGCGGACTTCGTTGAGTGAGGCGATGGTGCAGCCGGGGACGATGGCGAGATCGGGGGTGAGGGATGCGATGGGGATGAGGCCGAGGTCGGCTCGGGCGGCGAGGAGTTCGTCGGCGCAGAGAGAGGGCTGGGTGTAATGGAGGGTGTAGCGCTGGGCGAGTTCGGCGGCGAGTGGCGGGTGTTCGAAGTCCCACATGAGGGGAGCGGGGTTGAGGAAGTTGATGGCGGCGACGCGGAGCCTGGTGAGTGGTGTTGGATTCATCAAAGGACTAGTTTATGGGATGTTCTATGAGGGCGTGTGATGCAGAGGGCGGTGGCGAGTTTCTATCAGGACGAGGAAGGGCATTGGGCGGCGCAGCTGGAGTGCGGGCATGGGCAGCATGTGCGGCATGATCCGCCGTGGATGGTGCGCGAGTGGGTGATGAGCGAAGAGGGCAGGGCGGCTCGGATTGGGAGTTGGATGGAGTGCAAGAAGTGTGATGAAGGGGCGGAGTAGGGGTTCATAGTAGGATTCTCACGTTACGGTGCAGATCATTTTCAACGGAGCGAAGAGTATGAACGGATTGCTCACTGCGGGCCGATTATTTTTTGCGATTGCGATGGGTTTTTTTGGCGCTCAATTTTTGATCTTTGTCAGCTCAATGAGTGGCCCGCTTCCTGGGCCTCCGTGGAGTCACGGGGTGTTGTCTCTGGATTGGCTCGCTTGTGTGGGATTTATCCTGGCTGGCGTAAGCATCGCGACCGGCAGGATGGCCCGTTTGGTGGCGATGGTATTGGGAGTTGTTCTGCTTCTCTATGGTTTGATTCGCTATTTGCCGGTGATGGTGACTCGACTGCACGACCCGGGTCCGTGGACCGTCGTCTTTGAGATTTTGGCGATGGCTGGCGGTGCGTGGGTGCTGGCTGCGAGTTTTCCGGCGGATGGATTGGGTTCTCCGTCGTGGGACGGCGTTGTGTGGAGGCTGGCCGATGTTGGCCGCTTCCTGATTGCTATTTCGTTGGTGGTCTTTGCTGTGCAGCATTTTATGTACGCGCGCTTCGTGGCGACGCTGATACCGGCATGGATTCCGGCGCGTCTGTTCTGGGCTTACTTTACCGGCATCGCGTTTGTTGCGGCGGCTATCAGTATTGCTACAAAGAGAATGTTGCGGATGGGAGCGATGCTTTTGGGGACGATGTTTCTTCTTTGGGTTGTGCTTCTGCATGCGCCTCGGGTGGCCGGTGCGGTTCGTAACGGCAATGAAGTTACGAGTCTGTTTGTGGCAGTGGCTATGTGCGGATTGTCTTTTGCTTTGGCAGGGGCGTATGGAAGAGGCGTGAAAGGGCGGAGTGCATTCATTCTATGAATCGACGGCAATTTATTTCATCCTCGAGTGTGGCGGCGCTTGCCGGAGGTAGGGGTTCGACGGCGTTAGCTGCTCCTGCACCACCTGTGGTTAAGCCTGTGATGATGAAGCTTGGGTGTCAGAGCGCGCCGACGAATGACACGCATCTGAAGTACCTGGCGCGGTATGGCGTGAGGAATATCTGCGGGTATCCGGAGATTGCGGACGGTCGAATTTATGCTTCGGTGGATGAACTGAGTCGCATGAAAGATCTTGCGACGAAGAGCGGTATCGAGCTGGATTGCGTTGGACCTCCGGTTTTGACGTCGAGCTATATCGACAATGAGAAGCATCCCGCGATCATGTTGGCGCAGAGTCCGGAGCGCGACCGCGATATCGAATCGATTCAGACGCTGATCAAGAATTGTGCGCAGGCGGGGTTGCCGTCGATCAAGTACAACATGAGCATTCTGGGCGTGCTGCGTTCGGGCAGAACACCGGGGCGGGGCGATGCGAGCTATAGCCAGTGGAGGCTTGCGGAGGCGCATCCCAAGACGCCGCTGACCATTGCAGGTCATGTGGACGCAGATATGTTCTGGGAGCGGATTACGTATTTTCTTGATCGCGTGATTCCGGTGGCGAATGAGTACAAGATTCGGATGGCATGTCATCCCCAGGACCCGGGTGTGCCTCCTGAGGGCTACCAGGGCGTCGATCGCGTGCTGGGAACGGTCGATGGATTGAAGAAATTTGTTGCGATTCAGGAGAGTCCTTATCACGGGTTGAACTTTTGCCAAGGGACGGTGTCGGAGATGCTGGCTGATCCGGGCACAGAGATCTATGAGGTGATTCGGTATTTTGGGACGCGCAAGAAGATCTTCAATGTTCACTTCCGCAACATTCGCGGGCATCGGAATGATTTTGTTGAGGTATATCCGGATGAAGGGGATGTGGATCTGGTGAAGGCGATTCATGTCTATCGAGACGTAGGTTATCCGTATATGTTGATGCCTGATCATGTGCCGGTTGCGAAAAATGATCCGGAGGGTTTGCAGTCGTTCGCGTTCTGTTATGGGTATATTCGCGGGTTGATTCAGTCGCTGGGTTGAGATACAGAAGAGCCTCTGCCGGTGGTGGCAGCAGAGGCTCTTCTCGATCGTTCCGCTCTAGGCGCGGATCCTTTTGCGTGCTATCTGCACGGTGGCGATCAAACCTGTGCCAAGCAGCAGGAGACTGGCCGGCTCCGGTGTCACTTGAGTGATCTGGCCTCGGATCTCTCCGTTAGGGAAGTTGGCGTCGTGAATGTTGGCGTAGGCGTCTCCGCTGTTCAACGAGGCGATAAGTCCAGCTTCCGCTAACGCAGCGGTTCCACCTTCCTGGGTGATGAACCCCGCGGTGTAGGTGCTAGCGAGGGACAAATCGACGGTCGTGTTGAATGCACCGGCCGTGACATTTGGGAACGGGGTGAACGGAACCGCTACCATTTCGTTGACCCCCACAGGACCGCAGCAATGAATGTGCGCTGCGCTTGCGGGAGCGGTCAGGCCGGTGAACGTTTCAGCGATCGTCAACATATTACCGCTTAGGGTGAAGACGCCAACTCCTGTTGCTGGACTTCCAGTCGGGGGGACCTCATTGGACCCCAACAGGACAGCGCTGTAGATGGTATCGGCGTGGGCGGGGATGACCAGGGCGAGAGCAATGACGAGGGACCCGGTGAGGACGATACGTTTGAACATGGTTCTCCTTCCGCGCTGGGGCGGGAATCGGTTGGAGGTAATTGAATATGGGGCAGTCGCCAGGATCACAGAACAGGCTGATCAAGAGTTCCTTTGCCATTGAGGAAAAATCATTCTTTCTTTAAGCCTGCGATGAAGATGCTTATAGGACGAGATTCGTCTGGCTGTATTGCTGAGCATGGGAAACGACTCCGAGAGACAAATCCGTCATCGTGCCGACGGCGGGACTTAACAGTGATTCATGATTTCTCCTTGTGCTTTGCGCCCCGCCCATAAGAGCCTTACAGCATTCATTTCGGTACAGGAACGATAGCTAGTGTTGACTTCACGAGCGGGAATTCGCGATCCAGCTGGCTATAGAACACTTCAGGCCATAAAAAATTCCGTAGATGAGCAAAAACTGAACGACACTGTTGCCTTAGCCGGCTTAGCGTGGCTGGAAGCTTGGCTGTGCAGGGTTACCCGTGTTCAAGCGCCGCCAGTTTCCCGATCCGGGGACGAAGATTTATGGCGTCGTTCGATACTTCGGGACGCGCAAGAAGATCTTCAATGTTTCTTCCACAATATTCGCGGGCATCGGAATGATTTTGTCGAGGTGTATCCGGACGAGGGCGATGTGGATTTGGTGAAGGCGATTCAGGTATCGCGAGGTGGGCTATCCGTATCTGCTGATGCAGGACCATGTGCCGGTTGCGCCGAATGATCTGGAGGGTTTGCAGTCGTTCGCGTTTTGTTGTGGGTATATTCGCGCGTTGATTCGGTCGTTGGGGTGAAACATAGAAGAGCCTCCGCCGACGGTTATCAGCGGAGGCTCGCTCTTCTCGAGTTTCTGCTTTAGACGCGGATTCTTTTGCGTGCTGCCTCGAAAGCGGCAATCAAACCTGTGCCAAACAGCAGGAGACTGGACGGCTCCGGTACCAGTGAAACGATCTGGCCCCGAATCTCTCCACCAGGGAAGTTGGTGGTGTGAATGTTGGCGTAGGTGTTTCCGCTGTTCAACGCGGCGATAAGACCAGCTTCCGCTAACGCAACGGTCCCACCTTCCTGGGTG
>JAOAPF010000443.1 GCA_025462755.1 Edaphobacter sp.
CGGTAACGACCACGTTGCGAGGCGCTCTCTGCTCCAGTCCGTTCAGCCAGCCTCCGAAGGGGGCACGTTCCCGCTTCATGCGCACGACAGCCGCACGCGCACCATGGATGAGAAGCTTGCGAAGGTATTCGGGCCAGGCGTATCCTCCTTAAAAACCCTCCGTCACCACCAGCGTGATCCCAGCAAAAATCGCCGGCTCACCATCGCCGGCTGGCGACCAGTGCCTCGATGCAACCTGCTATCACGCCAAACTCATGGAACACATCGACCGCGAAGTAGCGGCCCGGTCCGAGTTAATCCGGATCGAGGCGGCTGCTCTTCTCAAGCGGCGGCAACATCATCTACGCCATCAATCAGCAGGGGCAGTTGTTGCGCTATGTGGACGAATCGCAGACAGGCGGCGACGATGTGAGTTCGCCACAGGTCGTCGGACAGTGAGGATGGCTGCAGTTCCTGTTCCCTATTCACAGGCTAGAACAACATCATCTAAGCCAAATGCCAGGTTCAAAGCCCCCAAACGACTGAAAGCCGCACCGACCGTTTCAACACCTACGCCTGTTATCGCTAAGTGATCCCAACTTCCGGTGTTTGCCGCGCGACTGTTCCGTTGGATACAGCGAGTCCCTCGGAGTAAAACGACCTCAATTTTTCTATCGCGTTCGGCGAAGAGGACCCGAATCCAAAGACCTTGACCCTTCCTCCGGTGAGGCCGTAAACTTCGCCCATTCTCATGAGACGTTGGACTTCGCTACCGGGATCCTCCCTGCTGGCCTTGGCTTTCCTTTGCGTCGTTGTGACTTTGGGTTACCTGGCCGCAGTAACTTATTGGTTAGTGCTCACTCCAAGTCGTACCCTGGGTTTCAAAACGGACTCCTCTTTTCATGTCACTGATACAGATGGTCCGGAATCTAGAGGTCAGTTACAGAACGGCGATACGATCGTGGCCATTGACGGTCTGCCACCGGAACGCTTTTCCTTTTTCAAGCTGGCGTTGACCGCGGCACCCCAGAAGACTCTTGAATTGAAGGTCCAGCCTAAGGACAGACCAGTTCACTCTGTGTCTTTGATCTTACGTCCCCCGCAGAGAGGATGGATTCTTCCACTCCTAACTCTCGGATCGCTCCTGTGCGCACTGATTTCTCTGATTTTAAATTACCGTCACCCAGCACCCCCAGAAGACCTCCGTAAATCCGTAGGATGGGTCGTGGCTGGGGCGATCCTGCCTTTGTTTCTAGCTTGCACACTTGCACTGATGTCTCTCTTCGCAAGCCTCCCCTTGTGGGTCTTCCTCGTTCTCGGCCTCCCAGGGTGCCTGGCTCCACTCTTGTTTTTCTGTGGCATGCGCATCGGCTTTGACACTGAGACAGTTGCGTGGCGAAACGTTGGCCTAGGTGCCGCCATGTTATTTCCCCTGCCCTTGCTGATAGCCATTCACCTAGCGCATCCGGGAAAGGACGCCGACCCTAGAGATCTGTTAACCGATGTGGGAATGGACTATCTTGACGCACTGGGAATGTTCTTGCTCATCGCGGGGCTGTTCATCGCCTTGTGTTGGTGTTTTCGGCAAAAGCGTGGTTACGCGTTGCTTCCATTTCTTACCGCGGATGACAAGGAGTTTAATGGCCAGGCGGTTTCCAAGGAACTGACAGCCGAACTTCAGCGCATCGACAACGCTCAACGAGACTTGCGCCGGCTATATAAGCGTTATGTTCTGGGAGAGGACGACTCTGCGAGTTCCTCCGGTCGCGGGCGTATAGCTAACATGCAAGGTGGGCAAAAGAAGCCACCGAAAGGACAACGGCTAACCCAACATCCAAAGTTCGACGTTATAGACATCGGTGTAATCGAACGAGTTTGGATACGGAGGCGAGAAGACAACTAGGTCTGTCGTCCGAATCTTTGCTACGGAAGCCCGAGCGTCGCCGCGGATGAGGCGATAGCGTTTAGTGGCACGAGCGGCAAAGCGATGAACTTCCAGAATGGCACGCCGTGTTACCTCCGTGAAGAGAGTGCGAACCAGGAGTCGAGAGGTGCTGCGTTCGGTCCAACCAGACCTATACCGCCGGCCCTTTCCACTCGTCCGAATATTACTAACAGAGCCAAGGATTCCCCCAAGTTGAACTCTGAAGAACCTCTGATGGGACTCCGAGGCAAGGGATTCTATTGCCATCCGGATGCGAAACACCTCGTCAGCAACGTCACTATTGAAAATCCACCTCTCGTTCCTCCCTGGCTGAATAAAAGTAGGTGGGAGGCAATACGCCACGCTTTCAGATCGCAAGTCTTTCGCGATTGGCTAAGGATTGCGCCAAAATCACGAGCGAGCGCGTCCGCATTGTAGGAGGCAAGCTTCGCCTCTATGAGATCGCCTAAGTACGGATTGATTTCAATGGTAGTCGGCTCTACGCCAAGAAACTGACAGGCGAGCGCGGTAGTTCCCGAGCCCCCGAATGGATCGACACACGTGTGTACAGGGATTTCACTCTCTTCAACGGCCCGCTTTAGAAGCTCAGGCGCGAAAGCCTCTTTGAAATGCTGCCATGTCTGAAACGGCAATATGTCCGAGCGAGAATTGGATCCAATGCAATGAACAACGCGATTCCCCGTCCAATCGCTGAATTCATTGACGTAACGGCTCATGTATTTTCATCTTCTCAGTGGTTTAGTATTTCAAGCAAGTTCCTCAAGTATACGTCGCAGGCATCGGCGCGAAGCTGCATTCTGTATCTAGTCGGCGCTGCCAAGCGTGTATTGAGCGGGTTGGTCTAATGTTCAATCTCGATAGTGTCGGCGGCAAATTTGACATCGATCGCCGAGAGAATCTCACCCATGCCCGGTATACCGCTACCGCGGCCCTTCGATACGCGTTCAATGTCCTCGTCAGATGCAATGTGCCCAAACCAGATTGCGCGAGCTGATACTTCAACAACGGGCAGCGCCAGCGCACGGGCGCTACTCAGGAGGTTGCTTCGAGTGAACAGGACCAAGGCACTTTGGTGCTGCCTTGCAAGGCTGAACCAAGCGAGCATGTAAGCGATGCGATACCAAGGGCTACAAATTCAGCGAAACAGGCGTTCTAAGATTATGAGTCCCCTGCTCTCACCGTCGAGCTAGGTGGCCCGATTTTCCCACAGCAGTGTCTCCTTCACAACCTATTTTCATTTAGCCGCGAATGTCTGCAAGCTTCGGACACACTAAACATTCACGGGGGTCGACGTGGGTGTGAGAATCTTCGCCGTTATGAGGTGCGTGCGGAGCCGAGCGCTAGTCGCAGAGGCATTCTGATCAGGCCAGTCGCCCACGAATCGGTATGACCCTGACCCCGCGTTGTGTAAGTTCGAGGAAGTTTGCCCAATCCTGCATCATCTTGGCACGAGGCTGTAAGTACAAAGCGTGGTTGTAGGCAGCGCTCACAGCATTGCGAGGAGCATGGGCGAGCTGTAGCTCGATGTGCTCGTGGGCGTATCCTTGTTCGTGTAATAGCGTGGACGCCAATCCGCGAAATCCGTGTCCAGTCATCCTCCCCTTGTAGCCCATACGCTCCAGCGCCTTGAGGATGGTGTTATTGCTGATCGGCTTCGTTGAGTTCCTATCTCCGGGGAAGAGCCACTCACTATTTCCTGACAACCTCCGCAGCACTTCCACTACCTCAATGACCTGCTGCGCGAGAGGCACGATATGGGGTGTGCGCATTTTCATCCTGCTAGCGGGTATGTCCCAGCGCGCTGCTTCTACATCAAATTCAGCCCACTTCGCACCGATAAGTTCGCTTGTCCGAACGAACGTCAAGGCCATCAGCTTCATTGCCAGCCTGGTGATATGTTTTCCCTGATAGACCTCGATGCTCTTCAGTAAATCGGAAAGCTCTTTGCTATCGATTCGGGCGTAGTTGAGCTTGTGGGTAGGTCTGAGGATGTCGCTTGGACGAATCTCTACGGCAGGATTACGTCGGGCGTACCCGTGCGCGATCGCATAGCGAAAGATCTGCCCCGTGGTTTCTAGGGCGCGTTTTGCTATGTCCCGAGCGCCACGTTCCTGAATGGCCTTGGTCATCGCGACCAACTCGGGAGCTTCGATTTCCGCGATGGGACGAGCACCCAGGCAAGGGAGAATGTCAGCAGTTATACGACGCCGGACGTAATCGACATGGCGAAGACTCTTCCCGTCGGCCCAATGCTCGAGCCATCGGGCGGTCACGCTCTCGAATGAGTTTGCACTGGAGATTTGCTGAGCTCTCTTTTCCGTTCTTCGCACTGCCATCGGGTCAACGCCGGTCGTCAGCGCTGTCCTGGCTTCTCTATGTCGGTCGCGCGCCATCGCCAAAGACACGTCCGGATACCTGCCGAAGGTCATCGTCTTCTGCTTTCCCGCGTGTCTGTAAGCCCAACGCCACAGCTTGCCACCTGCTGGAGTGATCCAAAGATACAGCCCGCCGCCGTCACTTAGCTTGTAAGCTTTCGGGCCCGCTTTCGATTTCCGTATCTCGATATCACTTAGAGGCATTGTCATTGTCCTTTTGCAGCAATATACCCACATCCTGACGGCCATATACCCACAGATGTGCCCGCAGATGACGCTGGATTTGACTGTACTTCTCTGGACCATAAAAGACAAGAACTCCAGTGGCTACTGGAGTTCCATGCGTAATCGAAGACTTACTTGGACTTCTGTGGAAGGCCTAATGGCGGAAGAGGAGGGATTCGAACCCCCGATACCCTTTCAGGTACGCCAGTTTTCAAGACTGGAGCCATCAACCACTCGGCCACTCTTCCTCTTTGAAGTTTAGTATGCCAGCGCTACGTTGCGCAAAAAGATTCACCTGAGGCGCACCGTTCTGTGATCTGTGCTTCATTCCCCCGGAGGCGCGCTGAAATGCGGGACTCCGTTGGAAGGACGCGCGAGCGACAGGCACTCAACCGAGTGAGCTGCATCTCAATCGTTGCGGCAAATGCGATGAAGCTTGACCTTGCGGACCACCGTGAATCCCATCTTTACATAAAGCTCAATCGCGTGATGATTTTCGGCGCTGACATGCAGCCAGGAGACCAGGCCTTCGCGGCGATGATATCGTGCGAGATGCCAGATGAGGCTCGCAGCGTGACCTCGGCCGCGATGCGAAGGATGCGTGCAGATGCCACTGATCTCGGGGTAGCCGTCGAGGGTTATACGTTCGCCGCCCATTGCGATTAATTCCCCGTCGGATCGCACCCCATAATAGGAGCCCATTTCGCACGTTCTGCTGCGGAAGAAGCCTGGGAATGCGAGGTCAGTGAGAGCAACCATCTCGGGTGCGTCTGCGCTGGAGAGTGGGACGATCCGGGGCGACGGGGTGGGAGGCACGACCTGCTCAGGCAGCACCATCTGGAGACACTCGAGATTTTCTGTCCACGAGAGTTCCGGCACGGCGGGGTAACTTTCTCCTATGAGCCAGACGTACTCTCCGGGCACGAGGAGCGAGTGAAGCGATTGGAGCGCGGTCTGGCTCGGCATCGCAACAGCCGCGAATGGCGCGACGTCGGCAGGATAGCGGCAGGCCTCGCCGCTGGAGATGGCGAAGTGGCGATGCTTCGTTTGAAGGGCGTGCCAAACTGGATTTGCGAATAGATTTTCTGGCAGGTCGGTCATTCTCTTGAAACGTACTCTCGGCTCTCCGGTGACGGCTTGTTGCAGTGCAGATAAAAGCGGCTTCCGGGTGGGGGCACCCCCCTCCCCCCGGGGGGGTATTTTGGGGATAAACCACTTGTATTCAATATCCTACGGAGGGTTTAGTGCTGCAAAATATTCATAACAAATGATTTACGCCTAAAATACTTCTTATCAATATGTTAGCCCCGACGGTGTCCGGGGTTTAAGCTTGATCTGATCTATATATCTAGTATAGCGGTTTGAGCGTAACTAAAATGCCACGGCGATGTTGTTGTCGTGTAATGAGTTAGGTGGTTTTGGGGCTTGACATGCGATTTTTGGGCTAAAAACGAAGAAAAAAAATGCAAGGAGCTGAACCAACATCAAATCCGGGGATGACAGCAAGGAAGGCGAGAGCAGGAACAACCGCGCGAGAGCAAAGCTGCTGAGGATTTGTCGCGAGCAAATGTGTCGTTATCTCAGCTAACCCCGCTGCGATGCGGGAGCCCTCTTTGTAGCGATTCTCCATAAGAAAGCGGCTCCGGGATTGCCCGGAGCCGCCTCGTTTGGGTTGCTTTCGGTTAGAAGAACAGTTTCGCGGAGACCTGCAACTGGCGCGGGCCGTAGAGGGTGTTGTTGGTGCTCGAGGGGGCGTTGAAGGCTGATGCGCCGGTTCCGGTGAAAGGACCGATGCAGCCCTGGAGCGGTGAGCCGGCCGGGCCGGGGGTCTGGGTGGCGGTGCTGCAGGAGCCTGTAGCTCCGGCGGCCGTGTAGGTGGAGTAGGTGGAGTTCACGCCGGTGATGATGCGGCGGTTGAGGAGGTTAAAGGCCTCGCCGGTGAACTGGAGCTTGATGGACTCATGGATGGGGACGTCGCGCGCGATGCGGAAGTCGAAGTTGTTGAGGCCGGGTCCGATGATGCTGTTGCGGCTGATCTGCGGAGGACGCCCGGTAGTGGCGAGGCCGGAGCCGGAGCTCATGGCTCCCCCGTAGATGTTGCCGTCGGCACCGTAGCTTCCGGTTCCACCGTTGTAGACGGTTCCGCTCATGATGGCGGCGATAGGCTGGCCGGCTGAGGCGGTTTCGGTTCCGGAGAAGGTAAAGCCGTCGACGAGAATTTTGCCCCACTTGTTGCCTTCAAAGAGCCTCGGGTTGTAGACGAAGCTGAAGACGAAGCGATTGCGGACGTCGATGTCGGAGAGACCGTTCTCTGCGCGGACGTTGTTGGGATCGAGGGCGGGGTTGCCGCCGTAGAAGGTGCCGAAGGCGCCCTGTACCTGATCGGTGTCGGTGGCGCGTGACCAGGTGTAGTTGGCGAGGACCTCGAGACCATTGTTGAAGGGCCGGCGGAGCGAGACAGCCAGCGAGTTGTACCAGGTGTTGGCTACGCTGAAGCCAGTGTTGTAGGACTGCAGGCGGGAGTCGCGACGATCGGCGACAGTGTAGACCGGCACGGTCAGTTGCTTGACGAGCTTACCGCCGGCATCGAGGACGTTGTAGCTGCGGGAGCCGTGAGGCGTCTGGCCGATGAGGTTGGCATCGAGGAAGACTGGCAGTCGGAGGCTGCGGGTGCCGACGTAACCGACGGAGAGGGACATCCTGCCGGGAAGAGCCTGCTCGACGCCGAGCTCAGCTTCGTGCGCCAGAGGCGGGACGAAGTTGGGATCGAGGCCGTGGAAGCTCTGGTTGCCGAGGACCTGAGGGCCGCCGACGGCAGGCGCGGTTCCACCGACCGGTGTAAGCGCGTTGGAGAGCGGCGGGCCGGTAGGCTGGAAGGGCACGAACGGGAAGGCAAGGGTGTTGGAGGAGGACGGTACTGTCTTGCAGGTTGAGGTAGGTGTGCCCGTGACAGCGCCGCAGCCGAAGTAGTTGTAGTTGACCTGGACGACGCCGTTTTCCACGCGCATGGCGTAGTAGGTGGAGCCCTGGTTGAGGCCGGAGAAGAGGCCGTAACCGGCGCGGACGACGGTTCCTGGATACGGCTGCCAGCTGGCTGCGATACGGGGCTGGACGCGGTTCGTGACGTTCTTAATGGTGGAGGAGTAGAGGGTCGAGAGCGGAGCGAAGTTGGTGTTGTTCTTGATGGGCGCCGGCGTGAGTTGAATGTCGTAGCGCACGCCAACGGTGACGGTGAGGTTCGGGCGGACCTTCCAGGAGTCTTCGGCGAAGCCGTCGAACATCTTCATCCAGAAGTCGTCCTTGCCCTGGGTTCCGGCTACGGTGTTGATCTGGTCGATGGTCTGGACGAAGGAGGTGTAGTGATAGCCGGCATAGGGGTCGGTGTTGCCGGGCTGTCCGGCGAAGACGTCCTGGGCCCAGGACTGGAAGTTCTGCGCGGAGGTGGTGCCGGAGTAGCTGTAGATGCCGCCGCCCTGGAAGAGGTTGATCATGACCTCGTGGACGACGTTGACGTCGCCGCCGAACTTGAGCGAGTGGCGTCCGTGGACGGTGTTGAAGACGTCGGTGAACTGGATGCGGTGCTCGTCGGGCTCGGCGACGCGGGGCAGAGCGTTGGGCATGCCGTAGGTGAAGACTCCCATGCCTACGCTGGGTGCCGGGCCGTTGGCTCCTGCGGTCTCAAGATCCCGGCCGTACTGGAAGTGGACCTGGTTGACGGAGCGAGACGAGACCTGCGTGGTGAAGCCGGCGACGAGAAAGCGCTCGTGGTAGCTGGTAGGCGCGTTGGTCGAGGGAGAGCTGCCGGAGAAGGTTGGCGCGGGGCTGTACCCGTAGGAAGAGTCGAAGTCGTTGAAGTTGTAGTTGACAAAGGCGTCGTTCTTCGCATTGATGTGCCAGTCGAGGCGGGGGAAGAAGAGGTTGGTCTTGGCGAAGCGCGAGGGCGCGCCGAAGCCATTGTTCAAGATGAAGTTGATGGCGTTGGTGCACTGCGCGGCAGTGATGGTTTTGGGACACTGCGTGGGTGAGATGATGGTGCCAGTGTTATTGGGGTCGAGGGTGGGCGCCAGGGTGACGGTGTTGTTGTTGTAGTAGAGCGCCTTGCCGACGCGGCGGAAGCCGTCGTAGGTGAAGAAGTAGAAGAGGCGGTCCTTGATGATGGGGCCGCCGATGGAGCCGCCGAACTGCTGCTGCTGGTGGACGGGCTGGGTGAGGAGGAAGGCCGCAGCCTGCGGGTTGGCGGTATTGAACTTGGCGTTCCACTTGGTCTGCGGGTCGAGAGCGTTGAGGGCGGGGTAGCGGAGGTAGTAGAAGAGATCGCCGTGGATGGCGTTAGTACCAGACTTGGTGATGGCGTTGACCTGTCCACCGACGGCCTGTCCGAACTCGACGGAGTAGTTGGAGGTTGCCGCCTGGAACTCTTTGATGGAGTCGAGGGAGTAGACGTAGGGTGCGCCGGAGGAGCGTCCGCGCGCCTCAGAGAAGAGCATCTGGTTGTTGTTGGCGCCGTCGACGTAGTTCTGGTTGTAGAGGCCGGAGATGCCGCGGAAGGCGACGAGTCCGCTGCCGCCGTCCGGGACGACGTTGGGCGTGAGGAGGACGAAGTTGCTCCAGTTACGGCCGTTGACCGGAAGATTGCTGATGAGTTGCTGACCGACGGTCTGGGAGACCTCGGTCTTATCGGTGTCGATGAGGGGAGTTTCACTGGTGACGATGACGTCGGTGGTGACGGAGGCGGGAGGAAGGGCCGCGTCGACGGTGAGGATCTGGCCAACGGTGAGGACGAGGTTCTTGCGATCCACCTTGCCGAAGCCGCCGCCGCCAATGGTCACTTCGTAGTGGCCGGGCTGGAGGAAGCTGGCAGTGTAGGAGCCGTCGGCGTTGGTGGTGATGGTGCGGGCGACGCCGGTATCGGTATTGAGCACGACGACGGTGGCGTTGGCCACGGCTGCGCCGGAGGAGTCAGTGACGGTGCCGGTGATGTTGCCGACGCCGGAGGTCTGGGCCGAGATGGCACCATGGGCGAAGACGAAGAAGAGGATGGCTACGGCGAAGACGAAGAAACGCTGACAGACTGTGGAAGGTTTCATGGGGTACTGCCTCCTAAAAACACCGATGGCAAAAGCGGTGTGTGAAATGGGTATGCTTGTCGTCTTAATTCGGCTGTGATGTCTGCTTAAAGACGTTCGCGAGCAACCAAAAACTGAAATGTTGAAGTACTTCAACAGTCAGGCCAAAGGCAGGAGGCTGTCAAGGGATTTCATGGAAAACCCGACACTCAAGGGCCTTTTTCACAGTATTTTCGCGTTGAGGAGACAGATTTTAGACGACTTCAGTACTGGCAAGTCTGCGCGGCATATGGCGCTAGTGGAGTTGGTTTGGGATGACGGCGTACTGGATTAAAAGCTCGAAGGGAACGATCTTGAGGGTGTTCTCGTGGGTGGCTTCGAGGATGATCGGGCAGGCTGCTCCGGCCTGCTGGACCTGCAGCCAGCGGGCGGCACAGACACACCAGCGGTCGCCGGGTTTGAGGCCGGCAAAACCGAATTGGGGCATGGGGGTGCTGAGGTCGTTGCCCAGGGCCTTGGAGGTTGCGAGGAACGGAGCGTCGACGACGCAGCAGATGGTATGGATGCCGTGGTCTTCGGGGCCCGTCTCGCAACAGCCGGTGCGGTAAAAGCCGGTCATGGGCTCGCAGCCACAGATGTCGAGGGGCTGGCCGAGTACGTTCTTGCCGCGGTTCTTGATGGGTTCGACAGTAGGCATCGGAACGCTTTCAGGTTGGTAGTTGTTAATTTTCAGTTCTCAGTTGTCAAGCTGTCAGAACAGTTGAGACCAGTTTCGTCGTTGGTCAGCTCATTCTGAGAGCCGACAACTGAAAACT
>JAOAPF010000444.1 GCA_025462755.1 Edaphobacter sp.
CGGTAACGACCACGTTGCGAGGCGCTCTCTGCTCCAGTCCGTTCAGCCAGCCTCCGAAGGGGGCACGTTCCCGCTTCATGCGCACGACAGCCGCACGCGCACCATGGATGAGAAGCTTGCGAAGGTAGGAGTTACCGCGCTTGCTGATGCCTATCAGTCGTGTCTTGCCGCCGGTCGAGTACTGTCGTGGAACAAGGCCCACGAAGGCCGCAAACTCCCGCCCCTTACGGAAGGCGGCTCCGTTGCCGATGGCCGCCACGATGGCGGTGGCTATCAAGGGACCGATCCCCGGGATCGAGCGCAAGCGATGGCAGGCTGGATCGGAGCTGGCGATCCGTTCGACCTCGAGGTCGGATGCCCTGATCTGCTGGTCCAGGCTCTTCCACTCCGTCCAGAGGTCGGCGACCAGGTTGCGCATACGAGGGGTAAGGTTCGAGTCGGCGTTCTCGAGGATCTCTGGCATGGCCAACTTCAGCTTCGCCGGGCTCTTGGCGAAGGTCATGCCGCGTTCGAGTAGGAAGGCCCGCAGTTGGTTGATTACGGCTGTCCGGCATGCAATAAGCCGATCCCGTACACGGTGGATCGCCTGCAGGTCCAGCTGGTCATCAGTCTTGATCGGGACGAAGCGCATGTTCTGCCGAGCCACTGCTTCCGCGATCGCTTCAGCATCTAGGAAGTCGTTCTTGTTGGACTTCACAAACGGCTTGACGAACTGCGCGGGGATCAGCCGGACGTCGTGCCCCTGTGCTCGGAGGGCTCGGCCCAGGAAATGCGCCCCCGAACAAGCTTCCAATCCGACCAGAGAGCTGACCAGGTTGGCCGTATAAGTCAGCAACTGCTTCTGCGAGAACTTCCGACGCACCAGAACCTGTCCAGCAGGTCCAAGTGCCACAAGATGAAAGGTCGTCTTGCCTAGGTCGATGCCAACTGAATGTATCTGCATATAGATGATCCTCCGATCAGAGAAGCTGCCACCACGATCCTGCCTCAACGGGGGAAGGATCAAGCGGCGGACCATCTCATTAGCCGACTGTCGTGACTGATTCGTGGATGGTAATGGGTATTGGTTGCCCGATAGCACCCAGAATCTCAACGGCCGGGAAGAATGCTTCTGGCAAACAAGGGCGAAACACCATGATCGATTCTGAACTCGCTGATCTGTTGCTGAAACTCCAGACAGCCCACCAAGAAATCACCCAAAACGACGCGTTCTGGACTACGCCAGCGGTTGCATTCACCTGGAATTATCGGCGGATGCTGGTCAACAGCTACAGTCCGGAAAATCAGGAAGCCCCCAAGCAGACTTTGCTAACCCAATTAGCTGAAGCCGGTTCAGCCGGGGCCTGGGTCAAGGGGTGGATTCTAGAACGTCCTGCTATCGTCCAAACCGAATCGGGGTCTGAACTTGATTCCGCCACAGCGCCCGCGCCTGACTCACTCTCTGAGGAACCACCTCCACCGACCCAGACACGGATCGACTACACGTCCAAGGCCAGAGAGTTACTCGCGGCAGGGAAGTCCCCGGCGACCGGGCTGTGGAATCTCGTGAATGATGCCTCCGTAAACTGGTCCGATGACACGCAGAACTGGAAGAAGGCCTACCTATTCGCTTGTCTCAGCGAACTCGTTTATCTTCGGATGAGCAAGTACGAACTACGTGGCAAAGACTGGTATAAAGTGATCCCGAGTGAACGACATTGAGCTCGACCTGAGCCAGGTGATGAACGCAGCCGCCGAGTGCGCGCGGCTTTCACCGACAGCGAGTCACTGGTGATCGGCATCTTCGATTTTAATCAATTCATTGCTGTTGCCGTTCGCGGAACCATGAAAAGGCTCAACAAAATCCTGGGCGATTTGACGGTTGACCTAGACGCAAAGCAGCACTGGATAGACCACCGGGCCTATCACATAGGTTTCTATGACGATGCCGAGCGAGCGGTTGGGGATCTTGCGACAGCACTGGGCTCCCAGGACAAACCCGTCTATTTCACAGGTCACTCGATGGGCGGTGCCATATCCGGCCTCTTGCCATCCATTTGGCCCGAAGAAACACCGCTCCGACTCATGACGCCGTATACCTTCGCGTCACCACGTCTCGGCAATGAGTTTGTCGCTGAGACGTACACAACTACGCGTACGTCCGTGCCGCTGATCCCGTTCCGCATGTACTCACCCGAAGCATGGGCTATTGCAGCTCGGGCTGGCCCCCCACGATGCTTCCGAAGACCGACTCTTGGCTTTCGGGATGGAGAGCGATACGCCAGCTAGCCAAGGAACCCAATGCGCATAAAATCGAACAATATCGGAAGCTCGTCGGAGAAGAAGCCAGTGTACCGTACTTCGCGGCTCAAATTTACTACGACGCCTTGAAAGAACTTTTAGTCGATCCGAAGCGGCCTTAGGGAATTGCTGTTTACGTAGGTTTCAGGGAGGACAACATGCATACTGCGAAAGCCCGGAGGCTCTCTTCATGTTTCGGGTTCACCCTGATTGAATTGCTGGTAGTGATTGCTATCATTGCTGTGCTGATCGCTCTTTTAGTTCCTGCAGTGCGGCGTGTACGTGCGGCCGCGCAGGATAACGCAGCTGCAAATGACCTTTTGCTGATCGGCAAAGCTGAAGTCGCGTACCACAATTCTGCAGGCACCTACAGCAGTACACTTACCGCTCTGACAACACTGCATGCGAACATCGCGAGCGGCGAGGCTGATGGTCACAACTTTTCCATTCTCTCCTCATCACGTGAAGCTTTCGTTGCGCGGTCCGCTCCGATCGAAGGGGGGAGAACGGGCCTGCAGACCTGCACAATCGATCAGACTCTCCATATCGGCTGCTGAATGGATCGAAGATGGTTTGGTCACAGTCGACAGCAATTCAGTACGCGGAATCGGTACCGGGAATTCGGCTTGTGATGACTAATCTCAGTCCTTACATCGGTGAGCCAAGGTGCAATTCCTAGAGCTTCTTGGGTACTTACCTAAGGACGATTTATCAGTACAAGCACTTCCGAGGGACCGACGCCTCTCAATGCCAAGAAAGCGATGCCATCCCGGACGGAAACTGGAGCCTGCGAACCTACGGGATGCGTTCCCGTATACGCACTTCCGGCTGCAGCCTGTGCGGAGTTGGACACAACCTCAAAAAATGGCGCCGAACCGCTCCATGGGTCGCCGGCGGCTTGGGGCGAGTTGAGTGCGGCGTCGACTGCCACGTCTGCGCCCCGATTCTCAGTGCCGTGGCCGTTTACGACGCACAAGGCTTCCTCGTCGTCCAAAATTCTAGACCAGGCAATAAGTTCCCCTTGCTGAGGGAGGGCGAATGAAGTACCGAAGTTGCTCGTGGGGCGTTGGTATTGGCGACCATATCTTAGGGACGGATATTTCCGACGAGTAGCGATTAGTGCAGCAATGCGAACGAATGCCGCGCTGTTTGGATTGAAGCAGTGAGCGCCGCTGGTGCCAAATGGCCCAAAGCCTGGCATGTTGGTATCGAATCCGGCTGGTCCTGCCGCCAAACCAGCCAACCCTAAAAGTCGCGGATGTTCTGGGCCAAACATCGCCTCTCGCAAATACTTGTCCGGCGGTGGATTCCCGACGCTGTAATCAGGTAGGAACTGCTTTCTTTCGGAGCGCTCCGGACCGGCGAATGCCTGCTCTGTTCCCGAGTAAATGCAAGGAATTCCTAGTCCAAAAAGCAGCATCGCAATCCCTGCTACGATCTGATGATTGCTTGCGGCATCGGAGGAAAAACGCACCTTGTCTCCGGCAACATGATCGTGATCGTCTAGGATACTAACCCTGCGTTCGCCGCTGTTCCGGTGCGATCCGAGATCCTTATCCCAAACAGCCGTCAGGGAGAAGTAGTTAACTGGAGGCTGAAGACCCTTCGCAACCGCAGTCAGTGTCGGTCGTATCTCTCCAATATTAAGTGTGGCATTGAGATTCGACCCTAGAATCTTGAGATAGAGGTCAGCGTCGAAATCGCTACCGGCGACCTCTCCGACTAGGAAAAAATCAGCCTTTCCAAGGCTTGCGGCGAACTCTTTCAGCGCCCCACAAAGATTACGTCCACTATCCTGGTCGATATGCTTCAGCGTGTCGATACGAAACCCGTCGCAGTCGGTAAGGGCAATCCAATATTTGTAACAACGAGCTACATCGTCCAGCACGCCGGGCTGGTCATAGTTGATGTCGCGATCTCCCACGAAGTCGGTGCGTCTGAACTCGCAGTGCGGGTCGTTTATGTCCCCAGCTCCCAAGTTACCCTCTCCGGCGCGGGTGTAGTAATTGTCCGGCTGCAACTCCTGAGGATGAACGCCGTCGTCAGGTCCACCAATCTGCGCCACTGGCTTGCCCTGACGATCCAGCCATGGGCCCCTGTTGTAGAAGTCTGGCCAGGGTTTGAAAGGCGGCTGGTCGGCCGGATTCGCATCGTAGAGCCAATTTTGTGAAGTATGGTTGAAGATAACATCCAGGAGGACCCTCAGGCCTGCGTCATGCGCCGCTGACACAAAATTGACGAGATCTTTGCGGTTGCCAAAGCGCGGGTCCACCTCAAGAAAGTCCTGAATCGCATAGCCGTGATAGCTGTCCCAATGAGTTCTTTGTTTGAATATCGGTCCCACCCACACGGTCGTCGCACCTAGAGAGGCAATATAGGCGAGCTTCGACCGAGCGCCTTGGAGATTACCCCCCTGAAAGCGCCCACCGCCGGACGCTGCCCATTGATCAAACCGAAATCCTGCAGGGCGAAACGACGCAGCTTTGGTGGGGTCCAATAAGGGTCGTCCGGCCTCTTTTCCGTCGCTGAAGCGGTCTGGCAAAAAAAAGTATATGACTTCGTCACGCCAATCCGACGGAGACGGAAAGCCCTGTATGCGACGTGGTAACTTTACCGGCCGGATGCTATCAGGACGTGGCTTAGGCAGGATCTCATCGGCAAAACCCATCATGTGCCTCCAAGAGAAAGCATCTAGGATGCTGAAATATTAGCTCCTATACGAGACCTGTGCCAAAAAACTGTGAACTGAATACAAACTGGACCTGGAATTCGCTTCATGCTGTCTAGAACACATGTTGTTCACGATCAATGACGCCAGAACAGCCGACAACGATCACGATGTCCAACATCAGCCGGAAGTTACAGCCGAACTCCACACGGGCCTGGTCATGCGTGGGGCTCGCACACGAGCATTTATGGAGATAAGCGCGTTTAGCAGGACTAATCTCACATGCATTCAACGAACCTTCCCCTAGAGGCGCAGGTATTCATGGTATGCATCCACACATCAGCGGGAATGGATGCTCGATGGATATTCAATTCATGGTGCGCCAAGCGAGAATCTGACTTCGAACTGCGCTCGCGCCTATATTGTGCGTTTCGAGGAGCAGCTCAAAGTGCGGCAGCGTGCCGTCAGGGCGCCATATCCGATCTAAGCACATGACACGCGCTGACCTTGAAATCAATCAGGAAGGGATGTGAAAACATTGGTCTTCGAACAGCAAACCGCCGTCACAGTCGCGGTTGAGATGCTTTTTCGTTGCCATCTATCTCCCGAACAGATCCTGACCAAGACGGCGATGGCACTGGAAGCCACACATCACGATTCGTGAGGTTTGCGAGGCCATGAAAACCTTGATGGACGAAATTATTCACCCATGCTGTACCAACCAGTCGCCTCGCAACCACTCCTCCACGCCATCTCCTCGAACCCGGCCGCCATATCGACTGGGCATTCGTACGTGGTCCTGTGCAGATCGATTAGGGACGCGTCCATAGCTCAATCAAAGCTTCTGATCATTATCAAATCTCATTCGAGATCGGTCTTTCTAGTGGACACTGAAATGCACCTGCTCCCTTTCCGCTTTTTTGTAGCTCATCAGCCAGAGGCTTCCTGTTCGGGTGAAGATTTCATAGGACGCTTCTCACGCTTCGATCACATTGTCTTTGATGTAAATGCCATCGTGTTGCGGTGAACTGTGTTGACGTGAGGGCGTTATCCGAAGAGTTCATTACACATGTATTAAGTCGAAGCGATGCAGTTCATGCGAAGCGGATCCGCCCTACCGACTACTAGGAATATGCAATATCTTTCGCGCTTCAGCCTTGGATGGGATGACCTCGTGTCTTGGAAGATGGCCTCGTCGGATTGTGACGAGGTTGTAGGTTTCCATCAGTCCCGGGCCTGCGACAGATTTTACCTTTCCGCGCGGAGCGTCTTTAGACGTCATCGCAGAGATTTGTTCTGAGAAGAAGGAGAAACACCCATGTCTGCTGACAAACCCATCCGTCGTATCGCAATCGTTTGAACCGGAGTCATCGGTGCCAGCTGGGCCGCACTGTTCCTGGCACATGGTCTCGAAGTGATCGCCACGGACCCAGCTCCAAACGCACTCGACGGCCTCCACGACAGCCTGACCTGCCAGCATCGGATCGTCCGGTTGGGAACCCAGTGAGTTCAGAAAGCTCTCCCGTTTCGCCCCGGCTGTACCTTCGTAGTCTGCCGAACAGACTCGTGCCCTCGCACTACCACCTCGGCCAAACCAACATTAATGCGCGCTGTCGTGGGACGCACGATGATTTCATTGACCACATTGTCGGGCAGATCGATCGATCTGGCGATCGCATGGGCTGGACGATCTGACGAAACGTCTTCATAGCATCGCGAGCGCCTTCGTCAGAGATGCTTTCCGCAAACTCCGATTCGGTTACTCCCGGCGAGATAACCGTGACGCGGATATTGTCATTCTCCTGGCGTAGTCCCTCAGAGATAGCAATCACCGCGAATTTAGTTGCGCTGTACACTGCGCTCGTGGGATACACCGTGTGTCCGCCGATAGACGAGAGATTGATGAACTGGCCGCGGTTCTGCTTCTTCATCACTGGCAGTCCGGCCGCGATTCCATGGAGAACGCCGCGAATGTTCACATCGACCATGCGGTTCCACTCTTCCACTTTTATTTCCTCGAGCTTCGAGAGTGGCATGACGCCGGCGTTGTTCACAATCACATCGATATGACCGTGTGTAGTCAGCGTGAAGTCCACAAATGCCTGCATGTCCTCAAGCCGGGTTACGTCCAGAACGCGGAAGTGCGCGGTCCCGCCGCCATTGCGGCTATCCCTGGTGAGCGACTCCAGACGTTCCGTACGTCGGGCGCACAGAACCACCAACGCTCCTCTGCGCGCCAACTCGCGAGCGGTTGCTTCACCGATGCCGCTGCTCGCCCCGGTGATGAGAATAACTTGATTTATAATGCCTGACAGGTTTTGGTTTCCTTTCGGTTGTGCATCGATGGGTGGACGAGCTGCGAACAGCCTCGAAGACGAGCCCCCGCAGCCTGTCGCCCGGTTCTTAGCTGGTGCGTTTGCGGGGACCGGCAGGTGCGGAGATGGGCGTAAAAGCGCCCAAATCGAGATCTCCGTCCACCAGCAAACGGGATCTTACGCAGGAATCTCTCCATGAACTCCTGTTTGAAATGCGCTTCAAGGTCTTCCTTCGATCGCCAGACCTCATAGACGGCCAGAGATCAGAATCGTTGAGAGAGCGGTGAAGGTCGTAGGTGGCACATCCAGGCTCCAGCCTGGATGGCGGAACGAGACGCATGAGCTCTTCGGCCCAATTCGTCGGCTCTGCCGGCTTTTGCTCGGATCAGGGCGAGATTCGTTACTGCATGCTGTTTCATCTTCAAATCCTTTCGAAACCTTCTGTTTTTCGAGACGCGGGTGTGGATTGCGTGGTTGGCCTACAGGGGCGATGGCATCCCAGAATAACCGCTCCAACTGGTTCCGGGTGATGCCATCGCCCTCCATGCTGCGCACGATCGGGAACGTGGGCACTCCAAACCGCAAATCGCTGTGCAGGCTGCTATCCGATCACCACGCTCATACCGCCGTCGGCCACCAGAACCGACCCGACAATGAAGCTGGCTTTCTCTGAAGCGAGAAAGGCCACAATCTCGGCGATCTCAAACGGATCGGCCGCGCGACCGATCGGTGCTTTCTTGCCATTTTCGGCGAGGAACTCTCGACCGTCGTTTCGGAAGTGATTCAACAGGTTGGTGACAACGTCCCCGACGCCAATGGCGTTGACGCGGATGCCAAATGGAATGGCTTCGAGCGTCTGGGTTCGGGTCAACTGCGCAAGCGCACATTTCGACGCAGTATAGGCAGAGATACCGGGAAAGGCGAAATATGACGGGTAGGAAGCAATGTTGATGATCGCGCCAGATTTGTTGGGCATCATCACCTTCTGCGCCTCGCGTGAATGCAGAAAGGCGCCGGTGACGTTAGTGTCCATTTGCCACGCCCACTCTTCGCGGCTCAGTTCGACGAGAGATTTGTAGAGGATACGCCCGGCATTGTTTACTAGGATGTCGAGCTTGCCAAACTTCTCGACCGCGAGACCAACCGCTTTCTCCGCCGTGCCATCCTTCGAAATGTCCGCGACAATTGTGGCAATGTTGTCGCTAGCCAACGCTTCCACAGAGGGGTTGATGTCCTCGGCCACCACGAATGCGCCGCGTCCGGCCAGAAGACGGGTGACGGCATAACCGATGCCGCTCGCTGCTCCGGTCACTAGGGCAACCTTGCCTTCAAGGTCACGCTGACTGCTCTTGTTGTGAAGTGAATCTTGTTTGCTCTCGTTCATGAGAATATCCATGAACTCACTCGGCGTAATCCCCACTTCGAGTCTGAAGATTTGCGCGAAGTGGCTGGGGCTCGAATAACCGATTTCGAGCGCAATCTCGATCATGCTCTTGTCCGTTTCACGAAGTAGCTGACGTGCCAAGGCAATTCGCAGTTGCGGGAGATACTGCAGTGGCGAGAAGTCCGTCGTCTGTTTGAACCCGCGCGAGAAGTGGAACTCGCTCATTCCCGCTTCTTCTGCGAGTGCGGTGAGATCGAACTCCTTGTCGATGTTCACTTCAAGTAGACTCGTGATCTTGCGCAGCTTAAACGCCGGAAGCTGGCCGCGGCGAAAGGAACTCGAGGCGC
>JAOAPF010000143.1 GCA_025462755.1 Edaphobacter sp.
TTGACGTCCTGCCATGTGCCGTTCCAGATACCGCGGACCTGCCCGGCCGTGTCTTTGCTGTGCTGGACGTAGAGGTCGAGCGATTCCGTGAGTGCTCCGCCGGCCGTGTTGCTTCTAATGGCGGCCTCGTCCTGTGCCTCTTGCAGCCTGCCCATGCTCGCGAGATGCGCCTTCTCCATCTCGTCGTCCAAGAGCGCCTTGAACTTGTGCGGATTATCATCGGGAGTGTCCTTCCAGATGTCCATGTCCTGCTGGACCACGGCGAGTTCGTCCTTGAGCTCCTGCGCGTGGATCTTTGCCAGCTGCTCCGCGGCATCGAGCTTTGAGATGTGGCCTGTGGACTCCTTCAGCGCCAGGGCTGACTCCTCGTAAGCGGCTTGGGCCTGGACTGCGGCCAGGCCGGCTCTCTTCTGCTCCTCCGCTTGTATGCGGAACTCCTCAGCGGCCTCCTTCGAGTCCATCGACTGTTCAGGCTTAAGGCCGGTATCGCGCTTGTTCTGGTAACGCTCGAGGTTGCGCCGGTTCTCTGTCGCGAGTTCGGCCAGGCGCTTGTTGATCTCCGTGCGGAGTGCCAGCATCGGCGCTGACCCACCCTTGATCGCCGCCATCGCGGAGCGCCAGTAGTCAATCTCTTCGTTCACCGACATCTGGTGATCCTGCTTCAGAGCGGAGAGTTGATCATCCATGCGCTGGTGCATCTCGCGCGCGGCCTTCTCCTGCGCCTGTTTCGCCTGCTCCTGTGCCGCCTGTGCGTTCTGGGTCCTCTTCAGCGCCGTCGTGTCCTGCACGTTCTGCTTGTCCAGCGCGAGGCGGTCCTGCTCCTGGTAAGCGCCCGTGAGAGCCCCCTGGAAGGCTGTCAGGTTCCTACCCTGGTCGCCGTGCTGCTGCGCGAAAGTGAGGACTGCCGATGATCGATTTCCTTCGCTGTCCACCGAATCGACCCGCGAGCTTGAGGTGCGCAGAGCGATCTGGCGCTTGTACTCTGCGATCTCGTTCTTCAGCAGCTGTTCGTAATCGACCTGCGCCTTGTCTGCGCCGGGCTGATCGCCGCGGTGCAGTGCGTCCGCCCTACGGTTGGCCGCTTCTGCCTTCAGCTTCTGAAAATTCATGATGTTGCCAAAGGCCTCAGAGGTGGAATCAGAGCCGAACAGCTGTTGCAGGAAGCCTGCCTTGTTCTGCTCGAGCATCGCCTTGATCTTGGCAGCCGCGGCATCGATAGAGAGAGCCAGCTTGTCAGCCTCGATCCGATCCTCGATCAGGGCCGCGGCGAGCTCGTTCTGCGGTTTGTGTTCGAGCTTCGCAATCTGATTCTCCATCTGGATATTCGTCTTGGCGAGCTCATCGTTCTGCAGCCTGCCCGTGTTCGTCATCTCCTGGAACGCAAGCCGGAATTGCTCCTTCGCCTCCTGCGCCTTCTTCACAAAGTTGGCGAGCTCCGTCGCGCCGCGGATGATGACGTTGGTGAGGGCGATCGCGCCCACGACTGGGAACGCCGCAAGGACCGCCGTACCGACGCCCGGCAGCATGCCGATGAAGCGCTCTGCCGCGCGGATCGGAATCGAGCCTTCCAGCGATCGGAGGGCGCCGGATGCCGCAGCCATGGATGTGACGGTGTGGCGAGACGTTTTGTCTGCCTCGTCGCCGAGGTCGCGAATCGCCTTGCGTGCCTTCGCTACAGCAGCCGAATACGACAGCTGCTCGAGCGTCAGGACTACCTGGACTTCTCCGGCTCTGGTCTCTGACATCTATCGCAACCTCCTGAAGCCCTTCGCGGGCTTCGTTGCTTCGTCGATGAGGGTTGTCATCATGGCTTCGCGGGCGGGCGCTTCCGAGGCCTCAAAACCTGGGCGAATGAAGGGATGGGCTGGGACGATGCCAACTTCGGATCCAGGCCCGCTCGTCTTGCCGGTGAGTTTGTTGAGCTTGCTACGGCCGCCGCGGACCAGCCGGTGGCCGTATTCCACCCAGCGCGCTACGTGGGACGTCTCCTTGCCCGGACCGATGGTCGCGTAAGGCATCCCATTCGCGCCCGTGCGGACGTGAATTTCGATGTCATTCGCCAGCGCTCCCACGGGCAGGGCAGTGCTGCTGGGAAGGTCCGGCCGCTCTGGAGCACGCTCTTCGATCGCCGCCTGAACGATCTTTGCCCCGTTTCTGACAGCCGCGCGCGCCGCAGTGTTGATGCGCTTGGGATCACCCATCTCCTCGAAGATGGCGTCCAGTTCACTGAGGCCTTTGACCCTTATGCCGAGTCCGTCAGCCAATTTTGACCTCGGCGGCAGAGGCAGCACCATCCCGCTCTGCGTTGGGCTCACGCTGCATCAAGGCGCGCAGGAGACTGCTCATGATTTCGCCGTAGTTGTCGAGATTCAAGCGGTCCAGGAACCATTGCACCTCGACTTCCGGGTGGTGCCTGTTGCATCCAGCCCATGCGAACGCGGCGACCTGGAGGGCGTTGAGCGCGCTAGGGGTCAAGCCCTCGAGGACGTTAACCCCGGTGACCGAGTGGAAAAGTCCGAGTGCCAGGAAATCGAATCGGACTCGCAGCTCAGTGCCATCGAGCCGGATGACGTGTTGATCGGTTGGAACAGCAGCCTTCTTCGATCGTTTAACCATTGCATTTCTCCTTCGAGCAGAAAAATGCCCAGCCTGAGCTGGGCTTGTTACCTGAATGGTGAATCGCCTATCGCCTATCTGCGAATCTTCCTCATGGCGGCTTTCGGAAACAGCCGGCGCATGATTCGCTCGCGAGCAAGCGGGGTGAAGCCGCACGCGCGGAGCATCTGCCCGAGGACCTTAAGTTCATCCGGCATTGCTTCCCCTTCGCGCGCCTTTGACAGGAGCCGGCAGCAGAGCTCGACGGCCATGCGATCTGACCTTTGCAGGAGCCCGATAGGTGCGCTCTCGGCCAACTCCAGCCAGATCACCTTCTCCTTGTCGCTGAGGCTTTCATCGGGCAGTCCCAGATCACCGGTCCGGAGAGGTGGTAGTGCGCGATCCTTGTATCGCTTCGGGCTTGGCATACATGGCTCCTTTGACTGGGATTCTCACCTCGGGCGCTCGCTAAACCACTCATCCAACTCATCGTCTTCACGCGGTGGAGGTGGAGCATCGATGCGCTGACCATCAACAGGATTGAGCCCCAGCTTCGCAAGCAGGCTCGTTAAGATCGAAAATTCTGCAGCCTTTGCCATCCCAGAGCGCGCCTTTGCCAAAAGCCGGCATGCGAGTTCGACCGACAAACGGTCACGCGCCTGGAGAATACCCGCAGGGGAGGACTTCGCGATCTCGTGCCAGATCCGAGTCTCTTCCTTGTTCAGTGATCTGTGCGGCTTTCCGAGGTCACCCGTGCTTGGCGCATTCCTGCGCGTCACATAGCGGGATGGATTCTTCTTGGTCGCACCACTCAGTTCGAGTTCCTGCAGGGACTTCCTATGGGCTGGCATTCTGTTTCGATCCTTCAAGCCAAAATTTATCTGAAGTGGGGATACAAAAATTCAACTGGCAGGCGGTCTACGGGCGACCGATCGCCAGAGATTTCACCCGCCCCTCCCCCCACGGATGGCGCAGACGTTTGGACAGGCAGGGTGTTCTCTCCAGCAGGCAACAGGGATGTCGCTGCGTGCTTGGTATTCATCTGCAAGTCAGGCCACTGCACCAGTACCTGGCCGCGCCGAAATCCGATCACCCGTCCTGCAGCACCATAGGGTGCATAGCGCAGCCGAACGGCCTGCCCGATGACAAAGCTGTTCATCGAGCACCCATGGGGATGATGTCGCTGACCCGCTTTCTGCGTTGCTGCGTCTCATCGGGCCGGGCCACGCGATCGATTCTCACTGTCGCCGTATCGCTTTCGCGGATCTGCGTGTAGATCGCGGGCGCGGTGCCTTCTTTGTTCTCGAACTCCAACTTCCGCACGTAGCTGGACTTGTCTTCCTCATCGGGGTTGGTGACCGAGATGCCAATGCCCCATTCCATCCAGCCGTGGATCGCCGACGCGCCGCGGAGGCCTTTGAAGATGTTGTCGCTCGAGACTTTGTTGATGTGGTGCACCAGCGCAACAGCACACTCGCACTCGTTCTGGATCCGGTTAATGCGCTGCAGGACCTGCTGCACCTCGGTGTTGTCGTTCTCTTCTGAGTCGTGGAGTGACCGGAAGACGTCCAGCACCACAAGCTCGACTCGGAACACTTTGAGTTCGTCTATGAGCTGCTGGAGATGCTCGTCTGTCGTGACTTTGAAATCGGCGAGCTGCCGGCGTGTGTTGACGAGCATCCAGTCGCTCAACTGCAACCCGTACCGCCCATTCCCGCATACCAGGCGATTGATGCGCCGCTGCGTGAGCGATGGAGAGTCTTCCCTTGCCACAAGCGCCGTTCTCGCCCGTCGCGGCACTCTCATGCCAAGCCACTCGCCGCCGCAGGCCACGCTCATGCACAAGTCCATCGCATGGAAACTCTTCGAGGCCTTCGGATCGCCGCAGATGATGCCGTTCGTACCCTTCGGTATCACGCCTTCGACGAGCCATTCCACCAGTGCAGGCGCTTCAGCTGCGAAGTCCACGGCATCGCGAAACATCGGCTGTCGCCGAGGCATTTCCGGCGCCATCCAGATCGCTGACGCATGCATCGCCTTCCGCAGGTCCACTCCTGTGCGCGTCTGCAGCCAGTCGGAGACATCGCCCTTCTCTGTGAGGCCGTCGAGCTTCACGATGCGCACCTGGCGCGCGTAGCGGGCCACAGACGCTGCTACGTGGGCGCTCCACGCTTCGCCTGCTTCGTCGTTGTCGCGGAAGACGAACACAAGCTTGCCAGCGAAGAATGCGTCATATTCCGGCAGCCACTTCGCCCGATCTCCAGGCTTCCACGCGCCATCGAAGTTGCACGTGGCAGCGAACCTCACGTCTCCATTGCCGATGTACGGAGCAGCCTGCATCACGTTGTCGCAATCCTTCTCGCCCTCGCAGATGGCGACAACGTTCGCAGTCACCAAATGCGGCAGGTTGTACAGCACCCGTCGCGTGGACTCGCCATCAGCATCGATTCCTGCAATCCAACGCTCGCCATCCGGCCGGTAGGTGCGGAAGGTCTTTGCACCACCCTCCGGCTGGTAGCGCCGTTTCTGGTAGAGAACGCGGCCGGTCTCATCGCGATAGTCGGATTGCGCCACCACAGGGCCAAGCTTCTCAGCGAGGAAGCCTTTGTCTGGCTTAGCGCCCGTGATCTCAGCGACAAGGCGTTCCGCTTCGGGAAGTGAGCAGGCAGCGATTTTCGCCTGGAACTGGAAGACGTTCCCGCTAGCCTGGCAGCCGTTGCAATGAAAGCCGCCGGCGCCATCGAGGAATAGCGTGCAGCTCGGTGTCGAGTCGTCGTGGAAGCGGCATTTCACACTGGCCTTGTTGCGTGTGCCAATCCTCTGGCCCGGATGGTGGTGCTCGAAGAACTTCCGGATCTGATCGAACGTGAGGATCACGCAGCACCCCGCTTCTCTGGGAACTTCTCATCGTTCAGCCAGTAGTCGGTCAGCTTCTGCGGACATGGCAACTCACGGCTGCGGAAGAGCAGTTCCCATCCCAAGTATTTCGTGCGGGTTTCGTTCACTCCGTTGTGCCATGGACTTTCTGCAAGGCGATCGATGGCCAGCTTCATCAGCTCGATCGCGTCCACATCCGGAGCAACGGAACCGCTTAGTGCGGCCATGCGCCTGCAGGCCTTGAGACCGGCCTCTCCCATCGCACGTCGTTGTTTTGTCAGTTCGAGGTGTGGGCCGCGCTTGAGTCTGGCGACGTAGTACTGCCAGACCTGCATGACGTCGTCGCTTGCTTCGTGAGCCTTTCCAATGGCCGGCTTTCGAGCCGAAGGTGCAGTGAGCACCAGCCCGAGAAGTTGATCCGACCGTTCTGGTGAATTCAAAGGGGGTAGGGGGATCTGTGTTTCTTGTGTTTCTTGTGTTTCTGTGGGTCCAACCGGCGGACTAGCACTAGACCGCTGGGCGGACCAGCTCTGGTCCGCCGGTTGGACTAGTCCGCCTGCTGTACTAGTCCGCCCGCTGGACCAGTTCGCTTCGGGGACGCGGTTGTTGTCGACGTCGGCCGGGCGTTTCTTCCCGGGCATCAGCCGCTGCAGAACCTTCTCCACATCCGCGTCCAAGTTCAGGCTCCAGGCATTCATGTCGACACGCCCTTTGCTTGTCTTGAGCACCAGTCCTGCGTCGACGAACACTCTCAGCGCTTCGATCGCAGACGAGCGGCTGACACCCGCCTCCTCGCGGAATTGAGAAAACGAGATGACGTCCTCGCGCTTGTTCCAGCCGAAAGTTTTACGACACAACGTCATCAGCACCTTGGCCTGAGGGCCGCTGAGGTGCCGCAGCAGCTTGTCCGCGATGAAGTTCGGCGTCTGATAGCTGTTCGGGATGAGTTGGCTCACGCTTTGGCCCTCCACGCAATGAGGTGAGCGACTTCCAAGCTTTCTGTAGCGGAGATCAGCGGATAGTCGCCCAGAATGCTCTCGAGGCGCGCCAGCCGCCGATCTTCCCTCTCGAACAGAGAACGGATTCGCTCGAACAGGCAATGCCGCGCGCGACGAGAGAGAACTCGCCTATGCGCTGCGAGCAACGGACTGCTCATGCAGCGCTCCGCGCGTCATTGCAAGCGGCGAGACAATCGGCGCAGCAGGCAGCGTGCTGCACGCGGACCTGTCTGGTCCAGAAAGCGGCATCGAGGTAGTGAAGGGTCCATCGCAAGCGCGTGCAGCCGCTGGATCGACGGAGCAACGATCGTTCACGTGCGGATAACTCTTGAAAGATGCCGCAGAGCGGCTCTACAGTTGAACTACGCAGTCTTCGAGACACGGTTTACCTCCCAGGGTTGCCGTGAAGGCAAGGCCCGCCTGACCCGCGGGCCTTATCATTTGTGCCCAAAGAAAACGGCCCGCGCGATGCGGACCGGGTTCGTTTGGACGGGGATTGGGTGTGAGATTCGGGGCACTCGACCGAGATGGTGCTTGCGCTCGGGGCGCAGGGTGACAGCGAGTCGTCCGGGTGCTCGCTACAGCCTTCAATCGTTCTTGGTGAACACTCGATCAAACGGAGATCGGGTGCGACGTCCGAGGCACTGAGTCCGAGAGGTACATGCGCTCGGCGCGCGAGGGGGTAGCTAGTGGCTCGGGTGCTGCTACCAACCTGCTGTTGTTATTGGTGGACCGCTCAGGCAAAGCCGAGCGACTGAACCCTAGGCGATACGAGTCTCTTGACGCGAGGATTCAACCCTTCCGCGCAACCAATCTTCCACCTCATTTTCCAGCCATCCGACCGAACGTTCACCGAGACGGATAGGGCGAGGGAACTTTCCTTCGGCCATCCAGACATACAGGCGACTACGCGAGATACCGTATCGATCTCTGAGTGCGGGGAACCGAATGATGCTGTGGGACATTGCGCGACCTCCTGGCTATTGCTGACGACAATGACACAAATCCAGGTCGGATAAATGCCGGACTCAAAGACGATCACCACTTGCCAAGCAAACGGATAATCTCATTTCCGTTTGCTCAGCATTCGTCCATCTGCCCGACTGATTCGAAGACATCTTTGCCGTGCTTTCCGCCAGAAGCTCACCCAATCCTCTATCCCACTCGCCGCCGGCGGCTCGTTAGGAAAGAGAGCCTGTTTGATCTCTGATGCAGCAGCGCTGATCTTCATCCTGTCTAACTGGAGACGGTTGCTCAGGTAATGCGATCGTGCCTTTCGCTTCTTGCTCGCAAAGCTACTCTTTTTACCGAATGCACCAGATCTAGCCATCTGGGATCTGCCAGTTCTGGATTCCTGCACCTCATACCGAAGCCGAATGAACTCCGCTCGGCCGACTTCGCCCTCAGCGCGACTCACAGCAGCTTCGGCATAAGCCGAGAGTTTCATCAACTCTGAAACGAGGCGATCGGACTTGCCGCGCTTTGCAGTAAGAGGACTCCGTGCGAGTAGAAACATCATCTGGTCGACATAGCCGAGTGCTAAAGCCGCAAATTGCATGTTCGCGGGAACGTGCGGTCCGTCACCGACCGAGATACTCAAATCCATAGCTATTCGGAGCATTTCGTGTGTGGTCAAACTCTCCAGGAGCGGACGCGATTTCTTATCTTTGAAAGCACCCACCATAAGAGCCGACTCTAGGGCAGTGTCAAGAATTGCGAGAAGCTCTGGTGTGGTCTTCGCTCCCAGTACGGCCCTTGCACGGTCGGCGATTTCCTCCAAATGTCGGAAGGCTCGTAGCTTCACCTTGTTGGGATCGTAGGTTGTGAACGGAAGAGGTCTCTTCACCGCAGTCCACCTGCAAGCCCGGCAACATACTCACCCCATGCCTGCAGCATCTCTCGCCGCTGCGTTTCGTACTTGGCGCGGTTATAGATTCCGCGTACACCGCCTATCTGATGATTGAGCGCGGCCTCGATCACATCGCTGGGATAGCCCATCTCATGCAGCCGTGTGCTTCCGGTGCGCCGGAGATCGTGGATGGTGAATGGCGGGATCGAGAAGGTCACACCCTCGAGAGCTTTGTTGAGTGCGTTGGACGCGAAGGGCCTACTCAGGCTGCTACGACCTGGCAGCACCAACTTTGAGTCGCTGGCGAGAGCCCGCAGCTCTTTGAAGAGCTCGATCGCTCGGTCGCTCAGGTAGACGATGTGCGGCCGACCAGTCTTCGAATTCTGTGCTGGGATGTGCCACTCGCGCGCATCGAGGCGAATGTCCTTCCATTCCGCGAGCAGCAGCTCTGACTTGCGCACCAGCGTAAGCGTGATCAGATGCAAGGCCAGCTTGAACTGGCGCCGGATGTTCGAACGGTAGAGCGTCTTGAGATACTCGCGGATCTCATCAGGGGAGAGAGCGCGCGTCCTCGAGCGAGCACTCGTGATAAAGCGCATGCCCACGGCCTTAGCGGGATTGATGGTGCACACGCCGGTCTCGACGCCATAATCCCACATTCGCTTACAGAGATTCCGCAGGTCCGCCGCGGCTGCCTCGAAGCCATGGTCACGCTTCCTGTAGACGATCAGCTGGATCTCACCGGCGGAGACCTCTCGCATTAACCGATGACCGAGTGCAGGATAGATCTCCTTATCCAAGTAGCGACGCAGGTTGATCGGGTTCTTGCGATCACGACGCACCACCTCAGCGAAATACTTCTCACCAAACTCGCCGACTGTGGCGGCCGTATTCACCGCCTTCTTGCTCTTCTGCTTCTCCCGGGCAGGCGAGGACCCCCGCGCAACAGCAACGGCGAGCTCATCGCGCTTGACCCGAGCGTCCTTCAAGGAGACCTGGGGATACTTGCCGAGCGAGACCTTTTCCGTCCGGCTGTCCTTTTGATACCGATAGCGCCAACCCATTCCGCCGGTCGGGAAGACCTCGATAGCGAGGCCACGACCATCGGTGACCGTGTACCTGTTGTGCCGCGGCCTGAGTGACCGTAGAAGTGCATCTGTGAGTGGCATGCTTTGTCCACATGGAGCGATCTGCCCCAACTCTGGGCAGAGTGTACAAGTATGTGGACAACAGGTGGACAGGAATTTATGGGGTTGACTGGGACACTACGGGGCTATAGAGTGCCACCAACGGCCGTTTTTTGTTGGGGTTGCGGGACAACGTGGGACGCGTTGGGAACCTAGCCTACTTTCCGATGCAAAAGCTCGAGAAGATCCGATTCAAGATGTCGTCCGCAGTGGTTGCGCCTGTGAGCTGATCCAGTTGCTGCAAGGCGGTGTAGAGATCCAGCAGCAGCATCTCGTGCGGCACTCGCTCCGCAAGCGCGATCCGCGCATGCGCCAATGCCTGCGTGCATCCCTCGAGCGCTTCATAGTGGCGCAGGCTGGTCAGCATGCCCGCTTCGGCGGCGTTCGCATTGCCTCGCACCCGCTCCAGCAGCCGCTCGCGCAGTGCATCCACACCCTCGCCCGTTAACGCAGAGACACAGGCCACATCTGCATCCAGTTCTACCCGCGACGGCCGCGCCAGATCGATCTTGTTCAGCACCACCAGCGGCGCGCGCGGCTTCAGCGACTCCAGTAGCGCTGCATCCTCCGGCAGCAGCCGCATCACGCTGTCTCCATCCACAGCGGTCACAGCATCCACCAGCAGCAGCACGACGTCTGCGTCTGCCATCGCGCTGTGTGTCCGCGCAA
>JAOAPF010000517.1 GCA_025462755.1 Edaphobacter sp.
AATGGGTTGACGCTGACATCATGTTCGGGATACATGACCAGAGTGGACCCTTCGGGAACACGAATTGAGAAGCCGACAGCAATTTCGGATCCGAAACGGTCCTTATGCGCTAGTGGATACGGGTCCGCGCCGGGCTCATACTCTTTGATGTGACGCTCCGACAAGGTCAAGCTGTTTGCATCAACCCCGCAAATCGTCGCCACAGTCTCGCGCAGCTCGTCATAGTGCTCCGGTTCGAGAAATTCGAACATCGCCTGCTGCTTATCACCGCGAGCGAAGTCTTTCAAATGCTTCTTGTCGAACGAATCCTCGACATACTTGACTAGCTGGGCATGGAAGTCTTCTGGCAAGCCTCCGGGGATATGAACGTACCCACGCTCCGCAAATTCATCGATATAACTATGGGCATCGAAGTCGAACATTTTTGACATTTTGAGCTCCTGTCTCAGGCTGCTGTGGTGTGTTGTTCCGCTACGCCGTTGGCTAGCAGAGTTGGCAATAGATGAACTGCGACGGGATAACTTCCGTCCCGCTTGTGATAGTGGTGGTGATAGGAGGGAGTTGTGTTGACCTCGAGGATGACGCCGCCCGACTCCGCCAAGGGCACATGGGGATCAGGTGTAATAACATCGATGCCCGCGAGGCGTGCTCCGACCACCGCCACGGCCGCTGCGCCATCCTGAATGATTGACGTGCATAGCAGATGTTTCGCGGTGAAATTGTCCTGTTGCGAGTTGTCGTTGATGACGGTTTTAAGCGTTACCGCGACCCCCTCATTTGGTATGGCAGAAAGCGTCAAACCCTGGTTTGTGAGCGTGCTTTGCACATCCAGGTCAACCGAAATAAGCGCATGTGCCAGACTTGGCCCTGCCTCCAGCCTGGCCTCGTTTTCCAGGCGAATCAACTCCCGAACGGTAGATTTTCCGTCCGCTATCACCGCGGAAGGTCGTCGCAGGACAGCATCCAGCAACACACCGTCGAAGTAGAGGAGCCTGTAGACATCTCCGCGCACATGCTGTTCCACCATGAGATCTCGACCGTAGACCGCTGCATGCGCGGCCGCACGCATCAACTCGAATGTCCGAGTGATCCCAGTCGTGACTCCTCGGCCCCCGCCGCCATTCGCGGGTTTCACAACACATTTGCTTGCGGAGCCTTCGACAAAAGCGGCGGCTTTGGCGATCTCATTCAGAGTGAATTCGCAATAAATGGGTGTTCGCAAATGGCGCTTTGCGAGTAAACGGTGTACCAGTGGCTTGTTGACTGCCACGGCGACATCGACTAAACGGTCTATGGCGGTACTGTTCTGCTGAACACGCGTAGAGACCTGACCACGCCGAATTTCCAGAATGTCATTTCCTAGCACTTCGACGCTGGCCCCAAGCTGAGATGCAGCATCACGCCACAGTTCGGTATAGAAGCGGGATCGATGTTCCAGAGCGAGGCGCGTATCCGAACGCCGCACCCGGAAGGCTTCTTTCAATCGATATCCAATGTAAAAGACGTTGGCCACGGTTGGCCGGCAAATCAGTGGATACATCACCATTCCTCCCGCCTTTTCAAGCGGCTACGCTTTCCCCAGTAGGAGCGACAGCACATCCAGCTTCCATTAGGATTCTGTCTACCCAGTCGTTGGAGAAATCACCGCGCTTGACGCCCGCCAGATACGCGGCCTGGCTGGCCTTCTGGTTACGCAGCCTCTTCAGCAGATCGGACGAAATTTCCTGGGGAATAACCACAGTACCCGCGCCGTCTGCCACGATGACGTCACCTGGATTTACTACGATGCCACCACAACAGATCGGGTAATTGATCTCACCCGGTCCGCGATGGAGTGGGCCGATGGACGTAGTGCCACGTGCAAATATTGGGAAGTCCAACTCGAGAATGTCTGGCAAATCGCGAATGAATCCGTCTACGACGAAGCCAGCTATACCGCGATGTTTCGCCTTGGTTGAAACCAAGTCGCCCAGCACGGCATTCATCGAAGAGGAATGGGCATCGATCACGACAATGTCCCCCGGCATGGCTACATCCAGGCTCTTGTGCACCATCAGGTTATCGCCAGGAAACACTTTAACCGTACAAGCGGGCCCACATAGTCGATGGTGCTTGCCCGTCAGGCAGGCAATCGCCGAGTCCATGGCGTACAACCGATTGAGCATGTCGGAGATGTCCGGCGTTGCAAACTCTGTGAATTTCTCCATGAAATGGGAATCTAAGCGATGAAACTCCGTTTTCACCCGAAAGCCGGGACCGGGAAACATCTCGGCCGAGATTGGTTTTGTAGCTTTGCTCTCCATAACTGTCTCCATTTTCTGAGTAGATCGGTGGAATGGCCGTTGATCACCACTCGCAGCACATGCGCCATGACTAACCTGGAACTCCATCAACACCTGTGCCCAGCTCGACACAGACGTTGGGAGCTGATCCTCAGTCGCACTTTTAGTCACATGACCCTAGACTCTTCGATACCAGATCTGACTTCATCGCTGGACACATGCCGACTGTTCAGGATGGTTCTGCACGGCGCCGCTGCCCATGAACTCGGATGCCCCAACCTCGCCGGGCTGGTCGATTCCGTCTCGCTTGATGATCCTCCACATCGTTAGAGCGATGATCCTCAGATCAAGCCACAAGGAGCGGTGATCGACATACCAGACGTCCATTGCGAATTTGTGCTCCCAACTTACCGCATTTCGGCCATTAACCTGAGCCCACCCCGTAATACCGGGAAGCACTTCGTGGCGACGCATCTGAAAGTAAGAATAGCGTCCCAGGTAACGAACCAGGAGCGGCCGCGGGCCGACGATGCTCATCTCACCGCGAATGACGTTGATCAGTTCAGGGAGTTCGTCCAGACTGGTGCTACGCAGAAGCCGTCCAAATGACGTGATGCGGGCACTATCCCGTAGTGGCGCTTCGCTAAGTCCGACAGGTTCGATCATGGTGCGAAACTTCAATAAGGTGAAAAGCTTTCCGTTTAATCCAGGGCGCTGCTGGCGAAAAATAACCGGTTTCCCTAGAAACACTGCCACCAGCACACCAATCAAGAGCACGAGGGGCGACATGAGGGCGAGAGCAACAGCCCCAAGAGTCAGATCAAATAGTCGTTTCTTGTTGTAATCTCGAAGCATGTGTTCTCAGGCGATTGCCACGGTGGAATCTGCGCACTGACGGTGTCGAGCCCACCTCTTCAACCTGATCTTCAATGTATACAGCCTGCCCCCATATGACGATGTCATGCGACCGCTGATACGGTCTCGGCGGCTACGGCATCAATCGTTGATCTTCTGGGCACTTCTCTAGCAGGAACTCCAACCACCGTTGTCTCTGCGTTGACATCCTTAAACACTACGGATCCTGCGCCAACCATTGCACCCTTGCCAATTTTCACGTACTGCAGGATCTGTGCCCCGACGCCCACAAGCACCCCTGTTCCCAGTTCAACTCCACCCGATATGTTGACCGTAGGATTAACCACGGAACCGCGACCGATCACAACCTCATGGCCAACGGTGCAAGACATGTTAACCATACAGAATGGCTCAAACCGAACATTTACCGTTGCTATGGTGCCGGCACAGATGATCGCACCTTCACTGACTTGCATGGTTCGTCGCTGCCATATAACACTCGGGTGGATAAGGGCCGGCCATGGAATGTGCGGGAATCTCTCTTTGAGTTCTTCCGCAAGTTTGAGCCTCACGGCCGGAGTGGCAATTCCCATGGCTAGAGCATCAACGTGGTTTGATTCAAGCCACGAGAAGTCTCCTAAGACGGGACTGTCGTAAGGCCCGACTCGACTCGCGTCGCTCACCAGATAGCCGGCTGACTCATACGTTGCCGCCTCTTGATTGGTCGCGGCGGAGATGTCTTCTAAGAGCCAAGCCACTTCGCGGGCAAATCCCCCTGCACCTATGATTGCGATACTCTTCATAGAACCTTGACCTCAAGGTAAATTTCACTCTGCCTGTCGGGTCGATTGCGTGACAATGGCCATAGCGGACATGGGTACGCAGATCGGGAGGATTATAGCTGTGGCACGAGCGCAACGTTTTTAGGCAGCTCGCAATGGACAAAGACCAATTCGCATTCAGTAACTCCGGATCAATCTTTCTCTTCTCCGCTTCTTACCGTCTCACCCGATCAGGGGTAGCTGGCGAGTTGATGCGTGGCGAACCAACGCTCGAGCCGCGTATCTTCGCTGCGATCGGAAATATCTCCGGTATCCGCAGGGGTCGGATGCACCATTATTTCAACATCACCCGATGCAGTCCCAAGAATCTGCTGCGCGTCCGCATGGGAGCCGAAATATCGGGTCTTCGCCAAGCCATACATCCGCAATCGGGTGTTGTATGCCAGTTTGTAAAGTTTGCGGACGAGATCCATTCCGGAGCCGCAGTTCCTGGACAATCGGATGGCCTTTATTCCGTACTGACGGGCAACCGTGATTGTGGCCGCTCCGATCGCCCACTCAGTATGGACATGATGATGCGAGTCCAAGTGCGTCGGAGTTAGACCACGATCCAAGCAGGCCTGGATCTGTGCGGCCATCTCCGCCTCCACTGCGAGCGTCTCGTCTTTCGACAGCCGAAAATGTGTTTGCCGATGCCGAAACATTCCGTTTTCGTCACAAAAACGCGGGCATCGCCGAATAGGAGCGGACAATGGATATCCCGAGGTCAGGTTCAGATGCACTCCGACCTTCCCCTGAAGCCGATGGCGGTGCGCCAGTTCGCAGGCCTCGTCGCAGCCCGGCATATTCGTCATCAGGGTGGTGCTGGAGATCAAATTTTTGTTGAACGCTTCTACGATTGCCTGGTTGACTTCCGCACTGATTCCGAAGTCGTCGGCATTTACTATGATCTTCCTGGATTTGCTGGGATTGAACATTGTCATCTTGAGATAGCGGTGCTATCGGCATCAATGCTCGCGGCGCTCTGTACTTCTTCGGGAAAAGCAAGTGCACTCTGCAGCACCTGCTCGAGTCGGCTGGCAAGACGAGCAAAATCGTGACGCTCCTCGATATACTGCCGACCGCGCAAACCCATCTCCCACCTTTCGTCGATCGACAAGGCAGCCAGCGTTTCGACCGCTCCAGCAATAGCCCTGTAGTCCTCTGGCGCAACGGTAATGCCCGCTGCCGCTTCGGCGACAGGATTATTATGTGACTTCCCCGCAAAGATCGTGGGGCGCGCGGCGGCCATATATTCGTGAAGCTTGTTTGGGCTTATACCATAGCGGTATAGATCGGTCTTCTTCGCGGTAATGATAAACGCGTCAGCTTCCTGCAATACGGAGAATACCTCTCGTTTCGGCACCGGATCGTCAAACACGACGTTGGCGATGTCCTCATTTGCCACCCTCCGTTGCAAATCACGTTTATTCGGGCCATCTCCAACGAAGCGGAAACAGAAGCGGCCTGGAACTTCCTTGTTCAGGAGGGCCGCTGCATCAAGCACCGGATCCAAATCGTCGGATAAACCGTGAGAGCCCGCGTACATCACGGTGAACGGATCGGGCCGGCTCGGAACGTGCGGAAACGGCATGAGTTCCACGTTGACTCCATTCGGGATCCAAGTAATGTTGTTGAACCGCGCTCCTCTGGGCACCATGTATTCCGAAGCGTTCGGCAGGAGGGTAACAATCTTGTCCGCATTGCGATATAGATATCGCTCGATCATCCCAAACCCCACCACTGCGGGGTGGTGTGGGCGCATACCCATGTCAATGAGCGTCTGCGGCCAGAGGTCACGTATTTCCAGGACAAAAGGAACACATAGTCGTCTGGCCAGCCGCTCCGACGCAAATGCCGCAAGCAAAGTAAGAGATGAGCCGATGACAATATCCGGCTTGCGCATCCTCTGGGTACCCAGGCCTAACCACACTTCGAATGCGAAAACAAACATGTTCCACAGCCGCGCCACCTTGCTGCGATAAGTGGGTACACGCAGTAACAGAAAAGGAACCTCGCCAAATTTTTCGAGCGTAGATAGTTTTCCGTGCGCGCAATTGATCCGCATTCCCGTTGCGTGATTGAAGCTTGATGCGATAACCGTAACATCGTGCCCGCTACGAATCAGCTCTCGAGCAAGGTTGTAGTGCCGCGTACCGCCCGGCTCGGACGGCGGAACGGCATAGTGATTTATCAGCCAGACTCGCACTTGAAGATACTCCTATATGTTTGACGGACCCATCGAGGTATCGGCCTTGGCTCACGCTTTAGCATTATCGACAACAGCGCCGTCAGCCATGCTTAGACTCAATACCTAACAATCGCCTCGTCCCCACGTAACCGCAATTCATCAGAACGTCGACCACGGACAGGTTTCCAACGAATTCCCCAAACAGTTGTGGATAACTTTGTTGTGAGAAAGGAGAATATACAGGAGTAATTCCGTTCTCCTCAAATTTCGCATCTTCTTGATACGACTTAGCGCCCGTTCCGGCTAGATATGTACTTGCTCCGATGGCGCGGCATATGTCCAGGAGCAGGTCGGTTTTTTGACCCGACACATTCAATTCACTTGCGCGCATGAACTGTGTACTAACGTCGAGATAGGTGACAACTGAGCAGATCACACCGATATTGAAGGCCCCTAGAGAACTCCTATTGCGAGTGGCGGCGCGGTAATGGGGTTCAAGCAAAGCAAATGTCTCTTTGAAGTGCGGGGCCTTTCCATAACTGCTCTTGAGCGTTGCCAGATGCCGGTGTGCCCACCCCTTGGTATTGTCAGTTTCAACGTCACCGATGAGTTGACCAGACCGGCCGCTCGTAAGTACCGGGATCGTCAGCCATGCAGGACCGTGTGCTGTCTTTATAGAATTCCGATTGACCAGGCTACCACCTGGATAAACTACCATGTCTAGGAAGACAAACTTATTCGCATGGGCAATCTTGAAAAAGTAACCCAACCAGGGTATGTAGTTTGGCTGGTGAATAGCCACGGTTGTACCAATGACCCTATTCATGTCACAGATTGCTACGGACCCGCGTGACGCGTCCGGTCCTGTTTCTTTTACCATTTGAGTCTCATCACTTCAAAGGCTTCGGCGTAAGGTGCCTTCACTTGCACTCCACGAACTCGTGCCAGACCTTCGATGAACTCCCAGGAGAAGTAAGGGCGCGCAAGCTCAAATTGCGATTTATATGCCTGAAGCGCTGTCCACTTCGCCTTCAGATCACAGGGTTCCAGGGTGACAAAGGCCTGCGATGGGAACCCAATATTGTTCCACGGTAGTTCGTAACCCCAAACCGTCATGTCTTTGAAGCAACGTAAGCCTTCGACGTTGAGCACCTGATGATCCTGATGAAGATCGCTGGCGGAGGGGAGCAACACCATACCTGGATTTACCTGGTTTCGCAGTTTTACTAATTCTTCCAGGAGTTCCTGACGGAAGTAAGACAGGCGGCGAACTGGGTAGCCAAATACTAAAGTTTTTTCGGGTGGGATCCCCAACGTATGCATCGCTGCTAGAAATTCGTCGCGGAGCCTGGTTGGCACTGCTCCGGGGGGCAGAGATTCCTCTGCCGTCGAAAACGCTGCCACGAAAACGTCTTCACCCTCCCTCAGTAATCTGGCGATCGTGCCGCCACAACCTAGTTCTGCATCGTCCGTATGCGGGGCGAGCACAAGGACTCGCTGCATCGAACTCATCAGCCGTTTAACCATGTGCTGACCTCTGGATTCGTAACCGCAATGATCCGTCGTTGATGTTCCCCCGCAATGAGGGATAGAAATTCCTTAGTTATGGGGAAGGGACGGCGTTGTATGAGGGAGACTCAACTTGCTCTTTGAGCCAGAGTGGCAGCGTTTCAACGGAGGAACGGCTGCCGCTGAGGACGTTCTTGTATACCTGACTCAGCACTTTGCTCGCCGCCGGCCAGTTGTAGGCCTCGAGGACAGCATCGCGACCGTTGACTCCCATTTCTTGCCGCAGTTTCGGTTGATCGAGCAAGTCCATGATAGCTACGGCAATTCGTTCCGGGTTACGGGGCTCAATGCAGATTCCACACTGCGCCGCTTCGATGATTTGCCTTAGATTCGGAAAGTCAGAAGAGACCAGCGGAATCCCGCACCACATATACTCGAACAGTTTGAGGGTGTTTTCTCCTGCGTAGAAGTAGGCCGGCACGGGCTGTAGAAGCAATAAGCCAAGGTCCGCTTCGGCGATGTGCTGGTACACAGCCTGCAGGTTTTGGTTTCCGAGGTATCGAACGTTGGGCACGGCACGGATACGTCTCTCATCCTCTGGGAATGGACACATTCCCATGAGTTCCAATTCCACATTCTGGTCCCTGAGCAACTCCGCAATTTTAAGCATGACCAGGAGCCCGCGTTCTTGGGACAATCCACCGACATAGATCAGCTTGTACTTTTTGCGTTGTCCTTTCGCCCTGCGTTCCACGGGCGTGAGCAGAGGATAATTTGGCACCACGCTGATTGGGAGACCGCTGAACGCCTTAGCCGAGTAGCGATCTGCCACGAGCACATGGTCCCACACTGTACTTGTCATCCGTTCATACACCCGGAACGCTGTACTGATGATCGAACGCAGCTTTGCTGGAATCCATCGCATGGAGAGGATCTTATCCGGATAGAATTCGCGGGTATCGTAGATCACTTTGTTGCCGGAGAGCTTGAGCAGAAGCCCCGCCGGGATAAGGTCGGGATGGTGAAACTGGTAAATATCAGCATCCTGGCGTTTGGCCTCCCGGTACATCCTCCAGGAGAGAGTGGTCATGCGCGAGAGGCGTCCCTTCGATGTAGACATGGCACGTATTTTCACGCCATCGACGGTCTCGTCGTGATCGTGGCAAACGATTTGCGTAACCTTGTACCCCTCCCCGACTTCGGACCGACACGCTTTTTGAAAGATTCGGATGTCGTCCGCGGGGTAGGTGCTGAGATGCACAATGTGTAGTGTTTTCATCTGCAAAGGACCCTTCGTAGGACAAGCTGCGGCGAAGGCCGACTGGCAGCGCAGCGGTATCTATTCGGCGGCCTTGCCTCAGGCTGCCGCGTCAGTGTCCTCCAACTGCTGATGTGAGCCGATATACGTTTTCGCGGCCGCGTCGTACGCCAGCGGCTTCTGTTTCTGCTTGAAGTATTCGGCAATCAGGTCAATCGTCGCATCGAGCGAAGTAGAGGGTTGCCACCCGACGTACCGGTCGATCTTGGCCGTCGACGGTACTCGACGCGGCATGTCCTCGAATCCAGCCTCATAGGCCTTGTCGTAGGGGATGTAGCAGATTGGTGAACTGCTGTTGAGTTTGGCTTTGATGAGATTGGCGAGATCTTCAATGGAAATCTCCTCAGAGGCACCGATATTGAATACCTGACCGACGGCATCCGGAGCGTCCAGCAGCTTCAGTACAGCCGCTACTGTATCTCCTACATAGCAGAAACAACGGCTTTGTTTTCCCGTGCCGAATACGGTGATGGGCTGGCCTTCAAGCGCCTGTCGCACAAAGTTCGGAACCACCATTCCATACTGTCCCGTCTGCCGGGGACCTATTGTGTTAAAGAACCTGCCAATCACAACCGGAAGTTTTCTCTCTTTCCAGTAAGCCAAAGCCAGAAATTCATCGAGGGCTTTCGATGCGGCATAACTCCATCGGCCCTTATCCGTCGACCCTAGAACTAGGTCGTCCTCCTCGTGGAAGGGAAAGTGCGTGCTCTTGCCGTAGACCTCTGAGGTCGAAGCGATAAACACTTTCTTCTTTTTCTTGCGTGCGGCCTCGAGCACTAACTCGGTTCCCTTTATGTTCGTCTCAATCGTACGGACCGGGCTCTCGACAATGAGACGCACTCCGACAGCTGCGGCAAGATGGACCACAAGATCGCTCTCATCAACCAGCTCTGCCAGCAGAGCTTTGTTCATCACCGAGTCGATCCAGTAGTTCAGCTTAGGAAGGTTCTTAAGGTGGCGAATGTTTTCCGAACTGCCGGTAGACAGGTCGTCCAAAATGAGAACTTCGTCGCCTCGAGACAGTAAAGCTTCGGTAAGATGAGAACCTATAAATCCTGCGCCACCCGTAATGAGAACACGCATTTAATTTCCTCCTTCAAAAGGATTTTTCATTTAGGACAGGCAGGAGTGAACCCGCGGCAATGCTCTCCGGCCTATAAGATTCGCTTGCACCCCCCGCTGCAGCCACGCACAGCTCTTCAAGTTTTTCTGCGCTGCGGGACCACGAGCAGTGGGCTTCGACGAACCGGCGGCCTTCTATCGAGAGATGCGCACGTTCCCGCGCGTTAGCCAAAAGCCTGACGATACCTGCGGCAATCTCCTCGGCGTTTTTTCCGATGACCAGTTGCGGTTCCACACCGTCCACACTCAATCCCGCAGCGACCACAGGAGTCGTGACAACGGGCACTTCCATGGACATCGCTTCAAGCACCTTGTTTTGAACCCCGGAGGCGAAGCGAAGGGCTGCAACAAATACATCTGCTCGTTCCAGATACGGTCTCATGTCATCGACCGCGCCGGTTATCGTGACATCGGGGTAGCGTTGGGCCATGTTCACCAACTCCGGTAAAGGATCGCGGCCCACGATCAGTACTTCCAGTTCGGAAAATACCCGCCTTATCAGCGGGAGAATCGTATCCAATAGAAACACAGCGGCGTCCGCGTTGGGAGAATAGCTCATGACTCCCGAGAAGACGATGCAGTTCCCTCCTGAAGGCGGCCGGCTGCGTTTCCAATAGTCATAGTCAACACCCTGTGGCACGATTGCACTTCGATCGGATGTGCCCAGGAGATTCTCCCGATCCCGCACCGAGATGAAAGACCGATACGGCGTTTTGCGTGCAAGTCTCTCTTCGAAACGCCGCTCTCTCAGATAAAGGAAGAACAATCTCGGCCAGAGCAAAAGGCGAGCTCGGCGCATCTGCTGGAGGATACGAGCGCAGTTGGTATCGCCGCATTCAACCACTATCGGCACTTCGACGTTGTCTAATACGGGAAGAGCCTCGCGGCCATGGAATAGCACAAGATCGAAGGTCTGCTGCTCCAGCAGGCTGCGAACGGTTACCCCCATCTGTTTCACTGCCCATTGTGTGCTCCAGGACTGCTGTAATCGCCTGCCGAGAATTGGTAATAATCGGCACGCCCTGCGCCATCGGCTTTCGGGTGCGTCACATCTGCTGAAGATCGCGATAAATTCGGCATACGGCTTCAACGATTGGAGGGTCGCCGGAGGGACCTGTTTCTGGTTGGTAAGGGTCAGAAAACTAACGGCGTGCCGCTGGCCTAACAGCCGTAGGAGATGGAATCCTCGTAGATAGCCGCTCGTCAGGGGATAAGGGAGCTCGGGATATATCCACAGAATTTTCATTTGTCTATCTGTCGTCTCATTCCGGAATATGAAGCGGGTTCTAAGGA
>JAOAPF010000524.1 GCA_025462755.1 Edaphobacter sp.
GGTTTTGAAGAGGCTTGCTTTGACGATCGCGAGGATGCGCTGATCGATCAGGCGCTCAGGACGGACGATCCGTGGTTTGCGGGGATTACGCGGGAGCGGTTGGAGCGGGAGGGGCATGTGCCGTTGCAGCTGCCGGTGAATGCGGCGGGCGAGGTGTTGCCGTTCAGTACGGCTGAGTGGTTCAGGACTCCGAGCGGGCGGGGCGAGTTGGTGCCCGTTCCGGTATTCACGGCTCCGGCGGAGTCGCGGGCTCATGCGGCTGAGGGGCCGTATCCGCTGGAGTTTCTGCCGCGCAAGGCGGATAACTATATGAACTCGACGTTTGCGAATCTTCCCGCGCATCAGCGGATGGAGGCGCGGACGGCGGGTGTGGTGGAGATGCATCGGACCGATGCGGCGGCGCGGGCGATTGTGACCGGGGATGAGGTTGAGGTGTTCAACGGGCGGGGCAGCTTGGCGCTGAAGGCTTTGGTGAATGCGCAGGTTTCGGCCGGTGTGGTGGCCGCGCGGCTGGACTGGAATAAGCTGTCGACCGGCGGAGCGAATGTGAATGCGCTGACGTCGGAGACGCTGACCGATCTTGGCGGGGGGCCTACGTTTTACTCGACGCTGGTTGAGGTGAGGAAGGTATGCAGATAGCGACACGATTACGCGAAGAGGATGAAATGGACGCTGTGCTGCCTGGGTTGAATGAAATAGAGAGTGCCGCACGGTTGATCTATCAGACGATGCCGGCTACGCCGCAATACAGCTGGCCGCTGATCAATGCGCGGGCCGGCGCCGAGGTGTGGGTGAAGCATGAGAACCATACGCAGGTGGGGGCGTTCAAGGTTCGGGGCGGCCTGGTCTATATGGACTGGCTGCGGCGCGAGCGGCCGGAGGTGAAGACGGTGGTCTCGGCTACGCGCGGGAACCATGGGCAGTCGATGGCGTTTGCGGCGGCGCAGTATGGAATTCGTGTGGTGATTGTGGTGCCGTTTGGCAACAGCGTGGAGAAGAACCGGGCGATGCGGGCGCTGGGCGCGGAGCTGGTGGAGTTTGGCGAGGACTTTCAGGCGGCGAGTGAACATGCGGAGCGTTTGGAGCGGGAGAACGGGTGGCATCGGGTGCCGAGCTTCGATCTGCGGCTGGTGACGGGTGTGGCGACGTATGCGTTGGAGTTGTTTTCGGTTTGCCGGGCGCTGGAGACGATCTATGTGCCGATCGGTATGGGCTCGGGGGTGTGCGGGACGATTGCGGCACGCAATGCTCTGGGGCTGGCGACGAAGGTGGTGGGGGTGGTGTCGAGCCATGCGCCGGCGTATGCGTTGTCGTTTACTGCGGGCGAGGTGAGGGAGCATGAGGCGACGACGGCAATTGCGGACGGGGTGGCTTGCCGGAAGCCGGATGCGGTGGCGTTGGAGATTATTCGCGCGGGAATGGATCGCGTCGTGATGGTCGATGACGATGAGGTGAAGGATGCGATGCGGGCCTATTTCGTGGATACGCATAATGTGGCGGAGGGGGCTGGTGCAGTGGGGCTGGCCGGTTTGCTGAAGGATCGGGCGAACGGCGGTCAGCGAGTAGGGACTGTGCTGACTGGCGGCAATGTGAACAGCGAGGTGTTTGGCGAGGTGCTGTGCGAAAGCCGAGTTAGTTCGCTCGCCTGAACTGTGGGGACGCGAAGATGTATGCTGCGGGGTTTCAATGCGCGGGATGTGGGGAGTGGATTGAGACTACGGTGGATGAGTCCGCGGGGTCGAAGCAGCAGTATGTGGAGGACTGCCAGGTTTGTTGTCAGCCGAATGTGTTGACGGTGCGGTGGGATGGATCGGCGCAGGAGTTTACGATTACGTCGGAGCTGGAGAGTTAGGCGTGGTAGAGATGCTTTTGCGGCTGCGCTTCGTCCAAAATAGAACAAAGCTGAATTCACGCGGGTTAGACGCAGGCTGGTCGGACCTGAACCACGGGGCGAACTCGCTAACGGCTGGCCGCTCCCATATAATCAGGACTTCGCTTGATGTGCTGGCGGAGCGTCATTTCTAGAGCAGTGAGGGTGTGCGTATCTTTACCGTGAATCGAGAGAGCGGAAGCTCCCTGAAAAGCAAGGCCAAACCTGTGTGCACGCGCTCCAGCCGCTCCCGCATCGCTCATGCCGCGTTTGTTTTCGCCATTGCGGCGGTTACCACCTCGTCCTTGCCTGGCCAGACCGCTCCGAGTACCCCAAGCGCCCCCTCGTCGTCGCAGGGCGTGGAGATTCTTTGCCAGCCCCAGGTAATCGGTAATCGACGGATTCCCAAGGAGTCGGTGTTGGCGCGTCTGTTCAGCCGCCAGAACGATCTGTACGATCCGCTGGTGGTGGAGCGCGACTTCAACTCGCTTTGGAATACCGGCTATTTCGAAGATGTCCAGATCGAACGGGTTAATACTCCGAAGTGTGTGCAACTGGTCATTTACGTTCGCGAGAAGCCGACCATCCGCGAGATCAACTACACCGGGCTCAATGCGGTGACGCAATCCGACGTCCTGGACCGTTTCAAGAAGGCCAAGGTTCCGCTTTCGGTGGAGAGCCAGTATGATGCGACGAAAATCGCGCGTGCGGTGGTGGTGTTGAAAGATCTGCTGGCTGAGCACGGACACCAGTTCGCCACGGTAACGCCGGAGATCAAGAAGATTCCGCCCGCCTCGGTAGCGATCACGTTCAAGGTCAAAGAAGGCCCAACGGTAAAGGTGGGCAAGATTGAATTCGACGGCAACTACAACCTGAGCACGCGCACCCTCCGCAGTGCAATGAAGAACCTGAAGCCGATCGGCATACCCCACTCGATCATTCTGGAGAATTTGTTTGCGCGGACCTTCGACGCGAGCAAGCTGGATGAAGATACCGAGCGGGTGCGTCAGGCCTACCGGGACCGCGGTTACTTCAAGGCCCAGACCAGCGAGCCTACGACCCATGTTCGCGACGCCGGCGGGCTGAACCCGTTTACGCTGCGGCCTTCCAAGGGCAAGCGGATCGACATTCTGATGCCCATCGAAGAGGGTGCGCGCTACAAACTTGCGGGCATCAACTTTACCGGCAACGCGCACGTGCCGAATGTGAAGGCGCTGCGGGCACAGTTTGCACAGAAGGACGGCGAGTGGTTCAACGCGACTATGTTCAGCAAGGGGCTTGATCAACTCCGCAAGTCCTATGGCTCGCTGGGCTATATCAACATGGTCGCCAATCCGGTTCCGGTGCCCGACGAAGCGAAAAAGACCATCACGCTCAATATCGACATCGACGAGGGCAAGCCGTTCTATGTCTCACGAATCGAGTTTACCGGCAATACGATCACGCGCGACAAGGTGATCCGGCGCGAGCTGCTGCTTGAAGAGGGACAGATTTACAACAGCCAGCGGTGGGAGCTGTCGATTCTTCGGTTGAACCAGCTGAACTACTTCGAGCCCTTGAAGGCGGAGCAGGACTCCGAGAGCCGTCAGAATGCGGAGGATGGAACGGTCGATCTGCTGCTGAAGCTGAAGGAGAAGGGCAAGAACTCGATTGGTTTGAACGGCGGTATCAGCGGCTTGTCGGGAACCTTCATCGGGCTCAACTATGAGACCAACAACTTCCTCGGACTCGGCGAGACGCTGTCGGTGCAGGCGAACATTGGCGATCTCTCCCGCACCATAAGTTTCGGGTTTACGGAGCCGTATCTGCGGGACAAGCCGATTTCAGTCGGGGCGCAGGTATTTGCCACCAAGTACGACTTCAACCCCTCCAAGAGCCAGTCGACGGCCGGGGCGACGGGGAATTTGTCGGCAGCACAGCAGTCGCTGCTGACGAACTACAACCAGTCGACGACAGGAGTGACGCTGTCGGCGAGCGAGCCATTGCGTCATCTGTGGGCCAGGACGGGTGTGACGCGTGTTGGTTTGTCCTACTCGCTGTCGCGATCGTCGGTGACGACGTTCAACCAGAATACGACCAACGTCTTCCAGTCACTTGCGTTCCGGTCCGGAGTTGCGGGGCAGAACCAGCTGTCCGGAATTATCTCTTCGGTGGTCACGCCCAGCTTTTCGTTCTCCAGTCTGGATCGCGCGGTCGGTCCACATAACGGCAAGGACTTCAACATTTCGATGCAGGTTGCCGGCGTGGGGGGCAATGTGAAGTACATCTCGCCGATCGCAAGCTTCCGCCAGTTCTTCCCGATGAAGGGGCTGAAGGTCAATCGGGAGGGGCACAATGTACTGGGCTACCGCCTCCAACTGGCTCACACCACCGGCTTCGGTGGCCAAGTGGCGCCGCCGACTCATCGTTTGTATGGCGGCGGCGAGCAGGACCTTCGCGGATTCGACACGCGGTCGGTCTCGCCATATACCTTTATTCCGAACAATGTTCAGTTCACGCTGACGAACCCGGATGGGACTGCAGTCCCGCTCAACCCGGCCAATCCTGCGCTGGGCAACGTTGTGATTCCGCTGCCGATCTACCGGATGGTCTCGATTGGTGGCGATACGCAGTTTATTGCCAATCTGGAATACCGCATTCCGATCGTAAACCAGGTGACCTTCGCGTTCTTTACCGACTTCGGTATGGACTTCGACGCCCAGCCCGGGCAGTTGCGTCAGAGTACGGCCGGCAATTCGCTGATCAGTGGCGCGCAGTACGGGTGCCCGACGATCGTGAATGGAGCCTGCTTCGGCGGGAGCTCGGTCAAGTTCCCGGAGATACTCTCGATCGTTCCAGGAACGAACTATGTGCCGCGTATGTCGAACGGCGCGGAGTTGCAGGTGATCCTGCCGATCGTCAATGCTCCGTTCCGCATCTTCTACGCTTACAACTCGCTGCGGCTCTACGAGGATATTGCTCAGAAGCTGGCGGTGCCGAACTCCGGGCCGAATAACGTGAATACGTTCAAGGGCTACTTCCCGACCTCCGGAGCAGGACAGTTCAGTTACCAGCAGGCGCTGCAGCTCTATGGGGCAGACTACATACTTCGAGAGCCGCGAAAGACGTTCCGGCTGACGGTCAGCACAACCTTCTAGCGTTGGTGGAAGAGGCGAATGCCTGCGATGCCGGCCGCTCCGGCTTCGAGGCAGGCGGGAGTGTTTTCAAAGGTGACGCCACCGAGCGCGTAGACCGGGATCGGTGTGGCTGCGAGGCAGGCGGCACGAAGTTGATTCAATCCCTGGCCGGGAGTGACGTTCTGGCCGGCAACGACTTTCTCGAAGACCGGGGCGAAGACGATGGCGTCAGCCTGATTGGCAACGGCATTGTGTACGTCTTCCAGGGTGTGGCAGGAGATGGTAATGATTGGCGCCGGGGAGTTGGTTGAGGCATAGAGGCTGCGGACCTGGGTGGGGGTCAGTTCGTCCGGAGCGGCGGTGAGGTGGACGCCGTGGGCTGCTGTGGCAATGGCGATGTCGGGCCGGGAGTTGAGGAGAAGCTTTGTTGGGCTGGCTGCCGTGGTAATGGCCTTAAGGATCTTGCGGGCGAGAGCTGCAATCACGGTCGCGGGCAGATCTTTTTCTCGAAGCTGGATGAGGTCAATGCCATCGGCGATCCAGCTGGAGGCTTGACGGAGGAGTGCCGCCTGCTGTTGAATCTCGTCGCCCGGATATAAGGCGCGGCTGGTAATGGCGTAACGAAGCATGACTCCTCTAAGTGTATGTTGCCAAAGCCTGATGGTGGAGGGCGTGATGCCGGTGTGGTAGTTTCAAAACAACGAGGCGAATGCGCAAAACGTCAAGAGAACTGGCCCTCACCAACTGCTGTCTTTGGGCCGATAACGGGACCAGAGCCAGTCATAGCGCTGGAGTCGATGTACCTGAGTATGTGCCACTATGAGTAGTGTTTACGATCTGATTGTTATCGGGTCCGGGCCGGCCGGGCAACGGGCCGCGATCTATGCGTCGAAGCTGGGAAAGAAGGTCGCGCTGGTCGAGATGCGCGAGGTGGTGGGTGGGGCCTCCATCAACACCGGCACGATTCCTTCGAAGACGATGCGTGAGGCGGTGCTGCACCTCTCCGGGTATAACTACAAGTCCATCTATGGAATGAACTACCGGGTGAAGGAACGGATCACGATGGCGGACCTGGCGTTCCGGGTGCAACATGTGATCAAGACCGAGATCGATGTGACGGAGGCGCAGCTTTCGCGCAACAACATCGAGATGCTGGTCGGGGTGGCGAGCTTTGAAGATGCGACGCATGTGAAGGTGACGAACTCGCGCGGTTCGACCGTGTACGAAGCGCAAAATATTCTGATCGGCACGGGGACCAAGCCTGCGTCATCACCGAAGGTGCCGATCAACGGGCGCAGCATTATCAACAGCGACCTGGTGCTGGACCTGGTGAACCTGCCGAAGACGATGATTATCGTGGGCGGCGGTGTGATTGGGGTGGAGTATACCTGCATGTTTTCCGCGCTCGGCGTACGGGTGACGCTGATTGAGCGGAGGCCGCGTCTGCTGGAGTTTGCCGATCAGGAGATTGTCGAGGCGTTGAGCTATCATCTGCGCGATTCGCGGGTGACGATGCGGCTGAATGAAGAGGTGGAGTCGGTCGAAGAGATGCCGGATGGGACGGTCGTTGCGAACCTTGAGAGCAAGAAAAAAGTCCAGGGCGATGCGCTGCTGTATGCCGTAGGGCGGCAGGGCAATGTGGATGAGCTGAACCTGGCTGCGGTGGGAATCGAGGCGGACTCGCGCGGGCGCATTCCGGTGGACAAGGACTTCAGGACGAAGGTGCCGACGATCTTTGCCGTGGGCGATGTGATTGGGTTTCCTTCGCTCGCGTCGGTGTCGATGGAGCAGGGACGGGTTGCCGCGGCAAGGGCGTTCGGGGACGACGACATTCTGTCGAATCCGGGGCTGTATCCGTACGGCATCTATACGATTCCGGAGATCAGCTTTATCGGCAAGACCGAGGAGCAGCTGACCGAGGAGGACGTGCCGTACGAGGTGGGAGTGGCGTACTATCGCGAGATTGCGCGTGGCCAGATTCGCGGCGACACGACGGGGCGGCTGAAGCTGATCTTCCACCGGCTGACGCATGCGATTCTTGGCGTGCACATTATCGGCGAGGGCGCGAGCGAGCTGTTGCACATCGGACAGGCGGTGATGGCGCTGGGAGGAAAGCTGGATTATTTCGTAGACACGGTTTTCAACTATCCAACACTCGCGGAATGTTATAAAGTTGCGGCTTTCAACGGATTGAACCGCGTGAGCAAGTTCGAATAGGAGACGCGGAAACGGGGCAGAGGCAAGCACAGGGTTATGGCAAAGACAATTGGCGTTACATTATCGGAGCAGGTTCTGGCCGGGCTGGTGGTGGATCACAAGCTGGTGGGGGGGTTGCAGCGCTTTCCTGCGAACGAAGAGGATCGCGATGCGCTGATCGAGATGCACACCGAGGCGCTGGTGCAGACGATCTGTGAACAGGTGATGGCAGCGGCAAACGGAGAGAAGGACCTGGCGGGAGTGGGGGTCGCGGTGCCGGGGTTGATCAAGAACGGCGTGGTCGAGGAGGCTCCTAACCTGCCGCAACTGAAAGGTGCGCGGCTGAAGGATCTTCTGGGCGTGCAGTTGCGTGAGCGTGGGATCACGGCTTTGGTGACGATTCTGAATGATGCGGATGGCGTGGCGGCAGGGCTCGCGGCGAGCCATGGGAAGCTGGACCACATGATCCGGGTATGGACGATCGGGGTGGGGATCGGGCATGGCCGCTATCCCTTTGCGCCGGGGGTGTGGGAGGGTGGGCACACGGTCGTGACGCTCGAAGATAAGGAGACCTACTGTGGCTGCGGCGGTCGCGGGCACCTCGAAGGAATAATGGGGTATCGGGCGATGCGGCTGCGGTTTCTGGACATGGAGCCGGAAGAGGTATTCGAGGCGGCGAAGGCGGGAGAGGCAAGGTGCGTGGAGTTCAAGCGGCTGTGGCATAAGGCGCTAGCTGCGGCGACGGCGACTTCGATCCACATGGCTGGACCGGGGAAGTTCTTTTTGACGGGCTCCACGATTCATTTCCTGGATCTACCGATGCTGAAGGACTACATGCAGCAGATGGTGAAGATGAGTCCGCTACAGAGCTACTCGCTGGAGGTGGTGGAGGAGAGCGCGGAGACTCGGGTGATTGGGTC
>JAOAPF010000525.1 GCA_025462755.1 Edaphobacter sp.
CCGCCGGCACCAGCGACCAGCTCATCGCCGAAGAGGCCGCCATCACCGCCGAGCTCTTCAACACCAAAGTCACCCGCCTCTACGACATCGGCGTAGCCGGCATCCATCGCCTTCTTTCCGTCCGCGACCAACTCACCCAGGCAAACGTCGTCATCGTCTGCGCCGGCATGGAAGGCGCTCTCCCCTCCGTCGTCGGCGGCCTCGTCGGCGTTCCCGTAATCGCCGTCCCCACTTCGGTCGGCTACGGAGCCAGCTTCGACGGCGCCGCCGCGCTCTTAGGCATGCTCAACTCCTGCTCGCCAAACGTAACCGTAGTCAACATCGACAACGGCTTCGGCGCAGCCTACACCGCCGTCCTGATAGCGCGTGCCGCCACCAGCCGCAGCTAGGCAGAAACTCTTTGTCATTCCGCAGCAAAGCAAAGGAAGCTGCTGTTGCCTTTACCCCTCTTGTCGTCATCGCGAAGGGATTTACTTCTGTCTCGCTTCTGCCTTTGGGATTAGAGCGGGGCTTTAGCCCCGCGTCCAAGCCAGCCGCAAAGCGGCTTACCGCTCTGCCGAAGGCTGGAGCGAAGCCCGAAGGGCGAGCGACCCATCTATTGCCTTTGCTGTTGCGGTTGTCTTTCTTGTTTTTCTCCAAACTCAACCAACCCGTGGATCTCAATTGGCGAAACGTAGACAGGAGGCCAATAATGGCCTGAACATCTCTACGGAGATCTCCGATGCGCAGCCGTCTGGTTCGCCGCTTCATCTTCATCGCTGGACTGCTAAGCTTCACCCTCGTTGTGGGTACAGTAGGCTTTGAGCTGATCGAAGGCTATCCATGGTTCGACAGCTTCTACATGACCCTCACGACCATCACGACAGTCGGCTATCAGGAGATCCGGCCTCTCAGCCATGCCGGCCGCATCTTCAATTCCTTTTTGATCCTGTTTGGAGTCACCGCCATGTTCTTAGCCGTAGGCGCCATGACCCAAACTATCATTGAAGTCGAGTTACAGGATCGCTACGGCAAACGCAGGAAGAGACGCATGATCGAAAATCTGCACGACCATTTCATCGTCTGCGGTTTTGGCCGCGTAGGCCGGAACGCCTGTTATGAATTTCAACGGGCAGACGCTGCCTTCCTCGTCGTCGACCGCAATGAGCAGCGTGTTGCAAAGGCCGCAGCCGCCGGAATGCTTGCCATCGTGGCCGATGCCACACAAGATGACAGCCTTCGCCAGGCCGGTGTCCTCAAAGCGAAGGGACTGATTGCCGCTTTGCCATCGGATGCGGAAAATCTCTTCATCATTCTCTCCGCGAAAACTCTGAATCCGACATTGACCGTTACAACCCGGGTCTCTGAAGAGGAAGCCGGAGAAAAGCTGCGCCGCGCGGGAGCCGATACCGTCTTCACCCCGTATACGATGGCGGGACGCCAGCTTGCCGACGCCTTGCTGAGACCTCATGTCGTAGAGTTCCTCGACTTCGCCAGAAGCAACATAGGATCAAAGATCACCATGGAACAGGTCTGCGTCGCCTCAAAGGGTGAATTGACCAGGCAATCCCTCCGACAGTTGTCGGAGTTGCGGAAATCCGGAGTGATCGTGCTTGCGATCCGTACACAACGAGGCGAAACAATCTTCAATCCCCCAGCCGAAGTCGAAATCTCAGCCGGTGATTTCCTTATCGTCATGGGAGAGCGGTCGAGCTTACAAAAGCTCGAACAGATTCTCATGAGCTAGGGTCCTGAACAAGACTTATTGACATACTTTGTCATCCCGACCGCAGCGCAGCGGAGTGGAGGGATCTGCTGTTTGCCAGGGTCAGGCGCCGCTTGTTACGTTCGCTTTCCCAGCCCTCGCTCGTCTCATAGGGTCGATATATCGTTGAAGAACAAACCACTGATTCTATTGCATTTGCTATACAGCTGAATTTTCTTTCTGCGTTTTCCGCCCAAAAAACGCATGTCAAGTCCCAAAACCATCTAACCCATTGCTCAACAGTAACATCCGCGTGGCATGTTAGTTTCGCTCAACCCGATATAATAAATATATAGATCGAAACACCTGCAAGGCCTCGTGGGGAGGCGGCACGGTTTCGGCGCTAACTAACTGATAACAGATATTTTGTGCGCAAAGCTTTTGTTATGAACATTTTGCAGGCACTACCGCGCCGCAAACCATTGAAAAAGAGTATCTTATACCCAAAATACCCCCCCCGGGGGGAGGGGGGTAGCCGTCAAAAGGAGAATACGCTCACCAGCCCATCGTCACGCCAGCAGCCCTACTGATTCACACCACTGGCCAGAAACCCACCATCAACCACCAGGATCTCGCCCGTGACAAACCCTGAAGCATCGCTCGCCAGGAAGATCGCCGACCCAACCAGCTCCGCCGTCTTCCCGAACCGGCCCATCGGAGTTCGCATCAGCAACTCCTTGCCGCGGTCGCTCTCATCCAGCAGCTTCTGGTTCAGCGCGGTGCGGAAGACGCCCGGCGCAATCGCATTCACCGTCACGCCCTGCGAGCTCCACTCCACCGCCAGCGACTTGGTCAACGCCCCAACCGCCGCCTTGCTCGCCGCATACGCGGTCACTTCCTACAAACTCACAAACGTATTCAGCGATGCGATGTTGATGATCCGCCCGTACCCGCGCTCCAGCATATGCTTGCCGAAGATCTGGCACGCTCGCAGCGTCCCGGTCACGTTCGTATCCATGATGCCGTCCCAGGTCTCCTCCGATACGGTCAGCGTGGGCTCCCGCTTGATCTTGCCCGCGCAGTTGATCAGGATATCGACCTTCCCGAACTCCTTCACCGTCCCATCGAGCAGCGCCCGCAAGGTCGCGCGGTCCGCCACATCCGAGGTCAGCCGCAGCGCCCTGCGACCCGTGGCCTCGATCGCCTTCGCCGCCTCCTCCACCTGCTCCGGCCGCCGCGAGCTCGCAACCACATCGGCGCCAGCCTCCGCCAGCCCAACCGCCATCGCCAGTCCAATGCCCGAGGTACCACCGACCACCACGGCCGATTTACCGCTCAAATCAAACAACGGATGCCCCATCGAAAATCCTCTCTCTTACTTCGAAATCTGCCGCGTTGCCACATCCTGGACCGCTAAGACATGCTCCAGTAGGTATTCCACAATCTCCTCCGCAGGACGATCGTTCACAATGCGAAAAGCGTCCGTCGGCCGCTCCAGCGTTGCCAACTGGCTGTCCAGAAGCATCGGATTCATATACTCATGCTTCCGCAGCGCCAGCCGCTTCGCAATCAGCTCCTTCGGCACATCAAGAAATATAAATTGGATATGCGTCAAAGGGATGCCCGCCTCCAGAACCTCGTGGTACTTCGACTTCAAAGCAGAACACGCGAGCACTCCATTAATTCCTTCCGCGTCCCATCTCCTAAGCAGTGCGTTCAGCGTCTGGAGCCAGGGAGCCCGGTCCTCGTCGGTCAACGGATGTCCCTCCGCCATCTTCTGCTTGGCTGCCGGAGAAAAATAATCGTCGGCATCAGCAAAGACCCAACCCATTCGTTCAGCAAGAAGTTTGCCGATCGTAGTTTTTCCGGATCCGCTTACGCCCATCACCACCACGATCATTCCCGCTCCCTGCAATTCTCTTCACCGCACTCACAACAAGCTGAGCACGCTGATGCACCACCAGCGCCCGCACTCTAACGCTGGATTCGCGCCGACCCTCCGCTGGCAAAAGCCCTCACCTGATCGACAGTCGCCATCGTCGTATCGCCGGGGAAAGTCGTCATCAGCGCGCCATGAGCCCAACCCAGCTTGATCGACTCCTCGGCAGACTCACCGTTCAGCAGCCCATAGATGAAGCCGGAGGCAAAACCATCGCCTCCGCCAACACGATCATGCACATTGAGCTCCGCCGTCGGTGCATAAACAGCCTTGCCGTTCACCCAGGCCACCGCGCTCCAGCTGTGACGGTTGGTCGAATGCACCTCACGCAGCGTAGTCGCAACGATCTTGATGCTCGGATGACGCGCAATCACATGCTCAATCATCGACAGGAATGCGCCGGTATCCAGTTTGGAACTTGCCGCAACCTCCGGACCCGCGAACCCAAGACCCTTCTGCAGATCCTCCTCGTTGCCCACCAGCACGTCGACGTTATCGACAATCGCCCCAAGCACTTTATGAGCACGCTCCATCCCGCCCACGGTCTTCCACAGCTTCTCCCGGTAGTTCAGGTCGAACGAGCAGATAACTCCGGCAGCCCTGGCCGCCTTCATCGCTTCAATCACCAACTCCGCCGTAGTCTCCGACAGCGAAGCAAAGATGCCGCCGCTATGAAACCAACGCACACCCTCGGCGAAGATCGCCTTCCAGTCGAAATCACCCGGCTTCAGCAGCGCCGCAGCTTCGTTACTGCGGTTATAGAACACCACCGGAGCACGCACCCCCAGCCCCTGGTCGCTGTACACGGTCGCAATATTCGGTCCGCGCGTTCCATCATGCTCAAATCGCTTATAGAAGGGACGCACACCCATCCCACGCACCCTCTCCGCTATCAGATCACCAATCGGATACGACACCATAGCCGTCGCGATTCCGGTGCGCTGACCAAACGCATCGGCCAGGTTCGCGGCGACATTAAATTCGCCGCCGCTCACATGAACCGTGAACTGCGTAGCTTTGCGGAACGGAATGATACCTGGATCGAGACGATGCACCATCGCACCGAGAGACAGCAGATCGAGCGACCCCTGCTCAGGAATTTTGAAGCCAAGACTCACGACGTAATCCTCCTTGATTCTCGATGCCTTGGCAACGAGTTTGCCTACAGTCCTACGGTTGTACTGGATGGAACGATCGACTCCTAAGTCCCCAGAAATACCGGCTTAATGTGCCGCTCGAACAAATTCGTAGTCACATTCCGCGCTACGACCTCTTCATTTGCTTCCAGCGCCCTCAGGTATCGATCGCCCATCTTTGCAGCCACCTTGAACCCGACATGCAGCAGCTGACGAAAGCTCGGATTATAGGCCTTGTTGCTCTGCTCATGCCGCAGCGCCGACGTGTACTGCGCGCTGGTCCAGGCATTCACCTCTTCCGGCTTTGGCAGCTTCGTCGGGTCAATATCGATCACCGTCGCATAGGGCGCACACAACTCTTCGCTATGCGCATAGGCCTCGGCGTAGACCTCTTTCGCAATATCCAGTCCCGATCCCCCCGCCTCGGCTAGGCCGATAAGCTCCTCCAGCCACGTCGTCCCCGCCGTCTTCATATGCACGCCGGCGTCGAACGTCTTCATCGCGTCGTGAATCGCCTTATAAATCGAAAACTTATCCGAGCCCGAATGCACGCTCAACTTCAAATTCTCCGGCAGTCCATAAGTTTTCACCGCAAAAGCGATCGCTGCGAGATCTTCGTTGAACTCCTTGGTGAACTGAGCTACGTCGCCCACATAATCCACACCCTTATTAAAGCGGCCGGTAAACTTTGGGGCAATCGTCTGGATCGGAATCCTCTCATCCGCGATGGCCGCCAGGATAATCAGGAGCTCCACTGGAGTCTGTGGCGAATCTGTTTCGTCCATCGAAACCTCTGCCACAAAACGGCCCGCGCCCTTATTCTCGACCAGAAAGCGGTAGATCCTCCCCGCGTGTTGCACCGCCGCCAGAAACTTATTCGCCACACCGGCGACAAACGCCTCATCGGTCTTAAACGGCTCCGCAATCCGAGGAATCTTCACAGCGCCTATCAGTTCCGGGTGCCGCTTCACAAACGCCGCAACCTCTCCGCCATCCGCTGGTTGCCCAATCAGATCCGCCACATCAAGCGTAAAGAAATCGCAGGGCCCCAAAAACCTCGCAACCGTCTTCAGGTTGATATGATCGGCATCGAGAAAATACGGCTTGGTCCACCCCAGTTCCTTCACCGCCGCATCAGCCTCACGCCTCGTCTGAGTCGGGTCCGAGCCGATGATCGTATGCTCTCGGTTAGACTTGTTCCACACCGGAGACACCTCAACTCCGGCGTTGGCAGCGAGCAAGCACGCTGCAAGCTGCGCCTTGGCTTGATGCGCAAATCGGTCGCCCACACCTACCGAGAATTTTGGAAGCTTCAAATTTTCACTCATTTTACAAAAACCCTTCACCGGCCTATTGGTCTAACCAATTCACAGCCGTCCTAGAATACCTATTCTTCGCTAAAGACGGCAAATGAAATCAGTCGTTGAAGCGGCCTTTGTACGCCCAGAGTCCTAAGCCGGGGTTGGAGATGTAAAAGATCTCTTCTCCGTCCACTATGTTCCAGCCATCTTCGAGCTTGTCCGGGTTGTATTTCGCTCTCATCTCCGTGAGGTCGCCGTAGGCGAAGCTAACACCTTCGATCTCCTCGCGGGTCAGATGGCCAGGGCAATAGCGGATGGTGAAGCGGCCTTCGCTGGAGCCGTGGATCAAGTGGGCTGCTGCACTCAGGTTGCCGGCGAGTTGGGGATCTTCTTTTACTGCTTCGAGGGTCCGCGGCGTTCCGCAGTAGCCGTATTTGCGGATCAGGACGTCGATGGCGGCGTCTTCGCCGAATTCATGGACTCCAGGAGCCAGGACAATCAGCTCAGCGTTGTCGGCGAGCGCCATGCGAGTACGGTAGACGCTTTTGTTGCCCAGCCATGTGCTTTTGAATTCGTGCGGATCGAGGAAGACTACTGCCTTCTTGATTTCACGATCCATCATCTTGAAGTTCACCTTTAGACTCAGTGCCGCTGCTAGTTCGAAGCACTCGGTGTCGTCGCCGATGTACAGGCCGCGAATCACCAGCTTTCCTTCAGCATTCTTGCCCACGACGGTCTGGATATAGACGATTGGCAGATTCTTTGCGAAGTGGTCGCTGGCGTAGTTCAGCACGCGACGGACTGGGGTGTCGGCGCGGCCCATCATGCGCTCCATACCGTAGACGGCGCCCAGGAAATGGCTGCGGTGGATGCCGATGGAACCGCCTGTGCCTACGAAGATGTTTTTGTTGTAGTTAGCCATGCCAACTACTTCGTGGGGAACGACTTGACCGATGGAGAGGATCAGGTCGTGGCCACCGTCGCGCAGGAGCTTGTTTACTTGTGCGGGCCAGGTGTAATCGAGTTTTCCTTCGCTTACTTCATACATGAAGTCGCCGGGGACTTCGCCCAGGGTCACGATGTCGTTGCGCCAGTCGTGGACGCGGAACAAGGCGCGCGGAACGGCGCCGTACATGGTAGCGATCTCCTTATCTGTCATGGGTTTGTGGGTTCCGAGAGCGGGCAGGACGTCGACGAGCTTGTCTCCGTAGTACTCCCACGCTTGCTCTGTTAGCAGGCCGCTCTGGGAGTGCATGCGAGTGAAATCGGGTGGAACTGCGAGGACTTTGTGCCGGGGGCCTAGCTTGTCGAGGGCCTGGAACAGGTTCGACCGCACTTCTTGTGTGGACATCTCCATTGTTGGGCTTCCGGCGGCGAAAAAGAGGCTCATATTGTTCTGATCTTACTCTCGGCCTGCAGGGTCTCTGGCGTGTTCAATTTGACAAAAAAAGTTTGAGGACTGCTGGTGCGGATTTTTGCTGTTTTACTGGCGTTTTTGAGGGGTTTTTGGAAAAACGTGTGTTTTTTTGATGGTAATTTGCTGGTGAAATCGTGGTGCTTGCGTGGTGAATCGTGGTGCGAAAACGGCTTCTATTTGGCCACCAAAAAAATGCCACGTTTTCCAAATTTATTTTTGGCCCGACCAATTGGTTCCTGTGACATGAGACTCGTCGCGGGCATTGTCGGGGAGTCAGCGCAGGGTGGCTGAGATTTCGGGATTTGTTGTGCCCGCGCCCATCAAAATGAGCGAGCGCTGGGCAAAGGGCGAATAGACGAGAAACGTCATGCAGGCCAGCGCCAGCCCGTAGTTGACATGGTGCAGCAGAAGGAATGGGGAGAGCGCCCATAGGCCATCGACGGGCAGGAGAAACCACCAGATCCTCTGGAACTTTTCGCGCAGTCCCGGTGCGTGGAAGAGCACTGCGGAGATGAGGAAGGTGCGGACTGGAATCAGGATGGTGGCCGTGACCATCGTGACGTAAAAGGCCTGCGTGGCAAACGTCAGCGATGAGAGGAGTTGGTTGATCTCATCGAGGTTGGCGAGAGCGCTTATATAAAAAGCCAGGTACATAAGCTGCAGGAGGATGAAGAGCGTTTGCACGACGAGACGCGGGCTCTTCGGGAGATCTTCCGTGGTTGATAATACGCGGTCGAGCAATCCCAGTTTGGGTTCAGCCGGGGCGGCGGGCCCGGCTGAAGATGGGGGGACTTTTACGGAGAATGGCAGGGCGGGTGCTTCGGTTAAAGCATCTCCGTTCAACGTGATTCGCTCGACGGGTGCGACGAAGCGATAGCCGCGGCGAGCGAGGGTTTCGATAAATCTTGAATTACTGGCTTTGTCGCCCAGGGCATCGCGAAGGCGGTTTACCGCTGAGTTGACACCGTGCTCGTAGTCGACGAAGGTGCCGTCGGGCCATAGCTCGCGACTGATCTCTTCCCGGGTCAGGAGTTCCCCGGGCCGCTCCAGCAGCATGACCAAAACCTGAAAGGGCTGCGAGTGCAGCTTGATCCGTACTCCCTTTCGGCGGAGCTCACCTGTGGTCGAGTCTGCTTCGAAGACTCCGAAGCGATAGCGCCTGGCTGGCTGGATTTCCGTCATGACTGGCAGTTAGTGTATCCAATGCGGCGTTTGATTCGGGGTCCTTATGGCGTGAGGTATGTGTGCAAGTCTATTCAGTGCAGTTGCTTGCACCGTGAGAATCACTCTTTATCGCGTGAGGTTCCTTGCATTGCTTCCAGCGTGGAAACAGGGCAAGTTGAAGGATATGAAACGGCGATCTTTCGTGAATCTTCGAAGAGTGTTTGCGGTCTGGGGCTTGTCGCTCCTCATTTGGGCGGGGCGTCCGGGGTGGGGCCAACCAACGGTTTCGGCGGTCTCCGCTTTCGACTCTTACAGCAAGGCGGTTGAGGCGCGGCTTGCGCAGCAGCACGGGTCCCAGGATCACTTTCTGGCTTCGGGGGACAAGGATCGAGAGGGGGAAGAGAGCCGTCTGCGCCGGGGAGAGTTTATTGTCGAGCAGCTCACGCCTTCGGTGGGCGCCGAATTCTCCGGAGCGCTGCTGCACCATTGGCGCGGCACGGCGTTTGCGCCGGAAGCGAAAGCCGCGGACTTTGAGCGGCTGATGCGGGACTTCAACAGCTATCCACAACACTTCTCACCCCAGGTGATTCGGGCCAAGGTGATCAGCGATGGCGGAGACCGAATGGAAGCTTCAATGCGCGTGCGCCAACGGCACGTCATCACGGTGGTGATGGATACAGCCTATGACATTCACTTTGGCCGACTGGATGCGCGGCACGGCTACAGCATCTCGCGGAGCACGCGGATTGAGGAGATCGATTCGCCCGGCACCAATGCCGAACGAACGCTGAACGCAAACGAGGAGCATGGCTTTCTATGGCGGCTCAACACCTACTGGAGCTACGAGGAGCGTGACGGTGGGCTTTACCTGCAGATCGAGGCGGTGTCGCTGACCCGCTCGATCCCACACGGCCTCGGCTGGGCGGTTCGGCCCTATGTCG
>JAOAPF010000008.1 GCA_025462755.1 Edaphobacter sp.
CAGGCCGAACTAGCAGCCATCCTCGAACGCGCCGGCATCGACACAGTAGGCGTAGTCTCAACCTCGCTCCCCACCATCTCGAAGACCCGCATCGTCGGCCGCACTCAGCAACTCCTCCGGCTCGACATCGAGAGCCGCGACACACCCCCAGCCGCCGAGGCCCAGCGCCTTCATGATCGCGCAACCGAACTCGTCGCCAAGGTCCACGCCGTCATCCTCTCCGACTACGCCAAAGGCGCTCTCTTGAGGTCTCTCTGTGAGTCCATTATCCGCACCGCCCGCGCCGCAGGCATTCCCGTTCTCGCCGATCCGAAGACCCCCGACTTCAGCAAGTACACCGGAGCAACCACAGTCTGCCCTAACCTCGGAGAGCTAGCCGCCGCAACCGGAATCCCCGGCCACCACATCGACGATCTACTCTCCGCGGGCCAGGCATTAGTCGCCGAACACGACCTGAAATTCTTGACCGTCACCATGAGCGAGAAGGGAATCAGCGTCCTCCGCCCTGCCTCCCCAGGCAATTCCGGCGTCTATCACTCACCGGCCCGCGCGCGCGAGGTCTTCGACGTCTCAGGCGCGGGAGACACCGTGATCGCCACACTCGCCGCATCTCTCGCCGGCGGCCTGCAAGTCGAAACCGCCGTAGAACTCGCAAATCTCGCAGCAGGAATCGTCGTCAGCAAAGTCGGCACCGTTCCCATCGCCGCACACGAACTCGTCGCAGCCCTGACGCCAAGCTCCGGACTAACCGCAGGCGAAAAAATCCTCGACCTCGAACGCATCAAACTTCGCGTAGCCGAGTGGCGCGCTTCAGGCGAGACCATCGTTTTCACCAACGGCTGCTTCGACCTCCTGCACGTTGGCCACATCACGCTGCTCGAAGACTGCCGCCGCTTTGGCTCCAAGCTTGTCCTCGGCCTCAACGCTGACGCCTCTGTCTGCCGCCTCAAGGGCCCTACCCGCCCCATCGTCTCAGAACGGGAACGCGCCCGCGTCATGGCCGCTCTAGCCGCCGTCGATGCCGTCGTCCTCTTCGAAGAAGACACGCCGCTCGAACTCATCCGCGCCCTCAAGCCCAACGTTCTCGTCAAGGGCGGCGACTACACCATCGAGACCGTAGTCGGCCACGAAGATGTCATCGCGTCCGGCGGTCGAGTCGAGATCGTCCCTACCGTAGAAGGTTTTTCCACCACCAACATCGTAAAAAAACTCACCGCAAATCCAATGCAGAGCGAGGAGATACAGAAGTGATCATCGTGACCGGCGGCGCCGGCTTCATCGGCAGCAATCTCATCCACCAGCTCAACCGCGCAGGCGAGCGCGACATCCTGCTGGTGGACAACTTCGCCCCCGCGCCCAACCTCACCGGCCCAAAGTTCCTCAACCTCGCTGGAGCCGAGTACACCGACTACATGGACAAGCGCGAGTTCCGAGCCGCCCTCAAAGCGGGCGACTTCGAGAACACGAAAATACGTGCCATCCTGCATCAGGGCGCCTGTTCGAACACCCTCGAAGATGATGGTCGCTACATGATGGACAACAACTTCACCTACTCCAAGGAGCTGCTGCACTTCGCGCTCGACCATAAGATCCCGCTGGTCTACGCCTCCACCGCTGCCATCTACGGAGCCAGCACCAACTTCGCAGAACTCCCCGACAACGAGCGTCCCCTGAACGTCTACGGCTACTCCAAGCTGGTCTTCGACAACTACGTTCGCCGTCTGCTCCCGGAGATGAAGAGCACCGTAGTCGGCCTCCGCTACTTCAACGTCTACGGCCCGCGCGAACAGCACAAAGGCCGCATGGCCAGCGTCCTCCACCACTTCACGCGGCAACTCAAAGACACCGGCACCATCCGCATGTTCGAGGGCTCAGGCGGCTACGCCAACGGCGAGCAGCGCCGCGACTTCGTCTTCGTCAAAGACCTCGCCCGCATCAACATGTTCTTCGCCGGCCTCCTCCCCGACAGCCCAAAGAAACCCACGCGCGCCGTGGTCAACGCAGGCACCGGCGAAGCCCGCACCTTCAACGCAGTCGCAGCGGCACTCATGCAGGTCCACGGCCAAGGCAAGATCGACTACATCCCCTTTCCCGGCGACCTGAAGAATCGCTACCAGCACTACACCCAGGCAGACGTCATTGGCCTTCGCGCCGCCGGCTACACCGCACCCTTCACCACCCTCGAAGACGGTGTGAAACAAACCTTTGCCGAAGAACCGGTCTCCTGATTTACTCTCGTTGCAAACAGAATTACATTCGTAACGGTTGAACCGAGACTCAGTCGTTCCTTTCAGCAAGAGGAGCCAGCGTGACCGATCAGCAACAGCAGCCGACCATTCTCTGCGTCAGCACCTACGAAAAGGGCCAGCCCTTCATGCAGGAGGTCGCGCGCCTCGGCGTAAACGTCATTCTCCTCACGGTCGACAAGCTCGAACACGCCGACTGGCCCCGTGAATCCATCTCCAAACTCGTCACTATGCCGGAGAACCTCACTCCCGAGCAGGTCCTGAACACCGTCAGCTACCTCGCCCGCGAAAACAGAATTGACCGCATCGTCCCGCTCGACGAGTTCGACCTCGAAGTAGCTGCGCTGCTGCGCGAACATATGCGTCTACCCGGCATCGGCGAAACCCTCACCCGCCACTTCCGCGACAAGCTCGCAATGCGCGTCCGCGCCCGGCAATGCGGCGTTCCTGTTCCGGAGTTCACCTCCGTCTTCAACTACCACGACATCCGCACCTTCCTGCGACACGTTCCCGGCCCCTGGCTCCTGAAGCCGCGCACCAACGCCTCCGCAATCGGCATCCGCAAAATCGAAACCCCCGACGCGCTATGGCCCATTCTCGACGAACTCGGCGATCTCCAGTCCCACTACCTCCTCGAGCGTTTCGTCCCCGGCGAAATCTTTCACGTCGAAGGCATCACCTGGGACCGCAAGGTACTCTTCAGCTCCGCTTACAAATACGGTAAGCCGCCCATGCAGACCATGCATCAGGGAGGCGTCTTCAGCACGCACGCGCTGGACCGGCAATCAAGCGACGCCCTCGGCCTCACCGGCATCCACGCCCACGTAGTCGAATCGCTCGGCCTCATCTCCGGCGTCACCCACACCGAGTTCATCAAAGCGCACTCGGACGGCAGCTTCTACTTCCTCGAGACCGCTGCCCGCGTAGGCGGCGCCCATATCGCCGAGGTCGTAGAATTCGCCTGCGGCATCAACCCCTGGGTCGAGTGGGCCAGAATCGAAGTAGCCGCCCTCTTCCACATGGAGTACGCCTTACAGAAACCCAAACAGCGCTACGCCGGAAGCGTCATCTGTCTCGCCCGCCAGGAGCAACCCGACACCAGCGCCTACAACGCATCGGAGATCGTCTGGCGACTCAATCGCCATCATCACGCCGGCCTGATCGTATGCGCCGACTCAGCCGAACGAATCGAAACGCTCGTGCACGAATACAGCGGTCGTTTCTTCGAGGAGTTCTGCGCCATAGTGCCCGCTCCGGACAAGCCCACTGCGTAAAGCCATCCCTGCGAACGCTCCCGGCCCGGCTCAACAGCCTTCTAAAGAAGGACACGGCTGGTGGCCCAAGGCTTTAGCGTTGGGCCACCGTGTCGAAAGCGCATTGTTCGCAATACGGCATCGACCGCATCCAGTATGCTTATAAGTTCTTGATTTGATGGTGAGAGCGCTGGGGCTCGAACCCAGGACCAACGCCTTAAAAGGGCATTTGTTATGGTTTGCAACAAGTCGCAACAGTTTGCATTACGCGCTATAAATCCAGTGTTTACAGGGGAATTGGGAAGTCGCCGAGGAGGAGCCGCTGCAACGTATCGCAAGGGATACCGGGAAAAAGTATCACAAAAGTATCACTTCGCGATGTATGCTGGGACCGTAGCCCATGCCCTTCCTATAAGGCGAGAGGCTCGGAGGAAGTGAAAGGTGCCGCGAAAACCGAAAAAAGTGATGGGTGTTTACGAGCGTGAGCCGGGTAACTGGTACGGTCGGTACCGGTCCCCGGAAGGAAAGCTGGTGCGAAAGAGCTTCGGGCCGGATCGCCGAGCAGCTATCGACTGGGTCGAAGAGGCGAAGGTGATCCGCCGTACAGGGACGTTGCCCACCAGCGCGAAGCAAAAGAAGGAGCCCCCAGTCCAGAAAGACGAGGCCGTGACCGTGGCGAACCTCTGTAGCGCGTTCCTGGCCTACGTCAAAAGTCAGCCGGATGAGTACCGAGATCAAAAGAACCCGCCCCGTCGAATCGAGGAGATTCGCAAGGCGTTCGGGGTGAGGGGAGCTGCCGAGGTCAGAGCGCCGGAGATCGAGGAGTGGTTGGACGGCGTCCGGGAGGATCGGGAACTGGCTAACGCTACGATCAACAAGCTGCGTGGTACTTTCTCCATGCTGTACAAGCACGGCAAGCGGAAGGGATTGGTAGCCGTGAATCCCGCCGAGGATGTCCCCCTCAAGGACACCGGAAACGGTGTCGAGAGGTTCCTGTCGCTGGACGAAGAGCGGAGGCTGCGGGCGGTGCTGACCCGAAACATAGAGGCGTGTGACCCGGAGAGACACCCCGAGCTGCGAAAGCAGGCGATCGAGCGGATGATCGAGTTCGATGTGTCTATTCGATCGGGGATGAGAAGGAGCGAGCAATACAACCTAAGGTGGCCTGATGTATTGCTCGATCGTAAGGTCATGCGGCTTCGGCTGACCAAGAACGGAAAGCCACGCAACGCCTTCATCATTGAGGATGTGAAGAAGTCATTGCTCAGGTTGAAAGACCTCGATGTGAACCAGAGGGCAGGGAAGGATAAGACTGACGACCTGGTGTTCTCGAAGGCGGAGAATAAGAAATGGTGGGCGGCGGCGCTGGAAGATGCCGGTATCGAGAACTACAGGTGGCACGATAATCGGCACACATTCTGCAGCAGACTCGTTCAGGCCGGAGTGCACCTCAAGATAGTTCAGGAGGCCGCAGGTCATGCTTCGATCGCCTCGACGATGAGATATGCCCACTTTGCCCCCAGCCAGGTGGTGGACGCGATGGCGGTGCTCAACTGGGTGAGCTAGACCACCGACTTAACCTGTGCGGTGGTGGCCACCCTTACGAGTTCCGCGTGGGGGACGAGGACGCGGGAGCCGATGCGCTGGATGGCGATCTTCTTCCCCGCGATCATGTAGTCGAGTGAGCGGACCGAGATGGAGATCTGGCGAGCTGCTTCTTTGCGGTCGTAGAGGAGCCTCGGTGCGGTGGTGGGCGTTATCATCGTTGCCCGCCGTACAGACGCAACTCGTGTTCGCGGTCCAGAGTGTCCTCGATGCGGCCCACGCGGGCGGCAAGCTGGCGCTCGACGATGGGGTCAACGACGTAAGCGTCAACCTTGCGCTGCAGGGAAGCGATGGCCTCCCGGAGTAGGGGGGCGGACGTAAGTGGGAGTGGTGGCGGTGGCTTGTACTTTCCCGGCATAAAGGTAGATACCGCTACGAGGGACCCCGCCGAAATTATTGCCGGGATTTAGTTCCGCTTCTTGGGCATCCGAGTGTTCTCTTCGATAAACGTGAGAACGTGCTCACGTTTGAACCGGCGCTTAGCCGTCCTGCCAAGTCCGAGCTGGACGTACGGGAGCAGAGGTTCTACGCGAGTGCAGTGGTTTTTGACCCAGGAAACATCTACTCCCAACATCTTTGCGACCTCTCGTCCATTCAGAAGATCTGTGGGTTCCTTCGGCGGCGGCGGAACGAGTATCAGTCTTCTGCCACGACCAGGGCTGGGGCTCTCTACATTTGTTGTCATGCACGCATCGTAACAATCGCGACGAACCAATTTCCGATTTAAATTTGTGGATAGTCGGAAAAGAGTTAAACGCCCCAGTCGATGAATTTCCTTAGTGTTTCAGAAGCTGTTCGACGCGCTTCGAAGCCACACTCCAACTTTTATGAAGATCAACGGTGAGTTGTTCGAGGACTTCGATTGCCGCCTTCGGAGCACCTTGTGTTTTGAGATAGGACTTGAGGATATCGATGTCGTCGTCGGACCTCCTCAGGTTCTCGCGCCGAATGATGTCGATGCGCTCCAGGACCTCGGCGGCGTCGATCACGGGCTCGGGGCTGGTGAACGGATTGGAGGTTCTGGTCGGAGGCTTGCGTTCGACGAACGTGATTCTTTCGAGAGGCATGCGAAAGCGCGTAAGATTGGTTCCGGGAACGTGGATGTCGACTTCTTCGCCTCCGTGATGGACCTTGAGAATCTCATAGACCATCACAGATTGGTCGGGGCGGACTTTGTCGCCGACCTGCGGCGCGGGCGGTGCCTCCGGGGCAGCGGCTTTCTTACTTGGGTTCGCCTTGACTCCGTTAGCTTACTCCTGTGAATCCGAAGGCATCCTAAGAAAACATGAGCAGAGATGACGAATGGATAAGGCACGAGTTCGCAGCCGGTGAGGAGCCAACGGTCCACACGGCAGACCTCTGCGCGGAGGTGGGTCACGAACACTGCGTGGGCATAGATAGAACACTCGAAGGGTACGAAGGAGAACCGGTGTTTTGTATCTGTTGGTGCCATAAATTCGTCGGATTAGAACCAAACTGAGCCGCATGTTCGCAGGCAAAACTGCGATAATCTACTCCCATGAAAATCGAAACTCCTGCAGAGTTTTCCGCACGCGCGAGCAGCCTACTCACGAGAGCCATAGCCGCCTGTGGAGGTAAAGACAATCTCCCCCTGCTGAATTCGTACATGTCCGAAGCCAAAGCAAAGCGAATGACATGGGTCGAGGGTCTTGAATATGCGATCAGTAGATGTAATCCAAGTTGCGACTGATCCCATCCGGTTATCGATTTCGCTATCGTGAACTCGGCTTAGTGCACGTATGCTGAGGTAATCATGCATTTGAACTGGAATGAGATACGAGCCCGAGCGGCGCGTTTTGCACAGGAGTGGGGAGACGCCGAGTACGAGAAGGGTGAGACCCAATCCTTCTACAACGAGTTCTTCGAGATATTCGGTATACGCCGCCGCCGCCTCGCCTCTTACGAAGAGCCGGTCAAATTGCTTGGTGAACGTCGTGGATTTATTGACCTCTTCTGGAAGGGAGTACTCCTCGTTGAGCAAAAGAGCGCTGGCCGCGATCTAGTGCGTGCCAAGCAGCAGGCACTCGAATACTTTCCGGGGCTCAAGGAGCATGAGCTTCCTCGCTACATTCTAGTCAGTGACTTCCAACACTTCGAACTCTATGACCTGGATGAAGACACCCGGCCTGTAAAGTTCCATCTCAGAGATCTCCCGAAGCATATCGAGGCCTTCACCTTCATACTAGGGGTTGAGAAGCGGACCTTCCGCGATCAGGACCCGGTCAACATTGAAGCGTCCGAACTGATGGGGAAGCTTCATGACGCGCTCAAAGATTCAGGCTACGTTGGTCACAACCTTGAGCGACTGCTGGTGCGCGTGGTCTTCTGCCTTTTCGCCGATGACACTGGTATCTTCGAGCCACGCGACCTGTTCCACGAACTCATCCTCAATCGAACCCGAGAGGACGGCAGTGACGTCGGCCTATGGCTCATATCACTTTTCGAAATCCTAAACACGCCAGAAGACAGACGACAACGCGCGTTGGACGAAGACCTGCAAGCTTTTCCTTACGTCAACGGAGATCTGTTCGACGAGCGTCTGCCGGTCCCTGCCTTTGACCCAGCGATGCGTAACTTGTTGCTAGAGGCATGTAATTTCACCTGGGATGCCATCTCCCCTGCTATCTTCGGTGCGCTCTTCCAATCCGTAATGGATGACGGTGAGCGAAGGCAAACTGGGGCACATTACACGACTGAGAAGAACATTCTTAAGGTCATCCGGCCTCTATTTCTTGATTCGCTATGGTCCGAGTTCGAAACTCTCCGTCAGCGTCGCGACTCCGGGCGTCGTCAGCTCCTCATCCGCTTTCATGATCGGTTGGCAGCGATGCGGTATTTCGACCCGGCCTGCGGCTGTGGCAACTTCCTCATCATTGCCTACCGCGAGCTCCGCACACTTGAAATTCAATTGCTCAAAGAGATCTTTAGGGGGGAGGACACGCTGAGTCTAGACGTGTCCACTCTTTCGCGTATCAATGTGGACCAATTCTACGGCATTGAAATTGCGGAATTTCCCGCTCGCATCGCGGAGGTGGCGTTGTGGATGATGGATCACATCATGAACAACCGTCTCTCGCTAGAGTTCGGTAACAGCTATGTGCGCATTCCTCTTCGAACTTCTCCACACATCCGTAATGCTGATGCGCTGGAGATCGGCTGGCAGGAAGTTCTTCCATCAGCGTCTTGCTCCTATGTGTTTGGTAATCCGCCTTTCGGCGGCTCGAAGTATCAGACAGCACACCAGCGCGGGCAGGTTCGACGCATAGCTGCCCTCGGTGGTAGCGGCGGAACGCTCGATTTTGTTACCGCATGGTTCATCAAAACAGGCGAATACGTTCAGGGGACGGGCGCGAAAATAGGCTTTGTGGCCACCAATTCAGTTACTCAGGGAGAACAGGTTGCACAACTGTGGCCTGTGCTTTTTGGACGCTATGGGCTCGAAATATCCTATGCTCACCGTACATTTGCTTGGGGAAGTGATGCGCGTGGTATGGCTCACGTACATGTAGTTATTATCGGGCTCACGCTCCGAGCCGATGAGCCACCAGTTAAGAAGCTCTATAGTTATGCTGATATCAACGGAGAGCCAGTAGAGAGCCCCCACACAACGCTCACTCCATATCTGTTCGACGGAAGCAATCTTAGAGACAGGCATCTGGTTGTCCGCGAGGCTTCAAGACCGCTTGATGGGACAGTGCCGCCACTCATCATCGGCTCCAAACCTATTGACGGCGGTCATTACATCTTTACGGAAGAACAGCGGGTTGAATTTCTTCGCTCAGAACCTGGCGCTAATCGGTATCTTCACCCGTATATCGGTGCCACAGAGTTCCTTTACAACGAGAGACGCTGGATTCTCGCTCTAAACGATGCTAATCCAAGTGATCTACGTCGTTTACCGTTGGTTCTAGAACGTATTGAGAACGTCAGAGACTTTAGGTTACGGAGCAGGGACGCTGGTACTAAAGCACTAGCGGCTAGTCCTACTCGTTATCACGTTACCGTTATTCCAACGACACCTTTTCTAGTCGTTCCCGAAGCCACCTCTGAAACCCGAGAATATGTACCAATAGCTTGGCTACGGCCCCCAGTCATTCCAAGCAATTTGGTGAAGATTCTTCAAGGTGCCAGCCTATGGCACTTTGGCATTCTGACCTCGCGTATTCACATGTCTTGGTTACGCCATATTGGTGGACGTCTGAAGAGCGACTATCGCTATTCTGCGGGAGTGGTATACAACCCTTTCCCCTGGCCGGAAGCTGATGAACATGGTCGCGCTCGCGTGGCGAACTTTGCTCAAGAGGTCCTAAATGCCCGAGCGGAATACACGAACGCCTCCCTAGCCGACCTCTACGACTCTAATGCTATGCCGCTTTCGTTACTGTCGGCGCATCATGCCCTTGACCGCGCGGTAGATCGGCTCTACAGGCGAGCAGCATTCACATCGGATAGAGAACGGGTTGAATATCTATTCGGCCTCTATGAAGGTGCGATCATGCCACGGCTCGCGCCTGTGCTGCCTGACGCGCCACCGCCGCGTCGTCGTGCCAGGCGAGTCATGCGGTAATCAATGCGATTTATCCTCAGACAAAATCGTCATGCCTCCGGAGGCGGCCATCATGGCGAGGAAGTCGTCAACGGTGAAGGGGGAGTTGTCCGGCACGTTGGCACCTGCGGTGAGGTCCTCAACGCAGCCCCAACGCTTATCGAGCACTTCGAGGTCGTCCTCCCAGATGTCGCCGGAGAAGCGGCGGCCCGTCTCCTTATAGAGGAGCCGCAGAAGATCGGCGAAGGTGTGATCGGCGCAGGCACCGGAGAAACATTTGAAACCGATCGAGTTGGGGCGCAGGATGATCGTAGTCTTGCCCATACCGACCGCTTGGCCGACGTGCGGAGCACCTTTGAACGGGCACGCGGACAGAGCGAAGTACGTCGCGTCGCCACTGTACGAAGGGTCGCGGTCGAGCTCCAGTTGATCGGGGAACTCATCGATCAAATCCAGGACACCTTCTTCGTCGATCACCAAAGAGCCTTTGGCCGGGGCTGACGACCTAGATGACGATCCCGCGAACGGTGACATATAAGTCGGCTCCTCCTCGGCCAGGCGCAGGACAAGGTACGGCAACATCTCTTCGAACTCATTGGGGATGGATACGAGGCTTGCGCGGCGACCGGCCTTCTTGTTGATGCAGAACGGCATGCGGGATATCCGCGCGGGGTTGCTGACCACGGCGTCGATCTTGCATGTGCCGTTGAACAAAGTCGCGAGCCTCTTCAGTGCAAATTTGAGGGCATCATCGTTCGCGGAGCAGCGGTTGCCTTTGTAGAGCATGTGGATACCGTTGCCGCTGTCGAGGACGATGGGATCTGGCCAGCCGCGCTCGGCGAGGAAGGTGTGGACCTCCTGCGCGGTGGACAACGCGGCGGCCCGCTGCTCCTTGGTGGCGGCTTCGCCCGATGGGCGGTCGGGATCGATATCGATTAAATATGCGTTCCGGTTAGCGGTGTCCGCGTTGCCCGCTGTGCGGCAGTTGTTGTCGCCGTCATTGATCTTGGCGGTCTTCGCGTACTTCGACTCGCGATCGACGGGATTGAGGCAGTAGTAGACATCGGCCCCCTCCTTCTCCATCGCGGATGCGGACCGCGCGGCGAGGTAGAGGTCGTCGGTCAGCATCCGGAGAGTCCCCTTGCGCGACTTCAGGCCCCGGATCTCGATGAGGTCGCCGGGGACGAACATGCGGCGGAGGAAGGAGTGGATTTTTGTAATTTGCTCAGCTTTTGTCATGACGTCCTCCTCGATTACATGGTCCGAAGCCGCAGCTTCGGGTTGTGTTTGCGTCTTACTCCACGTTCATCCTCTTCGGTTTCCTCGATCAGGAATCCGTCGTTGATCATGGCCTGCTTGGCGCGGGTGCATGCCGCCGAACCGTACTCGGCGTACCAGGTAGAGGGCCTTGCGATATCCCAGAACCGGACCCACTCGCCGGGGTTGTCCTTCTCATATGCTTCGAAGGCAGCAAGGATCAAGCCCGTGATTGCGGCGTCGTCATTTCGTGCCGACGACGGCGTGTAGATAGAGCGGACACGCTCCTGCCATTCAGCGAAGCGCAGTGCGGCGGCCATGCAGGGCTCGGTGATCTCACTGTCGTGGTTGGCAGCCGCTGATATCAGGGCTACCCGTATGGCGATCTCACCGATGCGGCCCCGTTCGGAGCCCTCGGCGCTGGCCTTGCGCCACGCGGACAACATTTGGTAGGCGAGGGATGGGAGGCCAGGACGCTTGACGGTGACCTGGGTCGGTGCGCGGAATTCGGTGATCTGATCCCAGTTGTAATCAGGCTCCCAATCGGTCGGGCCGGGGCAGAAAATGAACCGGTCGTACAGCCCACCGAGGCTTTCGGAGCAGAACGACTTCCGGAAGTCCTCGGGATCCTTAGACTTGAGGTTGCCAAGAAGGGACAGGCGAACATTAACGGTGCTGGCACCCTTGACGTCGGACACACCCGCCGAGTCCTCGGACCATAAGGTGCACAGGGTCGTTGATAGAGACGAGCCCTGGATGTTGACTTTGTTCATCATGTTTTTGAGCTCGTCGAGCATCAGTGTGCAGTTGATCGCGGGCTCCTGAGGCGCGTCCTTGGCCGGTTTGGTCGCGGGCATGAACATTTTTATAAGGCCACGGTCACTCGCGGGCGTTTTCTTCTCGACCCAGTTATGGTGGTAGCGAAGAGAGCGGTGAGCACGTTTCATAGTGAGACTCTTGCCTTTACCGACGCCGCCCAGCAGCGCTACGTAGACCGTCGGGTATACCAGCTCGTTCTCTTCGTTGGTGTTGATGCCGAGCCCAGCGAAGAGCGCCAGAAGGGAGCAGTAGGTCCAGCCGAGAGGAGCGGAGATCGCTCGCGCATGATCGCCGAGCCAGCCGTAGCTGGCGTCATCTGGCATCAACAGCGGGTGCGTTTGGGTAGTGATCGGCACAGTTACCACCGGTGAAGGTGAAGTCACCGGCGCGGCGGCGGGCATCTCCAACACCTTCGCCTTCGGCGGGGCCGGTGGTCCGCCGAGGTCCGGCACGGTGTAGTTGTCGTCGTATTCTTGATTGACTGGAAACATGATGCCCCCTTAGTTGGTGGTGGTGAACGCGGGTGAGTACAGTGAGACCGACCCATTGGCCGTCTTCACGAGATACCCGCGCCCGACAAGTTTGCGCACAAGTTTTTCGAGGGTCCCGGGGGTTGCGCCGGTCGCCTCCGAGAGGTGGGCGATTGATGAGGGCGTCGTCGACATCGCAACTGCGTATAGGACAAGTCGGGCGGTGGGCGTGACCTGGGGGATGATGGCGGCGAGAGTCGTAGTCGAAGTCGTATTCATGTTCTGCACCTCATGGGCCGGAATAATGGCCGGGTTATTTTTCCCTACATCTACATGTCGCTAGTCCGAAAGTTTCGATCGCTGTGTTTTCGGGACGGTCGCGGGGGCGCAGATCACCGTCCACCTGGGCGGTGGTGATCTGCTTTTACGTTGTGGAGAGAGTTAGGCGGGGATGGGCGCGGCGAGTGTGTAACGGCTGATGCGGCGAGTGCGGGTGCGAATGATGTGACCTTCGTTTTCCAGGTTCGAGAGGACGCGGAGCATGTACGCCATAGAGGTGTCACTCAAAGTGCAGAGCTCCTCCACCGTTGGAGGATTATCACTGCGGTCACGGATGGTGAGAAGTATAAGTCTAGTCGTCGGTGTCATCTTCATAATGTCGGTGTTTTCTCGTTACATATACTTTGATTCCAACTTTTGTTCATAGTTGCAAGGCTCAGTCGGTCAATAAAAAGATTGATTTGGCTATGAAATCAACACGGTAGAAGACGGCGATCGACGCTTTCGACGGTGATGCAGGGCAGGAATGTCAAAGGTTCCGACGATCTTGACCTTTACAGCCCAGTAGAAGCCTCGGAGTATGCTGCGTATGAAAAACCGTCATACTCCGAGGGTAGTTACATCTTATTTAGATTCAGTATGTTAGGGCAGTTTTTTTGAAGGAGTATGAGGAGTATGATAAAACGTCATACTGTAAACTATATGTGTTTTCAATAACATACCCCTGTTTTTAAGAAAGAGAGAGAGAGAGAAGGGGTAGTAGTTAATAAAGGATTTCTTCTGAGTTAATATGGAGAGTGATTTCTCGATTTCTGGCTTAAGTTATTGATAAATCAGGGAGTTTACAGTATGACGAATTTCCATACTCCTCATACTCCTCGCTTAAGCGGCTGATAAATCAGCGTATTAGCAGTATGACGTTGTTTCATACTCCGTCATACTCCGACTCTCACCGATCTGGTCCCCTGACACCCCGACACCCACTGCACCAGACCACCAACTCCCCGTCGACCGTCGACTGTTGACCCACCGCGCCACACCGGCTGCAAGTCCTGAGTGCTTCAGTCTTAGTCCGCTCGACCTCGACCTCCACCGCATCATCCCCACCGCGATACGCGACTCTTAAGGTCGCATACTTGGATTTCACTGACAATACTTTGAAGCCCCCCGGTGCCACCGCCTCAAGCTGATCGCACATCCGATCGATCAGCCCCAGCCATCCATCCTCGACCTGGAGCCCCAGGTGCATGGCCGATCGGGTCACGTCACCGTCCAGGTCGAAGAGGTTCCTGTGGCGATCGATCACCACCCAACCGCGCCGTAGGTCGTCCATACCGTATACCCCACCTGAGACTCTACCTCACCGCCTCACGCTGCCGTCTCCCGCAAATGAAAACGCCTACCCCAGTGCTCACTGGTGTAGGCGTCTCAATTTAACCGCTGGTGTTCTACGCCGCTTTCTCCGGCAGCGCGTAGTGCGGCTCTCCACCGATGCGTACGATCCTGAGCCGCCGCGCCCAAACCAGCTTGCGAAGAGTCTCGTTTATTGTGCGCTGGGGTATCCAGTGCAGGATGCGATGGAGGTAGGTGGCGGTCGCCGGTTCGCCGTCATCGAAATCGAGTGTGTCCATGATGAGGCGTACTTCGGTGGGGTCTTTTTTCGGATGTGGCATGGGGTCTCCTTGAACTGCTGATCAAGGAAGCCGAAGTTCGTTTTCCGCATAAGTTAATACTCGCCGCGAACCACCGACGGAGAATACCGCAATGAAGAAACTCGACTTCCATTTGCATATGTGGAGGCACCACACATATGTCCAGACCGAAGAAGACCACCGCCAAACCCAAAGTCCGCTCTTGGCGTGACTACCCAGACAGCTCACATACAAACCGATTGACCCGCTGGCCGTCGCCGGAGTCGTTGTCGCCAGACGCATCCACGACCTTCGACGCCGTCTCGGGCAACATCAGTGCGCGTGCAATTGTCGACAGTTACGCGTGCAGGCTCCCCGTCATCACCATGACTCTCGCGGAGGTGCTGGCATGAGCACACCCACAACGTTGTCCCCCGCCGCCCGTGACTTCCTGAGCTTCGCCACATCCCGTTTGGATCGTCTCGACCAGCAGGCTATGGCCATGCGAATGAGTGCCCTAAAGATGGCCGTCTACATCACGGTCGGGCCATCCGACACGCTCCGGCACCGCTGCATCGTAGCCTGCATCGACGCGGGACTGCTGTGGTCACCCATCCCCGACCTAAACGCCGACGTGGAGCGCGTCATCGCGGAGGTGCTTAATGGCAAATAACCTCAACTCCGCCTACGCCGCCTACCGGCAGGCCCCGAACGATTCCACGTTAGGGGTCCTGCTGACGGAGGTCACCAAACACGCCCTGAGACTGGCAAGGCGAAACTCCAACCTCGACGCCGAAGACATCGCACAGCAGACAACCATCGCTGTATGGCAGGCGCTCCCGACCTACACCGACAAAGCAGCGATGACGACCTTTGTCACCACGATCGTCGGCCACAAGGTCAAGGACGCCCTACGGCAACGTTATAGCGAGCCCAAGTTGGCCCCGATGCAGTCGTGGGAGGTAGATGTGCACCAGCCCGACGCTGCACCACCGACTCGCTCGATCACGATCAACGTGTTCGACTACCTGCCCACCACTCTCAGTGAATCAGACAAGGCGCTCATCGCAAGCATGACCTCGGACAAGCAGCGGACGGAGATCGCCGCCGACATGGGCATCAGCCTTCGTGCATTGCGGAGTCGCTTATCTCGACTCAAACAAAAAATAATCGCCCAATAGCGACACGTTTGATCGGCAAAATTCGACTAACACTACAGAGAGTACTGCTCGATCAAGGCGGCGGTTGAGGTCCTCCCCGGGTTTCCCGCCGCGCACTCCTCTCAAAATTCAAGCGGTCAAAGGAATCACCATGTCCAATCCCCTCCGAACTATCGGCCACGGCCTGAAGGTCGCCGCAGAAGATGTAATCAAAGCTGTCGAATACCCTGTCGAGTTCCTCGTCAAGGCCGAGAAGGTCATCGCATCTGCCATCCACGACCAGCCCGAAATCAAGGCTGCCATCCTTAGCCTCGTCAAACAGGCTCAGACGGTCATCGCCGACACCGTTGGCGCTGTGGCCGGGAAGGGCCTTGACCTCGCCGCCGACGCCAAGGCTCTCGCGGATGCAGAAGCGTTCTTTGAGTATTTCAAGTCGACTTTCATCCCGCTGGTTGAGAAGGTATACACCGAAGTCGCCGCCGACCTTAACTAGCAAGAGCGGCCCGCGCCGAACTCGGATACGATAACTAGGAACATGCTCACTCAACACCAGATAGAGACTCTTTGGCAGAATAAAATGGCCGCCGAGGCCCGGTCCTGCTATTTTGGTGAGCTTGCGAGTAGCGAAAGCAAACTCAAGAGGATCATCAGCTTCATCACATTTATTGCCAGCTCCGGCGCTGTTGTCACTCTTCTGAGCAAAGGACCTACTTGCCTTGCTGCCGGTCTGTCTTTGCTGATTGCGATCACAAGTGGATACACCACCGCGACGAATCAGGATGGAAAGATCAAAACGCTAGGCCACCTGCATCTTGAGTGGCTTCGTCTTGAGCATGACTATGACCGCCTTTGGTCACATACTGGAGACGCTAGGGCCGAACTTGACCTTGATGCCTGCCTTCAGCGTGAACGAGAGCTTTCCGAGACCGGCGCAACGGAAGTAGGCCATGACGCCAAGCGATGGAAATATTGGATAGACACAATTCACAAAAAGCATCAAACTGGTGGGCATGTACAAACGTGATGTCGAACCCCCCCCTCAAGGAGATAGTTGGCCTCCAGTCCCTACGAAGGGACCTTCAGCGCCAGAACCGCCCCCATCTTCACCGCAACCCCCCGCTAAGGAATAGCGATCTTGCGACCGGGGGCAATTATGCACTGGACATGCCCTCCCAAAGAGCATGAGACTGTATCTCATGGATGATCCGAAGACAATGGCGAAAGATAGTTGGCCACCGACTCCTACAAAAGGACCACCGGCACCGACCCCACCGCAACAGCCACCTCAACCTGCAACGGAAAAAAAGTAGACGGAAGCGACCCATCAAAGGGTCGCTTCACTGTTTAACTCTGTGGATCAGCCCAGCCACGCCGATGAACTACGAAAAGCCAACCTTCACTCTGCCCGCCTCCGCCAACACCTCGCAGCAGACATGGGACCGAGCCTTCCTATCCGAAGAAGAGTTCCGCGCGAAGTATCCGCAGACCTCCAGTAGCCGATCGAAGTAGGTCAACCGGGCATATCCGATCCGGTTTGTAAAAGGTTTTGGACAACTTCCAGGGCTACGTTAGTGTCGATACCCTTAATCAAGCTCGTTGACATCGCGAATACATGCAGAGCCTGGGCCGTGCCAAATAACGCAAGATTTGCGTCCTCCTTAACTGCGACTTCGTTGTATTCACCGGTTTGAAACGTTTCGATTGGCCCCCTCAGAGAAGAGTAAGTGCTATGAGTGTAGGAGTGGCCACTTGGATATAGCACTCTACTTAGGAATTGAAAGAGCTCGACCGACAAATGTTTGTCGACTGCGACTCCGCGTGAGTGCAAGTCGAGCTTCGTCCAGCTCGTGCCGCTTATCGTATCGCCAGTCTCTAGCATGACTTCATCAACATGTTTGGCGAATGCGTCTCGGGTTGTCTGGGAAATCCTCTCAAGAACTTCTGGTCTCACCTCACCAGCTAGTCGGATCGTTTTGGCTAGCATTATGGAGTCGTACTTCAGGTAACTTTCAAGCTCTTTCTCCGGCGCAATTTGAAGATAACTTGCGTTAATGACCAGCTCGGCCAGACTTCTTAAGAGTGTGTGCATTTCTTCAGAGAACGGTCTATCGGCATACAGTCTCTTAATAGCCGCGCCGCAGTTCGTGGCCCTGACAATCGATGCCAATAATACTTCCAACCTGGAATCTACAAGCTTTCCATCGCTGATGTCTCGCACCATCGTAAGCAACGTGCCAGTGGTGATATCGATACACTGCTCAACTATTTGACGCTTCGTCCTCTGCTCGTCCATATAGAGCATTCTATCCACGAAGGGCGTATCCATGACCCCGCAACAAGCACAAATCGAAGAGTGGTTCACCTACCACGCACCCAAGCCCGGTCAGCAGGAACGTTATCAGGCGATCAGGGAGTCCGCTAAGGCTCTCGCTCTAGTCATCTCAGAGAACACTAAGCCCAGCGCGGATCAGTCCGCTGCCTTCCGTCTTCTGAGAGAAGCGGTGATGACGTCCAACGCCTCCATCGCCCTCGAATAACTTCCGCATCACTCACATCCCACTTGAACCGCATACAGCCCTAGTCGGCTTATCTGGCAAACGGAGCTGTAATCAATGGACATTCAACCTAAGCCGAAAGGCGGAGCACGACCTGGCGCGGGACGCAAACCTGACGCCGTCGTCAAGCTGCGGAAGAGTGCAGCCCTCGGCCTCCTGTCTCCCGCTGCCGAAAAGAAGATGTGGAAGACCTTCCTCAAGTCCAGCGATGAGAACGTAGCGCTCAAGGCCTTCCTCGCCTGGAATGAACGGGCCTATGGCAAGGTAGCGCAGCCGGTGGACATCGAAGGCGAACTAACCCTGGTCATCGATATCTAGCATGGCGCAGAAGACACTCTCCGAACTCATCAACGCCACACCGAGGCAGACCGAGTTCCTTGAGGCGGTAAAGAAGTTCAAGTTCATCCTCTACGGCGGCGCTGCAGGGGGTGGCAAAAGTTACATCCTCCAGTGGTTCTGCGTCCTCACTGTGCTCTGGGCCTACGTCCGTCACGGTGTCCGCAACACCAAGTCGGGCCTGTTCTGTTCGACGTATACGAGCCTCAAGGATCGTCACACCTCACAGTGGCGCATCCCGTCCATCCTCGGCAAGTTCTCCTTCAGCCAGAAGAACGGCTGGGCCTTCACCCTCCGGGACAAGCTCGGCGGCGGCATGGTGTTGCTCCGCAACCTGGACGACCCGAAGAAGTATGACTCCGCTGAGTTCATCGCCATCGGAGTCGACGAATGGACAGAGAATCGCTGGTCCACCTTTGATGAACTCCAGAAGCGTCTCCGCTGGGCTGCCGTACCCGGCCAGCCGCACCTCCCATGCGGGGGGACGCTCAGGACTGTCGCCGACGGAGAGGTTGTAGAAGTCCGCTGCGATATCGAATCACACCACACCGAGCCCGAATGGAACTTCCCGTTCGCGATGGCCAGCAACCCCGGTGGCATCGGTCACGGCGAGACCAAACAAGTTTTCATCGATCGAGATTTTCCCGAGAACCTACGTGGTTCCGAACATCTCTTCCATTACGTTCAGGCTCGGGTATCGGATAATCCGTACAATCCCCGCTCCTATGTAGAAGCCCTCCAGCGCCTGCCTGAGGAACTCCGTAAGGCGATGCTGGACGGTGACTGGAACATCTTCGCCGGTCAATACTTCAAGAGCTGGCGAACCGACGTACACGTAATCGAGCCCTTCGAGATCCCGTGGAGCTGGAAGGTAGTCAGACGTAGGCGACTGGGGAGAAACAGCCCCATGCGCTCACCTCTTCATTGCCACCGATCCCGAGGGCAACAAGTACGTCGTCCACGAAATCTACGGTGCTGGCATGTCCGTCAAGGACCAGGCGTCGGCGATCTTAGCCTTCGAACGGAATCACAACGTTCAGCGCTACGGCATCCTCGACTCAGCCTGCTTCACCGGCGCTGGACAGTATCAGGGGAAGTCCATCGCATCACAGTTCCGTGAGTATGGCGTCCACAACGCGCCGTCAGCCAAGGGCCCGGGAAGCCGCGTCTCTGGCTGGCAAATGGTCAAAGAGGCGCTGGAGTTCGAGCGCGATGAGAAGGGCAACGTAACGCGCCAGCCCAAACTCAAAGTGTTCTCCACCTGTGTCAACGGGATTCGTACTCTTCCGGCGATGGTGCATGACCGGCTCAAGCTTGAGGACCTCGATTCAGACGCCGAGGACCACTGGTGCGACGCCCTTCGCAACGTCTATTTTGGCGTCCAGGAAGGCTTCGAGGCTCCACGCGAAGAGATGTCTGCGGAGGATGCTGCGGTCCGTCAACAGGCGATCCGTGAGAGCGAGTCAATGGGATCCTATGCGTAACTGCGAACAGTGCAAAGTGCCTGACCGGCTGGTGATGGACTTCCAGGAGCGGTGTATTCGCGCACTCTGCAATCCACTAACGGCAAACGATCAGGACCCGCTCTCGCATAACGATTCATGCCCCCAGCTCATCCACGAAGTAAGGCGACTGGAACGCGCGGCCAAACTGGAGCACACGGAAGCTCATCCCGAAGGTGAACTGTCCGCAAAGCTACGTGGCGAGGGATGGAAGCTGCTGAAGGATGGCAAGCACCTGCTCCGGTGGAGGATGCTCTGCCGAACCTGCATCGCGCGGGAAGAGCAGCGGGAATCCCAGCACCGGCATTACTTGGCGGCCTGCAAGAAACTACGTGGCGAAGATCCCACCTACACCCAAATGTTGAACCGATCGGAATTCTAATATGTCAGCAACCTTCGTCGCAGTGACACTCGCCGCCGCCGGTACGCCTCAGCAACTCTCGAAGGCCACAGCTCCGGCGCTGCCTTCGGTCATTTCCGGTGGCGTGACGTCACTCGTGACCATGAAGTTCTTCCAGCTCGTCGTCCAGGCGTCACCGGCGAACACCGGCAACGTCTTCATCGGCGGTCCCGCGCTCAACAAGGCGACGCTCAGTAACGTTGGAGCCGTACTCGTACCAGGAGCGACCCTCAACCTCGGGCAATACGGCGGCCTGACCGGTCTTGACGACCTGTGGGCAGATTGTGCCACATCCGGAGCGATTGTTTTGCTCTCGTTGATTGGATAATCGCAATGTTCAAGTGGTTACTCAATCCGACCTCTCTATCTAACCAGTTGGCGGAAGAGAAGGCGCAAAACCGCCTTCTACAGGTGGCACTCACCGAGGCACTTCATACCTCTCAGGAGTTATGCCGCCAGCACCAGATATCGATGGACCGGGTGATCGTCAACCGTTTCGATCCTCCATACGTGACACAGCCGCACGAACCAGTCACCAACCACACCCTGCCCATCTCGTCCCTCTCCGACGTGCTCGACATGGACGAGGCCGACTTCGTTACCCAGCCATAAGGACCCCCACTTTGAAGAAGCTGCTCACATCGATTGCCTGTCTGCTGATGGCGGCTGGACTCCATGCCCAGACGACCACCTATACAGGCTCCATCAAGGATCTGGCGCTCAAGCCAGTTACCTCCGGACAGGTGACCTTCACCCTCGCTCCGTCGACCGACAGCACGCTGCCGGGAACCGGACGCTTCACTCCCAGCACCGTCACCTGCAGCATCAAGGGTGATGGCACTCTGGCGGCTTCAGGCAGTGGCGTCGGCGCATGTGTTGTGACCTCGAATACCGCTCTCTCGCCAGCCGGAACTTCCTACCGCATCTGCATCCAGCCACAGTTCGCAACACCCGGTTCCTGCTTCTTTGACTATGCAACCGGCGGCAGCAAAGACATCAGCACCGTCGCTCCTACGCTTCAGACCGGACCTCTGAACTACAACGGTGTCCCCGGACCTCCGGGTTGCGTATTAGGAACCACCTGCACCAGCAGCCTTACCCCGCAGAGTGTGGGTGGTGTGCTGTACGCCGATCAGTGCTCGGGCACGGATATTGGTATGCGGATCAACAGTTGTGTGGCGTTACTTCCCACGGCAAGTTCCGGCTACAAGGTTGGCACGATCATTCTTCCCAACACGTCCCTGGAAACCTCTCAGATAGCCTGGGCGACTACGGTTCACGTTGGACCCGGAGTCAGTCTCTTGGGGCAAGGCCAGCTCGCCAGCTCCTTCGTATGCACGGTGGCTGGGGATTGTCTACTCCATGACGAGTCCGCTTCCAGTGGCCTATATGCCCATACCGTAAGCGTCAACTCTGTTTTCCAAGGCTTCACCATCAGCGGCAACAACCTCACCACTCAAACCATCGTTCACCTGAAAGACGCGGTGAACCTAACACTTAGAGATGTGGCCGTGGATGGAGCGGGAACTGCGGGTAGCGCCTGTATCCTCCTGCACGACGTCGCTTACTGGACCGAGAGAAACGTGTTTGATAACGTCTCCACCCTCTACGGCTGCAAGATTGGCTGGCGGTTCATAGCCGATACCGCCAACCCCAACCAACCCAACCCGAGCTTTGGCTATAACCGCTTCCTGAATATCAAAGCCAACCCCATCACCGGACAGATTGCATTCTCCCTAGAGGGCAATTCCTTCGTGTACAACTGCACGTTCCGAATAACTGTCAATGCCGACCACGCCACCATCCTCCACATACAGGACAACGCGAAGCTGTATGAGAGCGAGTTGCATATGTTCGGCGAGGGCACCGGGAATATCACCCTAGATTTGGGTGCTACAACCCAACTAACCTATATCGGACAGATCGACGTTGGTCCTCAGGTTAACAGCTTGGCAGCGGGTTCGGTCTTGATCCATTGGGGTGATGATGGTGGATTTGGACCAGCCATCCCAACCGACTTCGCTAACGGTATTCGATGGGCTGTTGCGGTTCCAATGGCGAGTGGTACCAACCTGAACACCATCAGTACCTGCGGAGACTTCGCTGGAGTTTCTTTAGTGAACGCACCGGCTGCGTTAGGTACTCAAAATGTCCGTGTGCAGGTGGTTTGCTCCGCTAATCCAGGCTATCTTACCCAGATTGCCTATCAGATGGAATTCACAGGATCCACTCCGCGTGTATGGCAGAGGACAAGAGACAACGGCACATGGAACGCTTGGCGAGAGCAGGCTTGGGTAGATCAACTCCCCGCACTACCTCTCACCGGTCTAACCGGAGCACTCCCCGGAACCGCTATTGCCGCCGGAGCTTGTGTCAATCTAACCGCTAACATCACCGGGGCCACTACCAACATGGCGATAGTCGCCACACCAGCCCACCAATCTGTAATGGACGCTGGACTGCATTGGGATACGTCGTTTGCTGACAACGCAGGCCATGTGATCGTGCCAGTCTGCAACACGACAGCCTCTCCGGTTACTCCATCGAGCACACCTACTTTCAACGTGCGGGTGATCCAGTAGCAAGCACCTCCAGTCCACTCTAATTAGTCCCCTCCCCAGCACCACCACATAAGGCTCCCGCATGTCACTCGACGATCGTAAAGAACCCGCGTCTCAAACACCCGCGCAGGCAGTGTTATCTGCTTGGGTGACGAAGCGGTACGAGGTGATGCGACGGGGACGTTGGGCTGAGGAGCGTGCATGGTACGAGGCTGGACTCTTCGATCAGCAGAAGCAGTGGCTGGAGAAGGACGGTGTCGACGGCAAGAAGCTGAAGCAGATCAAAGTCAGCGACGCCACCCGGATGCCGATGCCGGTTACGAATCACTTCAGCAACACCATCTCCACCAACGCGAACTCCCTCGGAGCCGCGCTGCCCCGGATGTTGGCCGAGTCGGACAACCAAGATAACAAAAATCTACGTGCAGCCCAGGCCGCGCGTAACGCGATCGATGCGGCCAATGAAGAGTCCGGGATGAATATCCTGAACCCTATCCTGGCCAAGCAGGTTCCGCTTTGGGGCCTCGGCATCACCAAGGATACGGTTGCCTTCGATCACAGTACTGATGAGGTTCCAGATATCCAGACTCCTCCGCCTGTCGCAGGACCGGATGGTCAGCCTATGGAGCAGGAGCCGCAGGTAGTCGGCACGGAGCAGGTACCCAGCCCCCGGCTGAAGACTGAGCTTCCCACCGTGTTCGAGGTCTATCTTCCTCGCGAGTGTCAGGACGCCAACTCGTCAGACCTCATCATCGAGCGCCGCCGCATCGAAGTCGGGCTCGCCAAAGAACTCTACCCGACGTATGCCGACCAGTTCAAGGGAGAAGTCGAGTCCGAAGAGAGCAGTGAATCACTGGCTGCGTTCTTCCATGCATCACTTCGCGCACTCGCCTACTCCACCAACGTCGAATCTGAAGCCAACAAACTGAACCTCGTTGAGTGCTGGGCCAACTGGAACGTTCTGTCTACGGACGTACAGGAAGCGATCGAAGAAGAGTGGGCCAACGAGCCGTCGTCGATGTACCCGTCGATGTCCAAGCTGGAGGCCGCTGTCCAGTTCGGTCTCTTCGCCACACTCTGCAAGAACGACATCATTGAGTGGGGCGAGAACCCGTGGGACGGCGATGTGCCGTACACCTTCTTCGCATGGCAGAAGGACGTAGCCAGCCCGTATCCCAAGGGCCTCTCCGTCGACCTCCTGCCGCTCCAGAAGCAGCTCAACAAGATTGACTCGCTGATGCTGCGCGGCCTCATGGCCAACGCAACTCCGAAGATGGTCATGCCGAACACGCAGAAAGGTCCGGCCCCTACCGGCGATCCCGTTGACATCTATGTGTACGATCCGATCGGCGAAGGCAAAGTAAAGCCGGAGTTCTTCGGTGGCCATGCTTACGGCTCTGAGATCATCCTGAAGCGTGCGCAGATCGTGGAGGATTTCAAGGCGCTCGGCTATACGAATGAGGTTGCTCAAGGTGAGATGCCCGGCTCCGGCACGGCATTCCGTGCGCTGGCCTATCTCGGCTCCAAAGCCGAAGAGAGCCGGAAGACGCAGCGTTACCTCTGGGAGCAGGCACATGAACTACGCGCTCGCAAGATCGTCAAGATGGCGCGGAAAGTATGGACTGATCCGAGGAAGGTTCGGACTGCTGGGTTCAACAACAAGTACGGCGCTCAGTTACTAGAGGCAGCCGATCTTGAGGGCTCGTACCAGATCAAGATCGATCAGGACAGCAGCGTCGCGAAGACGCAGACTGAGAAGCTCGCTGTCATCCAGGAGCTGTTCCAGGCTGGATTGGCCGACTCCACTTCCGTCTCGAATCGAGTGCTGGTGTCGAACTGGCTCGGGATTCCCGAGATCGATTTCGGTGACAACCTCGACTACGCCAAGGCCGAACGGGATCTTGAGATGTGCAAGACGGGCGTCAAACCCCAGTCGAACCCTTATTCCAACTGGCCGATTCACTTCATCGTCTTCTCTCAATACACGAAGACTGAAGAGTTCGAAGAGTCACCTCCCAACATTCAGGCGGGTGTCCTCGGATACACGCAGTGGTTGCAGGAGATGTCGCAGCCTCCTCCGGCTCCCGGTGGTCCTCCACTTGTCCACGGCCTGCTTCCTAAGCCTCCAGCGCCTGGCATCACCACCAAGGCCGCAAAGGCGAAGGGCAGCTTCGGCGGCGCACCGGCTCCGCACATCCTAAGCCAGGTTCCCGGTCAGACTGTATCGCCGGGGCAGGTGCAGGCGGCTGGCGCATTAGAAGCGCAGTCCGTTGTGCCTCACGATTCCGGCGCGAACTAATCGGTCTCATCTTTCATCTCTCATCTCGCATCAGGAGTTACAAACTATGTCAGCAGCCGTCGCAAACCAGAAGCGCACCGTCCCGGGCGCAGCCTTCGATATGCCTACCGTCGTCACCGGAGACACCTCGTACCCCGCAGGCGGATACGCCTTCACCCCGGCGTCCTTCGGCTTCACGCGCATCTCGCGCATCTCCTCACTCCGTGCAAATAACATCGCGTCGGCGGTGAGCACACCGGTCATCGAACCTAACGCTGCTGGCGATTACTCTTCGTTCAAGCTCCGTCTCGTGGTGGCAACTACCGGCGTAGAGGTCGCAACCGGCCAAGACATGAGCGCACGCAGCTACCTGTTCACGATCGAAGGCCACTAGACCATGTCCCTCTACATCCCCAAGAACACTGTGCCGGTTCCCGCGCGTCAGCATGACTCCGATGTGCCGATGCTGGTGGTCAGCGAACAGAAGGGCCAGCAGACCGCCCACAAAGGCGACTGGCTGGTCGGCGGCGAACGCGGCAAGGTCTACGTGATGACCGATGCCGCCTTCCAAGCTGCCTTCGAACTGTTCGTCGAGCCGGTCCCCACCGAACCTGTCGAACCTGTCACCGAACCCACTGATCCTGTCGAGCCGGTTGAACCTGCTGAGCCAGTCGAGCCGGTCACTGAACCAGCTATCGAGCTAGTCGAACTCTAACCAACACCCAACAACATGCAACCTCTCTCCTCTAGTCAGGAGCGAGGCGCAAAGGAATCCCCATGATCGAAGGAACAGTAGACGCAGGCACCGGAACCGCAGATGCGGGAACGGGCACAGTTGATCTCGGCACCCCCGACACCGGAGCAGTAGACACCGGCGCAGGAACCGTCGATACGGGCGCAGCCGACACCGGCACACCCGAGACGGATGAATACTCCGCCCTCGAATCACTCTATGACACCCTCGGCAGCGAGGAAGGCACCCCCGACCCGGCGGCTGAGACCGCTGCATCGGCGATGCCGGAGGAGGTTACCCGCGCACTCGGTATCTCCGATTACGTCAAGGAGCCAGCCCACCTGGAGAATGCGGTGAACGCTGCCGCTCAGGTGTGGGATGTGGCATCGGGCAAGGCACCGGCATCCGGTCTGCTGGAGGGAATGCGTGCGAGCAACCCCACTGGCTTCGAGAAGATGATCCGTGAGGACATCATCCCGTACGTTGAGCACCTCACCGGCATGAAGCTGGGTGGCACAGGTGAGCAGCAAGCGCCTGATCCAGTCGCTGCGATGCAGGCCAAGATCGACGCGCTGGAACGTGCTCCGCAGATCGCCGCGCAGCAGCAGGCACAGGCGGCACAGCTCTCCAAGGCCACCGCCGATACCTACGCCAAACTGGACGAACTGGCGAAGGGCACGTACTACGAAGGCAAGGGTAAGGCTCTCGGACCGGAGCTGCTCAAACAGTTCGGCGCGATGAAGGTCAATCCTGATGCCGTGATGCAGGAAGTCCTCAAGGGCAACACCGCAACCATCGAGAAAGCCTTCAAGAACATCCAGAAGGAACGGATCGAGGACGCGAAGGCGTACAACAAATGGTTCATCGCCGACGCCCGCGCCAAGCGCAACGGTCTCCCGGCAAGTAAGGGCAATCCATCCGGTTCAGCGGCTCCAAAAGACCCGAAGAACATGGCGAACTGGACCGTGGAGCAGCAGGCCGCGTACCTGAACGGCAAGTAGCACACAGAGTTTCCGAGATTCACTTCGTGGCTGAGTCGTACACACCGGCCACTCAACACCCAACCTCATCGCGCCATACCGACCTTCTCCGACTAGTTTCGGGGTCCGTAGCGTGTCTCAACCCAACGGGTCATACCCGGCGGCACCTACGCACCACAAGGAAGTAACAACATGGCAGATCAAGGCACTATCGGTCGCATCGGCGGGATCCTGAAGAACACCTACGGACCCAAGATCACGGAACAGCAAAACCTCATCGCTTTTACACGGAACCGTTACGGCAAGGCCGACAACGATTTCTACCGTGGGCCTGGCGACCACTTCGAGTGGCCCGCTCGTGTCGGTGGCAACCGCGCTTCTGTCGCGGCAGCCGCGTCGGACGATCCTCTCCTGACTCCCAGCCGTCAGAAGGAAGTCAAGTTCAGCTCGAATGACCGCAGCTACACCGGCAACATCAAGGTGTTCGTCGGCGACATGCAGGCGGCTACGGGCAACAACGCGGCCAGCTTCATCTCGCACAAGGCGGACGAGATGACGCAGCTCGTCAAGGACATCACCAAGGTGATCAACATCGACCTGTGTGCTGGCGACGGCTCCGGCACCATCGGAACAATCGCTGCTGGAGCTACCTCTGCCACCCAGACGCTTGCGGTCGGCACCGGCGCGTTCCAGTACGGATCGCAGTACCTCCAGAATGGCGATGTGATCGACATCTACGACGCCACCCTGACCACCAGCCGTACCTCCGGCGCGGGTCTCTCGGTCAGCAGCATCACCCGCTCCACCGGCGGCCCTGCCTCGATCGTGCTCTCCGGTTCGGTCACGACCACCACGGGCGACATCGTCACTCGCGGTCCGGGACGCGTCAACAAGGCGTACACCGGCTTCTGGGGCGCGACGCATAACCAGGGAATCACCTTCCAGGGCCAGTCCACTGGAACGTTCCCGCAGCTTTCGTCCAACCGCATCCCTGCAGGCGGCCAGTCGCTGACGGAATCTCTGTTGCGTCAGCTTCAGACTGTCGTTACCCGCGCCTCTGGTGAAGAGATCGACGAGTACCTCGCCGGTTTCGCCCAGTACGACGAGTACGAGAGCCTGGGTTTCGCGCAGAAGCGCTTCACCGAAGCCAAGCTGGACAAGGGTTACACGACTCTTGCCTTTGGCGACAAGATGATCGTGAAGGACGTCGACATGCCGAACTCGGCTGTCTACGGCATCAACAAGGCGTCGGTCAAGTTCGGCGAGGTCAGCGCACTCGGCTGGCAGGATGACGACGGCTCGATCCTGAAGCAGGTCCCTGGCTTCGCGGCCTACTCGGCCTACATGATCGAGCGCGGCCAGATGATCTACACCAACCCCAACCGGATTGGCGTGATCGACGGCCTCTCCTTTGGCTCCGTCTACGCACAGTAGCTTCAACCTCAACACTACCCACGATCGGGTGCACCAGAGCATCGGTGTCCCCGATCAGTGGCTGCCTCACAGACTGTAAGGAATCCCAGATGGATTTGATGCTCCCCCGTAACGTAGTCCGGCTCGTACCGGACTGGTTCAGCGCCCGTCTCAAAGACACCGACCCTAACCTCATCGTTTATTACAACGAGCACAAGAATCGTTGGATCATCGATCGTTGCACCCGTGACGGCGTGATGGCTTCGGTCGCGCACACCCACGACGCCACCTGTCCCCGCACCAACGTGATCGTCGTCAGTGACGAGGGCAAATACATGCCTCTCTGTGACGCGTTGATCGATACGATCCGCGCGATGGATACATGGTCCACCGACGGCTCGTTAGAGAAATACAAGGCTCGCAACGCCGCGATGGAAGCTGAGAACAAGGTCAATACGGATCGGGAGATGCGCAATCTGTACATCGAAGCCGGACTCGACAACAAGCGTCAGCTCAATCATGCGCTGGACCTCATCGCCAGGCACGACGTACTCCGCCCCCACAAGTAGCACCCCTCGACTTTAGACTCACCCAACCCACCAACATTCTCTATGCCCTCGTCGGCTTAGAGGAGAGGAATCAACATGGCACGTTTTTACAATCCTGGCCAACGGATCCAGGAAAAACTTCCGTACAACAACCTCAATGATCCCCGCGAGGTCTGCAACATCTCCTACCACCTCATCAACGCACCGGAGAAGGACTTCTTCGAAGTTCCCGAGTCGGTCACCCTCCTGACTGTGGACGGTTCAGAGGCAGAGATTCGCGCCGACTTCCCCCGCGAAGTGAAGCGTCTGTTTGCCCATCGCGGTGTTGTCTTAGTAAATCCTCGGTTCAAGGGTGAAGTGTTGGAGACCGACAATATCGCTCTCACGGACGCCGAGGCCAAGGTCAAGGGTGACGCGATGTACCACGAGCACCTCCGCGCAATCGTGGATGACTGGTTCACCATTGTTGATCGCGCCAAGGCGGCGGGCGGAAGGCCACGGCCTGCCCAGGGGCTGCACAAATACGCCCTCAAGGCCCTCAACCTCCAGGACCCAGCCGACACCATCGATACGCTCCTCACCGCACAAGCCGGTCAGGTCAGCAGCGATGCGGTGCAGGCTCAGTTGGCGGCGCAGAATGCAACGATCAGCAAGCTTGAGGGCATGATCGCCGCGCTTCTGGCGCAGAAGCCAGACGCTACCACCCAGGCAGCCACCACCAACAACGCCAACAAAGGAAAGTAGCCGAGATGCCCAGCCTCAAACAGATGTTCGACACCTGCAACGCGAAGTCGTACTACTCGCGCCCCGAGGGTGAGATTTACTCCGCGTTGTCTGAGGCTGGCTTCTTCGTTTACGCCAACATCCTGAAGGAGCTGTCGGACTTCTTCGTTAAATTTGACACCGCGACCTTGGTGTTGACGCCCGGGGTGCAGCAATACGTTCTGCCCCCCGACTGCACCCAGATCGTCTCGATCGCAGAGAGACTACCCACATCCAAACGGTGGCGTCTCATGTCGCCGGAGTCGATCACGGATGCGATGACCGATGCCCAGGACAATTGTGGATGGTCCGCATATGAGGACTACGACCGGAGCCGATTCAGCTTCGCCGGTCCCTTCCTGGAGGCAGCGGATACGATCGACGCCCCCACCGGCTTCAGTCAGGCTGGCTTCAGCGTGGGCGGCTACCGAGGCAAGGCAGCCCAGACTCAATCGATCATGATCTCTCCTGCTCCGACCGAGAATCACCTCGTCGAGCTCGCCTACACGGCCAAGTGGATCCCGATCGTCAACGCTGAGAGCTTCCTGATGCTCCCCGATGAGCTGACCTACGCGATGCAGAGCTTCGCGATCGCGGAACTGCTGCGCACCAATGGCGACTCTACGTCCGTGGATTACGACACCAAGGGCGAACGGCACATGACAGCCGGTCTTAGCTGGGCCCGTTCCCGCCAGACCGTAGCGAACCCGAAGATCGACCTGTATCTGTAATCCCTCTCCCCCATCCCCCGCACCATCCCCAACACCTCAGAGAGTGTCCGCCCCGCCATGATCAAAAAGCTCACCCCGGCACCTCTCACCGCGTTTCAGGGAAAGAACACGCTGCAGAATCTCGCCGCCGAGTCCGCCTCCACTCTGCTCTCAGCCAAGAACGTCCTCGTCCTGGCCGATCAGCAGATGCGCCGCGCTCCCGGATACACGCTGGTCGCCAATGTCGGCCCCGGTCCCATCCACTCCATCTACGACTTCGAGCGGACCGTAGACGGAGTACAGACGATCTTCGTTCACTCCGGCCCCAACATCGTCGCGATGAACGCCGACGGCACCAATCAGCGAATCCTGTCCTCGGTGGAGAGCGCAACGCCGCATGTATTCGTTCAGAATGCCTTTGTATCTTACTCATCCAACGGAACCACCGCTTATCGCTATGTGGACAAGGCTGGTGCGCTCACCAAGTACGCCTGGGGCATCAGCGCACCGGTTACGGCCCCAGCCATCTCTCTGTCCGCTGGCACCCTGACCCTCACCTACGGACGTACCTACGTCTTCTGCTACGTCAGCAAATACACCGACTCCCTCGGGGTAGAGCGCGTCCATGTTGGCCCTCCGTCGCCAATTTCGGCTCACACAGGACCGTTCAACAGTGGCGTGGTTGACCTCACCGACATTACCACCTCCACCGATCTCCAGGTCACTCACATATGGATATTCGCGACGGTCGATTCGCCGGTCAATACCTCCGCCACGTTCTTCTTCATGGCCGAGCTGACCAACGGAACCACCTCTTTCGGCGATGCGAACCTCGACACCGCTCTCGACAAGACCAAGCTCGCTCCATTCGATAACAATCCCGTACCACCCAGCGGGATTCTGACGACGTTTCAGAACCGTGTCGTCGCCGTCGCGGGGAATCAGATTCGTCTCTCCGGTTTCAGCGAGATCACCCTCGGTATCCCCGAAGAGTCCTGGCCGCTGAGCTTGTTCTTCAACATCCCGGCTGGAACACGCACCGCCACCGCCGCCACTACTCTGCTCTCCGGCACCAGCCTCGGTGTCCTCACTCAGGACGCATGGTACGGCTACACCGGCTACGATGCCTCGACCTTCACCGAGTCCGATCGCATCGCCACTCCGGGCTGCGTAGGCAAGTTCGCGATCTGCACGACGCCGTTCGGCATCGCATGGCTGTCTCCCAGCAAGCGTCTGTTCATGTGGACGGGGAATGGCACACCGACAGAGATCAGCTCTGACATCGCGTCGTCCTTTCCCGGGACCTACGGCATGGAAGACCTCTCCACCGCCGACCTCGCGACGGTACAGCTTCAGTGGTACTCCTTCGGGAAGCTGCATTATCTGGCCGCATTCTGTAGGACGGCTGATGCACCGGACTCCGGTTTGAACCTCGTTCAGCTCTGGTCGATCCCTGTAAAAGGAAGCCAATCCAGCGGCGAATACACAGGATCATCGGGGTTCTTCAATCAGATCGGCGGGATCTTTCAGACGGACAAGATTCCGTCTACCAGCTTCACCGCCACCAGCATCGTCAAGGTAGCCGACACGCCCTACATCTACGCTGGTGACGCGCTGGGCAACATCTATCGCTTTCCTGATGGCTTCGAGGACAACGGCCAGTCCTACGAATCTAACTTCTCCACTCCGTGGCAGCTCTACGGCTACGAGGGTACAAAGCGGTTCCATTGGATCGACCTGTTCGTCGAAGCTCCGGCGTCGCTGCTGGACTCCGGTGGCCCCCTCTCAAATTACAAAGTGTTCGCCGCCTGCTCCGCGTCACCTACGGACACCCCCAAGTGGATTCCCTTGGACCTCCAACTGGTCCCGGCACCGTCGGGCGAGAGCCAAGACGCTCTGCGTGCCAGCATGTCGAAGGCTGGGGTGAACGTCGGCAAATTTGTGCGGTTCCTCGTGGTTCTCCCATCGGACGCCAACGACCAGGTCGTGTTGAAGCTCGTGACCTGGTTCAGCCCGATAACGGCGACCTCATAACCCATACCCGCACCGAACCGAGAGCGTGAATGAACTACAACACCAACGTGGCAACCGGACCGACTCAGGTGCAGATCGCGCAACTGCTGTCTTCGCCCGCGATCAATCCGAACGGAGTCTCGGGCTTCACTGCCGTCCCCAACTCCACTACGGGCGGAGTAGGCGTCAGCTTCTCCATGTCTGACCTCACCGGCGTCGCTTCGATCACCTTGCTCCGCAACTTTGTACCCGACATCGGAACCGCAACCGTCCTCCAGTCGTGGCAGCCGGTTCAGGCCGCTTATGCATGGTCGGATACAGACAACGGCCTGCAGTCCACCGCAAACGCCTACTACTGGCTGACGCTCTCGCCAACCGGTATCTCCGGGAAGCCGGTCACCATCGGCCCGATCGTATTGCTGCTCAACCCGCAGCTCTCGGCCCCGCCACCGGCATCCGGCATCTCAGCCAGCTCTTCGGCCACGGTCAACGGTCAGGTATCAGTCACCGTCAACGTGACGTCGGTTGAAGCCTCAAGCATCAAGATTTATGTGTCGGGCTACAAAGGTAGCTCTACATTCGTAGCCGTCGCGCAACAAGCACTGGCTCCGATTCAATTCAATCTTGACGCCACCGGCGAGACCATCACCCTCAAGGCGGTAAGCGTCTCGACGGGTGGCACGGAAGCCCCTTCAGGCCCAACCACAACTCTCACACTGAACGGCGTCGCAACAGTACCCGCAACAGTGCAGGGAGTCGTGGTAGAGCAGATATCCACCGGTAACCAGATCAGCTTTCCGCAGAGCCGTGACAAGGTGACCAGTTACAAGATATTCGTTGGGCAGCGGGGGACCATCTTCTTTGTCTCCACTCTTCTCACCACGATCACCAGTACCTCTGGCACGATTAACTTCCTGGACACTGCTGGGCTGACCGGGGACTGGCAATATTTTGTTGTGGCGACGAACGCGGTCGGGGATTCCTCTCCATCCGCCGCTGCTTTCCCCTTCGTGTTCTTTACCTCCGCTCTGATGCCGGGTAACGTCCCCGTGAACACCACGAACACCGCGACGGTAGATTCGGTTGACTCCGGCACCTCGGCGTTGGCCCGTATCTACGGAGCCGGTGGAGTTGGAACCAGCTACACACGCATCACCGGGTTCGGCATACTGAACCGGCCTCCTGGTGACGTTGCAGGTCTCGCTTACAACACGGCGTACGCGATCATGTGGAACGGATTCGGCTTCATCGCCGCATCCACCTATCCGGATACGCTGCCGGACAATTACGAATACGTCGGCACCATTATGACCACCACCGCAACCGGCGTAGTCGGTTCCGGTGCTACGGTCACCCTTGTGTTGGACGGCTCCGGTCATGTGATTCAGGCCAATCCCGGCGCTCTAGGTGCGGGCTTTGTGTCAGCAACGGTCACCCTCACCGGAGGTGGTGGTGGATCGGGAGCACAGATCACGCCAAACGTGGATATGGCCACCGGAACGATTCCCAGCTATACCGTGGCGAACGGTGGAGGCGGTTACACCGTTGCTCCCACCGGAACGGTCATCGGCGGCGGCTCTACCGGCGTTCCCAGCGGTGGTGGCTCTACCGGTGGACCTGGTGGTTCGCGGACTGGTTGTGTGGAAGAGGGAACCGTTGTCGAGGTTCCCGAAGGCACAACCGAAGAGCTGCTCCCTTGTAACGAGTGGACGGTGGTCGATGTTGGCGACGGCCCTCTTTACATGCATCCGGACACTCTGGTCAGCGTGTTCAAACGGGCGAGTGACCTCTCCTCCGAAGACATGATCGAGGTCAAGGACGGCAACTGGGCTAAGGGCTCCATCGGGATCGACTCCCACGTCGGAGTGAAGGTCAAGCGTAAGTGTCCCGGTGGCGTGTACCACGCAGGACCGAGCATGATTCGCCTCCACAACGTGAAGATCGAACTGGAATAAAGGGATACTCATGGCTACAGAGAAATCAAGATGCTTCAATGAAGCGCAAGGATCGGTGCACGTCGAGATTGAAAACCTCCACGGTCACTGCTCTCACCACACCATCTACGTCGCCGGTGCGCATGGCGTTGAGGACGTTGCTGCGCATGTAGAGCAGCTTCTCATTCGCGTCGATGCTCAGGCCGCCACGGTACGCGAACGAATGATCGCCGCTGGGATGCCGACACAGTAATGCCGATACGTCACGTACACCCGAATGACATTCCCTATCTTCAGCAGCGGATGAAAGAGCTGGGGAGCGAGTTCATCGACCTCCACACCACACCAGCTTGGGTCGCTACCGATCACAGCGGCAACATCATCGGCGTTCTACCGGCTCGTCTGGTGTGGAACCTCGAACCTCTGCTGATCTTCCCGGAAGTGAAGAACAAGATCACAGCCAGTCGAGCGGCGGTTGGTCTCTTCAAGGCTGCGGAAGCGTGGCTGTCAGATCCGAAGAAGAACGTCACCGGCATCACGTGGTACTTCGTCAAGACCCGCTCCGAAGCCGTCAAGGGCTGGGCTAAACGTCTCGGCTGGTTTGAGCAGTGGGTCGGCGCAACCAGCTACATCAAGCACCTCAAGTAAAGGAACCAACCAATGGGAAGTTCAGCACAAGATCCGGCAACACAGGCGGCATCCTCAAAAGCGGCGCAAGCGAATAACGACGTCCTGACGCAGAATGCCGCCCAGAATCAGACGTACGCGAACAACACTCGGTCGTCGCTATTCGGCACCTATGACCCGGTTACCAACTCGTACTCCGGCGGAAGCGAGTCTACGTTCCTCAATCCCGATTCGATGACGACGAAGGATTTGAGTGGCACCTTCCTGAATCAATACAACAACGAGACGAATGCCCTCGCCAAGAATACGAAGGATGCTGTCGGCACCACGATGCAGAATCTCGCGAGCCGGGGCATGGGCGCGACCCCCGCCGGGTTCGCCGCCGATCAGGAGCGCAAGGCATACGAGGACCAGGCCACCACGCAGGGCAACGACTACGCGGCTGCTCTGGCTGCTCAGCATGCGGAGGCGGTCACCAACTTCAACAACGCCACGACCAACTTTGCGAACAGCGGTACCGGTGCACAGAGTTCGGCTCTGACCGCTCAGGGCACGGCTGCTGGTACAGATACCTCGTTGTATAGCACGGCCTCCACGCAGAAGGCTTCCCCTTGGGCAACGGCGCTTGGCGCGGTTGCTGGTGCCGCTGGTGGCGCAGGTTCGCTCATGACCGGAATCAAGAAGTAAAAGGACCCATCTATGGCTATCTCACTCGACGTCGCGGACATCAAGCCGTTGCTCGGCACCTTTGGCCTTGGACAAGCACCTTCATCCAAGCTCCCCGATGTATCGAACCTCCCGGCTCGTCCTATGCCTCTTCCTCCTAAGCCCACTCCGGCTCAGGCTGGATTCTCAGCTTATGCTGCGGACCCACTGAATCAGCAGCGGGTGATGAACTCCATTACTCCTCCGGGTCAGCCCATCATCCCTGAGACGACGGCGGCTCCCACTCCGCCTCCTATGGCTGCGGTCACTCCTCCATCCGCTCCTCCGTCGAACAACGCCCTCGTGCCTCCTCCTGCGATCGCTAACGCCGCTCCGACAGCGGCTCCGATTCCGACTCTCGCCGAATGGGAAGCTGCAAACCCTAAGTCGGTGGAGAAGCCCGTCCTCGCTGGACGCAGCAAAGGGATGAACATCTTCCAGGGGATCACTGCGGGGCTTACCGGCGCTGCCGGTGGCATCAAGGGCAACCCGATGGCCGGTGTGGACTACGTCAACCAGATGCGCCAGAACGATCAGGGTGTGGATGCACGGAACCAGGCCAAGTATCAGGGAGCGGTCATTCAGCCTCTACAGGATGCTGCGAAGCTGGCTGACACCCAGAGTCAGACGGCTTATCGGACGGCGCAAGCGGGTAAGGCTGACGCTCAGGCTGGTGCGATCGGTGACCCCACGGTTCTGAGAACCAGGCAGATCGCCGACGCCGCGAAGCGAGGACAGGTCCCTGTTTATGATGACAGCGGAAATCTCACTAGCTTTGCAGATGACACCAAATCAGCAGTCTATAAGAGTCGGGTGCTCAAGGATCAGCTCGTTCAAGCTCAGGTTGACGCTACCAAGTCTCAAAAGGAATTGCGGGATGCTGAAGCAGCTTTCAACAAAGCGAAGGCAGACCCAAATAGCCCTCTCTTCAAACAGACTCAGCAGCGCCTTGCGATCGCCCAGCAGAATGCCTCAGCCGCCAACACCAGAGCGACGGCGTACATGGGCAACTACATGCAGCACGCCTACAACGTTGGACTGAACGGTGAGACGCTTGCCGGTGCTCCTATCATCTCGGATGATAACGGTAACCAAGCAGTGGTCGGATCCACCAATGCTTCGAACGCAATCAAGAGTCAGGCTGGTGCAGCTCAGTTCAATGACGTGCACGGTGCTCTGGATAGTCTGGAGGGTACCGCTAAGGCGCTTGTCCAGTCCGGTGGAACGCTCAACTCCGCAGCCGTGATCGCCGCTCTCGCCACTCCTCACACCAGTGTGCAGGAATGGCTGCAGTCGGTAGATAAGGCCCATCTCACGCGCGAGGAAAGAGCTTACGTTCAGTCGAACATCGCCCTGCACGAGAACATTCAAGGCATGCGTAAGTCTGCTGGTGGTGGAGCGACTGACTCCCAGGTGGCCAACCTCCTGAAGATGGCTCCTGGTCAATCTACTCCCGACCTGGACTACCTCATGGGGCAGACGAATCAGATCAGGTCTACTGCTGAGCGTCTGGGTAAGGGCGCAACGGTCGCCTCCGGTGGTCTGACTGTACGTGGCCAGGGTAATGCACTCACTCCTCCGGCGCAGAACAAACCGGCTCCTAACAAACCGGCTAAGAACAAACCTGCCACCGCAACGGAACCGAAGGTCGACGGTCACTGGGACGCAGTGGCTAAGAAAGTTGTGTATTACTAATGCCTAACATTAAGGGACCAGACGGGAAGGTCATTGCCTTCCCAGCAGGCACTAGCGACGCGGATATCGGCCTGGCGTTCAGTTCGATGCCTACGCCAGCCGTCGATATGAGCAAGGTGGCAGGTGCACCCGCGACAGGTATGCCTCAGCCTGCCACTCAGGTGCCCGCGAACCTGCAGGAAGCTCCTGCTGCTGGACCGGGCTACGTCCGCAGTGCGTATAACGCCTCACCGCTGCCGATCGTGAAGCAGATCGTCACCCATCCGTTTAAGTCGGCTAACACGGTTGCCGCTGCTATCGCTCCGCTGCCCGGTGAAGACTGGGCCGCCAACCCCATCGTGAAGACGATTCAGGGTCAGGTCGACAACACCGTAGACAACGTCAAGCAGGCATATCAGGACGGCAAAAAGCTGGACTTCACGAAGTCGCCGATCACCACGTTGACTTCACCCGCTGGCGTTACCGTCCGACGCGATCTCGGTCGCGCTGTACCTATGTTTGGGCCTGTACTGGCTCAGGCTCAAGAGCAGCATGACGCGGGCAACGATGCGGGCATGGCTGGAACCCTTACAGGCTTCGTCGGTTCGGCTGCTCTCCCCGATGCCATCGCCGGTGGCGTCACGAAGGTGCGTAATCTTCCCTCCACACTGAAGACCGCCCTCCAGGGGCCAATCAATGAGCCTATTGTTCCCGGTGGCACTCTCACTCCCTCGGCTCGTTATGCTAATGCGAAGACGCTCGGGGTCAATCTCGATGCGGCTGACGCGACCAACAACGGGTTCCTGAAAGGCGTGAAGACGCTCAATCAGAACAGCCTGGCAGGCGCTGGTAAATACGAGGCGCTCCATAACGCCAACGTCACGGCTCTCGGTGATGCGACCGACGCCACTCTGGACCAGATGCATCCCGGCGATCGACAGTCCGGGGGACAAACGATCCAGCAGGCGCTGAAGGCGGACCACCAGAACCTCAAGACGGAAGCCGACTGGAACTATAAGGACCTGGATCGTCAGGTCGGCGCAGCTCCCATTGACGCGGCTCCATTGGGTAAGGCAGCCGCCGACATTCTCAACCAGCAGGCCGAGTATCAGAAGATGTTCCCGTCGCTCACTCCACCAAAGACGATGGGGATTCTGCGCGATGTGGCTAAGCTCGGGGAGCCCGCTGCAGCAGTGGATGAGCTCGGCAACCCGACGTCAACTCCACCGGTTCAGCCTACGTTCGCGCAACTGCAGGCTCTGCGTTCCGATCTACACGGCGCGACCATGACCAACCCCGACATGATTCCGGGTCAGGGTGCGGCCTGGTTGAAGCAGCTTACCGCCGCGACCGACAACACGATGACGGGTGCTGAGTCTGGTCTGAATCCGAGCCAGCTTGCACAGTTTCGTGAGGCGAACGATTACTGGTCGGACGCAAAAAACACCTACGACAACCCATCCAATCCCTACTACAGTGCGGTGCGGACGGATAACCCGTCCTCGCTCTACGGCGGCATCGGGCCCAAGACGGTTGAGGGTGCGAAGGCGATGCAGAAGCGTCTCGGCGGTCCTGAGAGCCCGGCTATGGGAGCGGTGCAGCGGGGGACAGTCGAGGGTGCTCTGAAGACGACCAACGACGGCTCACCGAACTTCAAGACCTTCGGTACGCAGTGGAATCGCGTTCCGTCCGACTATCGCAACGCTCTGTTCACGCCGCCACAGGCTGAGGCACTGAACAACATCGCCAATACCAGCAACGTTCTGTTCAAGGACTCGAACCCCAGCGGAACCGCGAAGGTCGGCCAGAAAATCGGTGAGGTTACGGCTCCACTGAGTTCGGCGGCAACCACTCTCGCTCTGGGTCATCCCCTGGCTGCCGTCGGGGAGTTGGGATTGGCCGGTCTGTACGGCGGGGCTCAGCACCTCATTGCTAAGGGCATGACTTCGCCTGCGGCGGTCGATTGGCTGATGAAGCCGGGTGCTCCTCTGCGTCCGGCGATCCGCGCGAATCCATTCCTTCCTCCAGCCGTCATCCCGGTCGCCACCCGGAAGTAAGCTCCTCACCACTCACCGTCTCACTCCCCTGTCCGCAGGGGAGTGAGACCCCGCACGCTCATTACCAGAGGCAAAAATGAAACTGATCTCCACCCTGCTGCTGCTCCTCGCTTCCGTATTCGCTCGCGGCCAGATCCTGCAGCCCACCATCACCTGGGGCCCGATTGCGGCTATCACGGAGGGTGCGGCGCTGACTCCCACTCAGCTCAACGCGACGGCCAATGTATCAGGGACGTTCACGTATACTCCGGCGGCGGGCACGATCCTCGCCCCCGGTGTCGATATCATCTCGGTCGTCTTCACTCCGTCCGACACGGTGGACTTCACGAGCGCGACGGCGGTGAACACCATTCTGGTTGTAGCGCCATCCCTGACTCCCGCATACTCCCTCCATCTCCCGGCGGTTGACTCGCTGGACTGGGGAGAGCTGATCAATACCAACTTCGCCGCGCTCGATGACATCCTCAGCGGCGCTACACCTTTGAACGGGACGCTGAACGCTCCTACCGCGTCTGCCTTCGCCGCAGCCCCTACCCCGTGTCCTGCTGGTCAGGCGTTCCCAGGTATCGACGTACACGGGAACTCTGTTGGCTGTTTCACGCCTTCGGGTGGTGGCGGTGGTGGGGGTCTTACCAGCTTCACCGTTGGCAATCTCTCACCTCTATTCACGGCTACTCTGGGGGCTTCACCGCTCACCAATCCGGCTCTCGCGTTCACTCTGAGCAATGCCGCAGCAAACACCGTGTTGGGCAACTTCACCGGGTCTTCGGGTGCTCCCACGTTCTCAGCTTCTCCGGTATTCTCCGCTGCGCTTCTGACCAACTTCCCGACGTTCAATCAGAACACTTCGGGAAACGCAGCCACCGCAACCGTGGCCACTTCCGCGCTAGCTGCCCCGTACTCTGGACTGACAGGCACAGTCCCGACTTGGAATCAAAACACTACCGGAACCGCTTCAAACATTACCGGGGTTCTCAACGCCAGCAGCGAGCCAGGTTTCACGGGCGATGTAACAAAAGCTGCTGGAAGTGTCGCGACCACTGTCACCAAGCTCAACGGCACGTCATTGGCTGGATTGGTCACGGGCATTCTGAAGAACACAACTGGTACAGGTGTTCCCAGCATTGCTGTAGCTGCTGACTTCCCTACGCTGAACCAAAATACAACCGGCACCGCCGCCAACATCACAGGTGTGCTGGGTTCCGGTTCAATGCCCACCTTCACAGGTGACATAACCAACTCTGGTCTCGCCCTGACGGTGGGAAAGATCAACGGCACGTCATTGGCTGGATTAGCTACGGGTCTACTGAAGAACACGACCACCACGGGTATACCCAGCATTGCCATTGCGGGTACGGATTATCTTCTACCCACGGGAAGCTCAGCAGGATTGTCTCAAGCCACAACTGGAGCGTTCGGTGTGGTAAAGCCCGATGGCACAAGCATCACCATCGCGGGTGGCGTCATCTCGGCTGTGAGCGGCGGTGCGGGAACAGTCACAACGGTGGGAGACCTATCTCCGATCTTCACCGTGACCTCGCGTACCTCAACTCCAACCTTCGTGTTGACCGCTGCTGGTGCTCATGCGTTTCTGGGCAACAACACAGGATCCAGTGCGGCTCCGGCTTACTTTCAGCCTGACTTCACCGACATCAGCGGACACTTGGGTTGTACACAGTTTCCCAACCTGACGGGTGACGTTCACAACACGGCCAGCACCTGCGCCACAAACGTCGTCGGGGTAAACGGGATCCTGTTCTCGTCATACACCTCGGGGCTGCTGAAAATCTCCAATGGCACGGGTAATATCAGCACCGCCACGGCGGGAACGGACTACCTGACTCCTACCGGAAGCTCGGCGGGCTTATCTGTGGGTTCATCCTCAGCCTTCGGTGTGGTTAAGGTGGACGGTACGACCATCACAGCCGCATCTGGTGTCATCTCGGCTTCAACGGGCATAGCCAATACCACGGTCACCATTGGTACGACGGCGATTGCGGCTAACACCTGCACCACGGTAGCCACTGCCACAATGACAGGTCTAGCAACCACCAGCACCCTCAACTTCACACCGAATGCTGACGTGGCATCAACCACAGGCTGGGGTGGAAGTGGAGGGCTGGTGATTGATGCTTGGCCCTCCGCCACCAACACCATGAGCTACAAGACCTGCAACCAGACTGCGGCATCTATCACCCCGGGAGCGTCGGTTACGTTCAATGTGAGCGCACGATAATGAACTTCTTTCACGGAACTATCCTCTCTTTGCTTCTACTGCTCAGTGGGCAGTTCAATATCCCACGGAGAACCGGAGCCACAGCCGCAAGTGCAGGTGGCAGCACCATCGCCTTTGTCTCAGGTGCGTCGCATCAGTGCTACGCGAGCAGCGGCGGTGGAACAACTCTTGCATGCACAGTTTCGGCTGCCACAGCGACCGATACCTTTGTGATCTGGACTGGATCGAGCGACCCCGCCGCTATAACTCTTGGGGATAGTGGTAGTGGAACGGTAACCCCGTGCTCGTTAAATCCTGTCTCATGGGTCTCTACACACGCTAATAATGGTCGGGCGGCTTGTTTCACCGTCGCCAACATCGGTGCAGGACCGCACACCCTTACCACGACGTTCGGTGCGAGCGTGACTTACCCCTGGATTCAGGTGATTGAGTTCTCGGGCGCGAGCACTACGGCTCCGCAGGACGTCTCTGTAGGCGCGGGTGGTAATGGTGGAACCGTTATGGACAGCGGAGCCCTTACGACAGGGCAGGCGAATGAAATGTTGGTCGCCTTCTGCCAGATCGGTGCTGGCGGAGTAACTGTCGCTCCGGGTACAGGATTCACTCTGGTGCCATCGACCGACACAAACATCGCTTCGGAATATCTGTCCAAGCCATCTATCGGAACCTACCACGGAACCTGCTCGGGACAGACTTCTACACAGGACTGGGTGGTGACTATGGTGGCGCTCAAATAGATGAGTGCCACCCTCGCGGCGGCTACGCGTCCGCATAGTCGCCGCCCTCCCCAAACATCTACAAATCCACCCGGAATACCTGAATAGCTGTAAACCAAAGGACTGCCTAATGCCCGATTCCACGCAAGACATCATCCTCGACGAGCTCCGCGCTCTGCGAGGCGACTTCAACACATTTGCCCGCGATACCGGTGAACGCGTCTCTTCCCTTGAGACCGATATGCATGATCTCAAGGGTAACGGCCAGCCCGGTCGAGTGGGTCTGCTGGAGCGCTCGGTTGCGAAGCTGTCTCAGCGGATGTGGTGGGCAATCGGTGCTGGAGCTGGAGCGAGCACGGTGATTTCTGTGGCCGCGTGGGTTGTGAGTGAGGGTAGGAAATAATGCAGATCTCGAACGCAGGCCTGAACCTCATCAAGACGGACGAGGGTTTCAAACCCCATCTGTATGACTGTCCGGCAAACGATGCGACGATCGGCTATGGCCACCTCGTGCACCACGGGCCGGTCTGCGGCGCTGCATCGGAGGCTCCGTTCGCCGGTGGGATCACAGAGGAGCAGGGAAGCGCGTTGCTGATCGAGGATGTGGCTTACGCGGAACACTCCGTCGCGCATCTGGTCATGGTGCCACTGAGCCAAGGGCAGTACGACGCACTGGTGTCGTTCACCTATAACGAGGGCGCTGGACGGCTGCAGACTTCGACGTTGTTGGAGGTGCTGAACGCAGGCAACTATGGTGCGGTACCGTCGGAGTTGTTGAAGTGGGAATTCGGCGGCGGGAAGAAGCTGGCGGGAATGGTCGCGCGGCGTGAGGCTGAGGCTGCATTGTTCACGGCGGCGTAGAAGCCACCGGAATATGGCTGTGGACGAACCTCGTGCCATCGTGTGTAATCGAACAGAATCAACAAAAGAACTGGAAGCTCAATAGCTGGAGGCGACTGATCGCGTGGGCCGACGTGGAATACCCGACTACGTTCGGCGCATGCGGAATGAAGGACGCCGAACTCCTGGCACTGTACCCTTCCGATCCAAAGTCAAAAGCGCATTAGGGTGGCTCGCGGCAATTACTGCCCCGATCGCGATCTACAGCTTTTTCATCTACGCCCCGCTATCCATAACCCCGAATACGCAGCTCAAATATAACGCGATTACAACGCCCTTCAGTCTGACCAACGGAGGGCGCTTTGGAATCACTAACGTTGAAGCGTCATGTGAGGTCAAATCACTGGATACCATAGGGCTGCATGTGGAAACCGACCATTCGATGATTCGCGAATACATGAGGCCAGTTTCCGAGATTGACTCCGGCGAGAGCACCACAATTTATTGCGATAGGGGGAAATCGTATAACTTTGGGTCGAGGGTCCTCGCAGCAGACATTATCATCAGTGCCACATACTCCGCTCGATTGTTACCATTTGTCCGGTTAACAAAATCAGCGCGATTTGTGACCGATCCCTCAGAAGATGGCAAGATTCACTGGATACCGAAGAGTCTTTCCCAAAAGTAGGCCCAAAAGGACTTGAAACGGAAAAGTAAGGCCACCGGAGACGATCCCGGTGGCCTTTTTCTTTTAATACGAAGGCTAAGGTGCCGCCGAGTTCAAGAATTCTTTTCTTGTGTGATGTGTGAAGAGAGGGAAGTGTGGAAGGGGTACTCGATTCCGAAATCCCCTGCAAGGAGTCGCAAGGGATACTCGGAAAAAGTATCACTTTTGTATCACTTTCTCCGGCAGACGCTGCAGTTGTGTTTTGGTGGGGATGTGTAGAACCCGCGTCTCTATTGGGGATTGATGGTGAGAGCGCTGGGGCTCGAACCCAGGACCAACGCCTTAAAAGGGCGATGCTCTACCAACTGAGCTACGCTCTCAAACCACACTACCAAGTTAGCACATTCAGACCAGGGAATTTCCGCGCCAAGCCCCCGCAACATAAGCTGTTACCGATCTTCCCGTTTGTCGGTGAGAACTCCTCATTGCAAGCTCCAATCGCCACGATGACGGTCACACTTAAGTCGCATAACGCTTTCATTGACTTGAGGTAGTCGCCACAGTAGCCTCAGGCTATTGCATGATAACGGGTGCAACCACGTCTTGTTGAACTGGCAGCGAACCGGCGCAGTTCAAGTAAAACCAACACCGTGACCAGGCCCACAGGAAGAAAAATGGATTCTCGCAGCACGGACAAGATCGACGAACCAGTAGTAGCGGAGACTCCCGAAGATGTGGCAGTCCTCTACTCCTGGGCGAATCTCCACGGGGCAAAATATCGCGACTTCTCCGCTTCGCGCCGCGAATATCGCGCGCAGCTGAGGCATCGCGCCGCCGAACAAGTTCGCGAGCAGGCATTGCTGGCCCAGGCCGAAGCCGAAGCCGCCGCCGCGGCAGCAGAGTCCGCCGCACGTCACGCAGCACAGGCTGCCCGCACTCATCAGGCCGACGACGCCGACTCCTCCATGCGCCGTGCTCTGCGCGAGGCCGAAGACGCAGCCCGCACTGCAGCAGCAGAACGCGTTGAAGCCGCTCGCCGCGCCGAGGCTGCCGCTGTCGCCGAAGCCGCCGCACGCCGCGAAGAACGCGAGATCGCCGAAGCCCACGCCTCCGCGCAACGACAGGCGGCCCGCTACGCCGATTCAGAGATTCGCCGCAAAGCACTAGCCGGAACTCAAACGCCTTCGCCCCAAACCCCGAGCGAGATCCCCAACCAGATCCCCCAGCAAATCCCCCAGCAAATCCCGGACCAGATTCCAGGTCAGGTCACCGATCCCTACACCATCTACTCCACCCCGCAACCTCCCGTGCACTCGCAGCCATCGCTGCGATCCGCAACCGAACCGGCAGCGCAGGAGAAGACTCCTCCGCCTGACGAACCGGGCGCAAGCAGCGGTCACGATCGCGAGCGACGCGAATCGCCACGTTTCGTATCTACCCCTGTTCCCGCGCCTCCCGCGCGACACAGTTCCGGGGGCCGCCACACATCGCCCCGTCGTCCGCAGGGCTACCATCCCGACGATGCCTCCGGAGTTCGCCAGATCTACCGCGGCCCCGACTACGATGCCATGCAGGCCGAGTACACTTCCACTAGTTCGTCACAGCATTCAACTCCTGTCGAGCGCCGCGCTGCCCCCGCCCCCGCGGCCTTTCACGAGATGAAGCCAACGGCTGAACAGCCCAATCTTTCCCCACGTCCTTCTTCCTCTCCCACCACCACTGAAAGCCAGGCTTCGCACATGGGTCAACGCCACACAGATCCCCAACCGCACGCCGCTCGTTCGCCTCAGGCTGACTCTGCTCCTTCCTCGACGACATCCACCGGTGGCCAATGGCCTCCAAGCTCCGGAGATCACCCACAGCAGTTCGATCCTTCCCACGACTCCCACCGCGAAGTCAGCGGCATCTTGCCGCCGGCCAAGCCTCAGGCAACTAGACCGACCGGGTCGTCAAGAATCACTCCTCCTTCGCCGCGACCGGTATCGCCGTTCTCACAAGCGCTCGTTCCTTCCGACTCGACCCGCGGCCGACGCGCCCAGGACGACTTCGACTACCAGCAGTCCCAGGGCTTCCCCGAGCGTCGCAGCGCTTCAGAGCCCGACGCCTCGACACTCTCCTCACAGCGGCCATCTGATCCCGCCGGCCCGGCATGGCTCTACGCTCCGCCCGCGCCGCAGGTCATACCCAAGCCCCTCGTCTCGCAGTCGTCCGTGCAGTCCTCGGTCGCCGACACCCTACAGCACTCCCGCGAACGCGTAGCCGCTCGCTGGTTCGCGCTCAAGGGCGTCTTCGAGCAGCCCGGCCAGGATGGCCACGATCAGCCCGAAGCAGCACCGATACGCCAGAAAGAAACCCGCACCCCAGTCTGTGCCGTCTTCTCGCTAGCCGGTGGCGTCGGCAAAACCAGCCTCGTCGCCACCGTAGGCCGCGCTCTCTCGTCCATGGGAGAAAAAGTCCTCCTCACCGACACCACCTCCCACGGCCTGCTCCCGTTCTACTTCGGCGCCAGCGAGCTTCGCCAGGGAACCGTACGCACCTTCTCGCCACCCAGCGGAAGTACCGACGCGCCCATCTATCTAGTCAGCTACGACGTAGACCAGAAGGGAAGCGACGCAGCCGCACAGGAGCAGCTAGCCGAGGAGATCATCAACAACAGCCGAGGTACCCACCGCATCCTGCTGGACCTCACGGTCAGTTCAAGCTGGATCGTCCGTCACCTCTCCCGCATGAGCCCAACCATCCTCGTTCCCGTAGCACCCGACATGAACTCCGTCATCAGCCTGCAAACCGTAGAAAAGTTCTTCAGCGGAGTCAACGACGGCGACGGCCGCCCTTTGCAGCCTATTTATGTGCTCAACCAATTCGACACCTCACTCCCCCTGCACCTCGATGTCCGCGAAGTGATGCGCCGCCAGCTCGGAGAGCGCCTCCTGCCCTTCGTAATCCGCCGCGCCCCCGCCGTCAGCGAAGCTCTCGCTGAAGGCATGACCGTAGTCGACTACGCCCCCGACGCGCCCGTAGCCGAGGACTATCTCAACCTCGCGACATGGCTCCGCACCGTCGCCGCACCCGCCACCGCAGGTTTCCGCAACGTGCGGTGGAGTGAAAGATGATCTCGTCGCCGCTCCTCAAGCAGTTTGAGTCCGGTGACAATCTCTTCTTCAAAGCAATTCGGTTCCTCATCCTCCTCAGCGGAACCCTGCTGCTCTGCTTCACCGGCATCCTCGAACTCACCTGGCCCCAGCAGGTCGTCCTCGGCATCCTCACGATCGCCCTGGTAATCTGGCTCGACCGCAGCTCCAGCTCCTATCTGGTCACGCTGACGGTAATGCTCGTCTCCATGTTTTCAACCTTCCGCTACGGATACTGGAGATTCGCATCCACCGGCAGATTCTTCTTCGATCCCGGCTCCGTCTGGAGCATGCTCGACGCCTTCTTCATCGCTCTCCTGCTCTTCGCCGAGACCTACGCCTTCGTCATCCTCTTCCTCGGCTATCTCCAAACCCTCTGGCCGTTGCGCCGCACGCCCGTTCCATTACCCGACGACACCGAATTATGGCCCGCCGTCGATCTCATCATCCCCACCTACAACGAGCCGCTAAGCGTCGTGAAGTACACCGCCCTCGCCGCGATGAACATCGACTGGCCATCCGACAGGCTCCACGTCTACATCCTTGACGACGGCAAACGCGAAGAGTTCCGCAGGTTCGCCGAAGAGGCCGGCATCGGCTACATGACGCGCGACGACAACCAGCACGCCAAGGCCGGCAATATTAATCGCGCACTCCCCCGTCTCGATGCCCCCTACATCGCCATCTTCGATTGCGACCACGTCCCCACCCGCAGCTTCCTCCAGATCACCCTCGGCTGGTTCCTGCGCGACACCAAACTTGGCATGCTGCAAACCCCCCATCACTTCTATTCGCCGGATCCCTTCGAGCGCAATCTCGACCAGTTCCGCAAAATCCCCAACGAGGGCGAGCTCTTCTACGGCGTCGTCCAGGATGGCAACGACTTCTGGAACGCCACCTTCTTCTGCGGCTCCTGCGCGGTCATCCGTCGCTCCGCGCTCGATGAGATCGGCGGCATGGCCGTCGAAACCGTAACCGAAGACGCCCACACCTCGCTGCGCATGCAGCAGAATGGCTGGAACACCGCCTACATCAACATCCCTCAGGCCGCGGGCCTCGCCACCGAACGGCTAAGCGGACACGTCAAGCAGCGCATCCGCTGGGCGCGCGGCATGATCCAGATCATGCGCATCGACAATCCGCTCTTCGCCAGAGGACTCAGCCCGGCGCAGCGGCTCTGCTACTTCAACGCGATGACCCACTTCCTCTACGCTCTGCCGCGCCTGATCTTTCTCACCGCTCCGCTGATCTATCTCATCTTCGGCCACACCAACATTCCCGGCTACTGGGCGGCGATCCTCGCCTACGCGTTCCCGCATCTCGCGCTCTCCAACATCGCGAACTCGCGTATCCAGGGCCAGCATCGCCACTCCTTCTGGAACGACATCTACGAAACCGTGCTCGCGCCCTACATCCTTCTGCCCACCCTGCTCGCCCTCATCACTCCCCGATTGGGCAAATTCCACGTCACCGCGAAGGGCGGCGTCGTGAACCGCCGATTCTTCGACCGCCATCTCGCAAGGCCATTCCTCTTCCTGATCGGCTTGAACCTTCTCGGCATCCTCTGCGCGATTCCAAGACTCTTCCCCTTTCCCGGCGCAGCTTCGGCCTTTCCGTTAAACCTCTTCGCCAGAATGTACGACGGCAACCACGTCGGCACCATTCTGATGAATCTCCTCTGGGTCTGCTTCAACCTGATCATCCTCGGCGTCGCCACCTCGGTCGCATGGGAGAGCCGCCAGCGCCGCCAGACCGTTCGCCTCGCCATGACCGTGCCCGCCGATGTGCAGCTCGCCAACGGAGCGATCATCCACGGCGTCACCACCGACGTCTCCAGCGGCGGCCTCATGATCCGCATGGAGCGCGACTTCATCGCGAACCTCGGCGACACCATCAAGCTCACCCTTCCCGTCCTCGACGGCAACGCCACACTGCCGGCAACTCTCGTGGGAATCAGCGACAACATCCTCCGCGCACAATTCGATCCCCTCACCCTGCAGGAGGAAGAAGTCCTCACCATGGTGCTCTACTCCCGCGCCGACACCTGGCTAGGCTGGGGCGAGACCCGCGAACCGGACAAGCCGCTGGTCAGCCTCGGCAGAATCACCAAACTCGCCTGCTACGGCATGACAAAGGCGCTTCGCGAAGCGACGAAATCGAAGGACGCTCCGCCTTCACGCAAACTAGCCACCAGCATCGTTCCGCTCTTTCTCCTGGCTGTTCTCGGCGCCGCCATCAAGCCCCGTCCAGCGATCGCGCAAACCACCATCAGCGCAAAGACCGCGCCCGCCGCTGTCGTTCCCTTCGACAACACTCTCGCTCTCTCCGACCTCGGCGTCTCCAACAACATCCTCCTTCACGGTGTCGACGCCTTCGACACCGTCCGCTTCTCCCTCCCGCGAACGCAGCTCGCTAAAACAGCGACCATGCACCTGCGCTATCACGCTTCGCCAGGACTAATCCCATCTCTCAGTCATCTCAAGGTGACCCTGAACGGCACCCTCTTCGCGACTCTCCCGATAACGACGCAACCCGCCGCGGCCCTTCCGCCCAACCCCACGCAGACGGCAAACAACCCACACAGCGAAAACAGCTCCCTGATCGAATCGACCATCCCCATACCTGCCGAGCTACTGGCGCCCGACAACGAACTCACCTTCGAGTTCATCGGCCACTATGCCCTCAAGTGCGAAGACCCATCTCACTCCACCCTCTGGGCCCAGATCGACAACAACTCCACCATCGAGTTTGCAGGCAATCTCATTCCCATCGAGGACAATCTAAAACTCCTGCCCGCCCCCTTCTACTACGCCAAAATCAATCTTCGCCCCATCATCCCCATCGCGTTCCTCACCCAGCCTTCGCCCAAAGCCCTCCAGGCCGCCGGCATCATCGCCTCATGGTTTGGTGTCCTCGCCGATTCGCGGCCCATCCGCTTTCCCGTCGCCATAGGCGCCATTCCGCCGGGCAACGCCATAGTCATCGGCGAAAGCGCAGCAACCCTTCCCGTCTCGCTCGAGATGACCACAATCTCCGGCCCCTCTATCGCCATCCGCGCCAATCCCTCCGACCCCTACTCCAAAGTCCTCGTCCTCACCGGAGACTCCGCAGACGATGTCCTCACCGCTGCAATGGCCCTCACCCAACAGCGCGATCTCCTCCAGGGGGCCCTCGTCCGCGTCCCCTCGATCAACAAACCCGCCCCTCGCGACCCCGACGACGCCCCCCGCTGGCTCAGCACCGACAAGATCAACCGCCTCGCCGACATCGAGCAAACCAGCACCTTCGACACCGACGGCAACTCCCCGGTCGCCATCTCCATGCGTCTCCCGCCCGACCTCTACTACAGCTACCGCGCCCGCCAGAACCTCGGCCTTCACCTCAGCTACCGTTACAACAGCATTCCTCTCGCCAGCGGCAGCACGCTGCAAGTCTCCATCAACGGCGCCTACACCAGCTCCACCCCGCTCCCCCACACCGACCAAGCCTCGGCCCAACTCGACGCCATCGTGCCCGTACCAATCTCAGACCTGCGCCCCTTCTCAAACTCCTTCCTCCTACGCTTCCTCTTCGCGCTACCTAAAAAAGACGAATGCGATGACGCCACACCAAACAACCTCGCCGGCGCGATCCTAAAAGACTCCTACCTCGACCTCCAGGGCATCCCCCACTGGGCCACCCTGCCAAATCTCGAGATCTTCGCCAACGCCGGCTACCCCTTCACCCGCGAAGCCGACCTGGCCGACACCGCCGTAGTCCTGCCCGACACCCCCGTCGCCGAAGAGATCGAGATGTACCTCACCCTGATGGGCCACTTCGGCGCACAGACCGGCTATCCCGTCCTCAACGTCTCAGTCACCAACGCCGAAGGCATGAAGTCCGACGCAGCCAAGGACTACCTGGTCATCGGCACGGTCGACGATCAATCCGCCATCAGCCGATTAAATGTCTCGCTACCGGTCGGCATCGACGGCAGCGGCCTGCACATTCAGGACACACAGGGCTTCTTCGCCCAACTCCAGCACGCCTGGTGGAAGGTTCGCAGCTCCGACCGCGTCCAGTCCGGCCAGCTCGAAACCGCCGGCGGCCTCCCCGACGCGCTCATCGAAGGCATCGAGTGGCCCAGCGGATCAAGCCACTCCGTAGTCGTCATCGCTCTGCGCGACAAAGATGTAGTCCCCAACTTCCTCTCCGTCTTCCTCAAGACATCGCAATCCTCTGACGTCTCCCAATCCGTCAGCGTCCTCCACGGCTCACGCTTCACCTCCTACCGCATCGGCAACGACGTCTACCACGTCGGCACTCTCTCACCGTGGATCAAGCTCAACATGCTCTTCCAGCACTTCCAGTGGCTGATGGTCGCCTCCATCCTCGGCTTCTGTTTCCTTATCGCGATAGTCCTTCGCTCCATCCTGCGCAAAAAAGCCCGCGCCCGCCTCCAAGGAAACAGTTAACCGACCGAAGACTCCCGGCAGAACTCCCGCCTCAACGCTCTCACTCCCATGCCTCTGAATCGCATACAGATGCCCCTACAAAGAACGAATTATGCAGCCCTTTGCTGTTGTCTCTCTTGTTGTCATCCCCGGAGGGGATCTGCTGTTGCTTTTTGAAAAGCATCCCCCAAACGGGCCATCCTGCTCCCATCTGAATTCTCTTGAATTGCCTCTCCCTCGCACGTATAACTTGGCGGGTACACTTCCTCGTCTTCCGGCTCAGGCCTTCCCGCAGCGGTAAATGGAGTAGTGCATCAGGACCCATGACAGAACCCGCAGCACCGCAAGCAGAGTAATTACGCAGACCTTCTATGCACTCCTTTGCCTTAGTTCTTCTCGCTTTCCTCGCCGCAGTCCCGGCCTTCGCCTCCAAACCGGACAGCGTTCCCGACTGGGTCCGCACCGCCGCCCAGCAGAAGCTCCCTCAATACTCCGCCGAGACCAGCGCCGTCGTTCTCCTCGACGACACCACCTACACCGTCGCCCCTGACGGCACCGCCATCGAGCATCATCGCCACGTCATCAAGATCCTCCGTCCGCAGGGCAGAACAGAGGGTATCGTGGGCGTCTCCTTCGACAACGACACGAAAATCCTCTCCCTGCATGTCTGGAGCATCGGTCCTGACGGCCACGAGTATGAGGTCAAGGACAAAGAGATGAGCGAGCACGGCTACGGCGAGGGCCACCTCTTCGAAGACGATAAAGTTCGAGTCGCGACGCCGCCAGGCCGCGATCCCGGCGGCGTCGTCGCTTACGAGTACGAGCAGCGTTGCCACCCCTACCTCACCGAAAAGACCTGGTTCTTCCAAGGGCATCTCCCGCACCTCAACCAGAGCTTCACGCTCGAGCTTCCCCCCAACTTCACCTACGGCACCGTCTGGGCCCACGCCAAACAGGCGCCTCCCGTTGACCTCGAACATCAGCGCTGGCGCTGGGTGATGAACGACACCCAGGCTATCGACCTGAAAGATGTAATGCTGCGGCCCGCAGCCTTTTCTCTCGAGGGCCGCATGACCGTCCACTACTCCGGTCCCAGCATCGTCGCGCCCACCGAAGGCACCTGGAAAGGCATCGGCCTCTGGTACCAAAGCATCTCCAAAGATCGCCTCGTCCCCACCCCCGAGATCGCCGCGAAGGCCACCGAACTCGCCAGCGGCAAAACCGACTTCTACGACAAGACTGAGGCCATCGCCGAGTTCGTCCAGAAACAGATCCGTTACTTCGCCATCGAGATGGGCATCGGCGGTTATCAGCCGCACTCTGCCGCCGATATCTTTCACAATCGCTACGGCGACTGCAAAGACAAGGCCACCCTGCTCACAGCCATGCTCTCGACTGTAGGCATCCACGGTGCTCTCGTGATGGTGGACGACCGTCGCGGCGTAGTCGATCCCGATGCGCCGTCGATCGTCGGCAATCACATGATTGCAGCCATCGAAATTCCCAAAGGCTACAACTCGCCGAAGTTTCGCAGCGTCGTCACTGCGAAAACCGGCCGTCAGTACCTCATCTTCGATCCCACCTGGGAAAAAACCGCCTTCGGTCAACTCGAACACAATCTCCAAGGCGGTTATGGAGTCCTGATGGAGGGCCCGGACAGCCAGGTGATCCAGTTTCCCGTCCTCGCCCCCGACCTCAACACCATCCGCCGCACCGCCAGCTTCCAGCTCCAGCCCGACGGCTCGCTGAGAGGCACCGTAACCGAAAAACGCTTCGGCGATCTCTCCGAGGACGATCGTTATCTCTACACCATGGGCGACGTGAAACAGCAAACCGAGTATCGGGACAAGGTCCTCGGGCAGGACTTCACCAGCTTCTCCGTCACGGACTTCAAAGTACAGAACGCCGAATCCCTGAACAAGGACCTCACCACCTCCTATTCCATCTCAGCCGATCGCTTCGGCAAGCCCACCGGCCCGCTTCTCATGGTTCGCCCTCGCGTCCTCGGCACCGAAGAGCTCTATGCCAATCACAAAGAACGTCACGGCAACATCCCCGTCAATCTCGATCAGACCATGCAGGCCCAGGACGACTACACCATCGCCCTCCCCGCCGGCTATGCGGTTGACGAAATTCCCGACCCAATCAAACTAGATCTGGGCTTCGCCTCCTACGAAAGCTCCACCAACGTCAAAGACAACATCCTCCACTACACCCGCACCTACACCGTCCGCGAGGTCACGCTTCCAGCGGATAAATACTCCGACGTTCAGAAACTGGCCGGCGTCATCGCAGCCGACGAGCAGCGAAGCGCCATCCTCAAAAAACAATAGACAAAATTCAACAACCGGCAGTACACGCCACTGTTGAAGCAGCAAAGGAACGAAACCATCATGAACCACTCAGGCCGCTCTCTCTTCCGCCTTTCTCTTTTCTCTGCCTTGACCGTTCTCTCCGCCATCTCTGTGCGCGCCCAGCAGTGGACCGTGCCCACCCCGCAAGAGCTCTCGATGACCTCCCAATCCGAGGTGCCCGGCGCCCCCGCCGTCTATCTCTATCGCGAAGAGTCAACCGACGACAGGCTCCACATGTTCAGCATCTACACCCGCCTCAAGGTCCTCACCGAAGGAGGCAAAGAGTTCGGCAACGTCGAGCTGAGCTTCGCCCGCGGCCGCGATGGTAGCGGGTTCAATGTCGAAGGGGTCCAGGGTAGAACCATTCACCCCGACGGCAAGATCATCCCCTTCACCGGAAAGCCGTACGAAAAGCTGGTCCAGAAGACTCAGGGCATCAAAGTGATGGCCAAGGTCTTCACCATGCCCGACGTCGAAGTCGGCAGCATCATTGAATACCGCTACCGCCTGCAATACGACGA
>JAOAPF010000020.1 GCA_025462755.1 Edaphobacter sp.
ACCAGACCCTCGGCGAGCGCATCAATCTTCACCAGACACCGAGCATCTTCATCGTCACGCAAAAGGGCTACACCGAGGTCACGGACGTCACCCAGCTCTACTCCATGCTCGACACCGCCATCGCCGAAAATCCGGCCCCGGCAAAGGCCGCCGTCAAGCCCAGGATCACGGCGCACAAATAGCGCTCTCGCAAAAACGAAAAGGCCCGGGCATCTGCTCGGGCCTCTTTGCATTGCAACCAACCACAGCGATCCTGGATCTACTTCGTCTCCGTCCACAGAAACGACATCTCATCCGCGTAGTCCTGCACCAGCTGCGTCTGCGACACGCCCGCGCTGTGCCCACCCTTCAGGCTGTAGTGCAGCAGAATCGGCCGCCCGCTCGAAGTGGACGTCTGCATCAACGGCGTCATCTTCCGCGCATTCATCGGATCGACACGCGTATCGCCATCTCCCGTAAAAAAGAAGATCGCCGGATACTTCATCCCCGCCTTCACGTTCTGGTACGGCGAGTACTTCAGGATGTACGGATAATCCTTCGCATTCTCCGCCGACCCATACTCCGTCGTCCAAGTCCGCCCCATCTCGAACATCTGGTACCGCAGCATATCCAGCAGCGGATATCCGCACCAGATCGCCCCGAACAGATCCGGCCGCTGCGTCATCGAAGCGCCCATCAGCAGCCCGCCATTTGAACGTCCGCGAATCGCAAACCGCTCCGGCGTCGTGTACTTATTGGCGATCAGGTACTCGGCCGCCGCGAACCAGTCGTCGAAGACATTCTGCTTCTTCTCAAACATCGCTCCTTTATGCCACACCTCGCCATACTCGTTGCCGCCGCGAAGATTCGGCAGCGCGAACCACCCGCCCTGCTGCATCCACCACGCATACTCGGGATTCCACACCGGCGTCTCGCTCAACGCGAAACCGCCGTAGCCGGTCATCAGCAGCCGTTCGCTTCCATCGCGCTTCAGTCCCTTCTTTCCTGCGATGAACATCGGCACCTTCGTGCCATCCTTCGAAGTGTAGAAGACCTGCTTCACTTCATATTGAGTCGAATCGAACGGCACCTTGTCGTTGTAGAATACCTCCGACTTACCCGTCGCCGTGTCGTAGTGGAAGATCGTCGGCGGCGTAATAATCGACTGGAACGTATAGAAGCCATCCGTATCGACCGCACGGCCCGACAGCGTAGAACCCGCGCCAATCCCGGGGAACGCGATGTGACCCTCCGCCTTCCCGTCCAGCGAATAGATCGTCACCTCCGACTTCACATCCTTCAGCCGCAGCACATACATCTTGCCCCCGACTACATTCACCGCCTCCAGCACATCCTTCCCTTCAGGAATAATCACCGGCCACTCATCCGGCCCTTTCCCCTCGACCACCTTCAGCACCCGGCCATTTGGAGCCTTGTAATCGGTCCGCATATAAAACGTATCGCCGACGTTGAACTCGCCGAAACGGCTGTCGATCCCATACACCAGCGGCACAATCGGCGAATCTTTGACGCGCAGATCCTTGATCAAAATATCTTCACGGGTCGCCGGCACACCCCTGCCAATCCGGAACACCAGATAGTGCCCATTCGCCGTAGCCCGCACACTCACGCCGTCGATCTCACCCAGCTTTTCCCCGCGGTACTCCTTACCCAGAATCATCACATCACTATCGAGAGGCGTTCCGAACTTGTGATAAAAGACGCGGTTTCCCTCGTGCGGAAACAGCTTGGAGTAATACACCCCCGCCTTGTCGGGACCGATGTCGACGCCCGAGTACCGCGCCCGCGGCATCACATCACCAGTATCTTCCCGAGTCGCGACATCCAGGAAGTGCACCTCCACCTCATCCGCGCCGCCCACGCGCACGCCATACGCCATCATCGAACCGTCCTCCGTCAGGTTCAGCGTATTCACCGACGTGTTCTGATCCGCACTCAGCTTCGCGGCGTCGATCAGCATCTCATCCGCGCCATGCATCCCCACGCGCATGTAGATCGAAGCCTGGTTCTCCTCCGCCAGCCGCTTGGAGAAGAAATAGCGATCGCCGCGTCGCGTCGGCACACTCACAAAATCCACCTTCAGCAGCTTCCCCATCTCGTCCACGACCGACGGCAGCATCTTCACCTGCGAAAAATACTGCGCCGTATAGGCATTCTGTGCGGTGATGAAAGCCCTCGTCTCCGGACTATGCAAGTCTTCGAGCCGTCGGTATGGATCTGTGATCTTCGTGGCCACACCCGGCGCCACGCTCTTGTACTCATCAACCACAGGCTCGGTCTTCACTATCGGCGCAGTCGGCAGCGTAATCCCATCTCTGCCATGAACCTGCGCCCCTGCTGCCACCGCACCCAATACCACTGCCGCCACAAAAAATGCACTGCGCATTCGCATCTCCGGAAAGTCGATTGTCCTGATATCTCCAGACTACAAAAGAATGTCGAAGTCACTCAGAAATTTTCCGCCTGCGCTTACTGCACCTGGCCATTTCTATTGCACCTGAAAAATCAAGAAATAATCCTGTCCATCCGCCTTGGTAAAGTCATACGTCCCCACCAGCTTGTACCCGGCCTCGCCCATCTCTTTCACCACTACATCGTGTTTTAGCCCATGGTTCGGCCCGTCGCCATTTCGATCGATGATCCCTACCTTCGCCCCTGGCCGCAGCGCTCGCTGCAACACTTTCATCGTCGGCACCGGCTGCGCAATCTCGTGGTACACCTTCAGCATCAGCACCGCATCCACGCTTCCCGCAGGCAGCCTCGGATTCTCCGGCGAACCCAGCACCGTACGCACATTCGACAGATTTTCCTTCACCAGTCGTTTCCCAATGTACTCGATCGCCGCCGGATTGATATCCTCAGCGAGCACGGCGCCCGTAGGCCCCACCCTGCGTGCCGCCCGCACGGTAAACCACCCCGACCCCGCGCCGATATCCGCAACATTCTTCCCCGTCGTAATCCCCAGCAGATCCATCACCCGATCGATCTGCAGCTTCTTGTCCCTATCCGGATATTCGAAGATCGAAAGATCGCCCGAATAAGGTGTGCTCGTAGGCCGCTGTTGCGTCCCTGCAGTCGTCTGTGCGCTGGCCAGACTGACTACCATCAACAAGCCAAGAACAACGTTCCCCACCCGCAAACGACGCAACGAGAGTTTCATCATGCCCTAACCATCCGACATAACGCAGACGATTGGCAAGAGTCTTACTTGATTTCGCCGCATCGCAATCTCCACCACAGGAAAAAAGGGAGCCGTTTATTCCGGCTCCCTCGTCCTTCATTGCCGATGCTTACCTCGACCCGCCACCGGCCAGGATCAACTCCCCTGTCAGCCAGCTTGAATCATCCGAAGCCAGGAAGACCGCAACCGGAGCAATGTCCGTCGGCTGCCCGATCCGCCCCAGCGGAGTCTGCGACACGGCCCATTTCTGAAAGTCGCTTCCAATAACCCCGGCCGTGTGCACGCCCTCTGTCTCCACCATCCCCGGATTGATCGAGTTCACCCGGATCTTCTTCGGCCCAAGCTCCTTCGACAGCGTGCGAGTCACCGAGTCCACCGCGCCCTTGGTCGCCGTGTACACGGTCGCCGTTGGCGGATTGCTCGAACTGGCCACCGAGCCGATATTGATAATGCTTCCACCCTCCGGCCCGAAGTACTTCAATGCTTCCTGCGAACTCAGAATTAGTCCGAGCACATTCAGGTCAAACATCTTGTGGAATTGCGCCTCCGTCACTTCACCCAGCGGTGAAAACTCATACACGCCGGCGTTGTTCACCAGCACATCGAGCCGCCCGAACGCCTTCTTGGTCTCCGCAAACAGCTTGCTGATGTCCGCCTGCTTCGATACATCGCCGTGCACCGCAACCGCCTTGCCGCCCTTCGCCTTGATGTCAGCAACCACTTTGTCGGCGCCATCTTTGCTCGACGCATAATTCACAACAACGGACGCACCGTCCGCCGCCAAAGCCTTTGCGATGCCCGCGCCAATGCCCTTCGACGCTCCTGTAACCAACGCGACCTTATTCGTCAGCTTTCCCATTATCTGTACTCCCCTAATTCGAATGTCTCATCGTTTTGATAATTCGATAAGCATCTAATTGATGTGCCCGGGCTCAGGAAAGATGCGAACGTTTCGCTAAAATTTCCAAAGGTGTTCCCGCTCTAGATCTTAGCCAGCTGTTCCGTATACGCCTGCAGCACGTCCCGCCGCAGCAGATAGCTCGCAAACTTCCCCTCACGCGTCACCCGGACCAGCCCGGCGGTCTCCAACTCCTTCATGTGGTGCGAAAGCGTCGCCGCACTCACCGGATGACAGCCCCTGATGTCTGCACATTGCATTGACTTGGGACAACTCCCAATCTGCCGCAACAGATCAAGCCGCCTAGGATCGGCCAGAGCTTTCGCAATCAGATGAATCTGCTCCTCACTCAGCTTGACCGCTTCTGACCCCACGCGCTTCGCAGCACTCATCGCAACTCCTAACGGATCTGCACTAGCTCCGCATCGGCCCCATGTCCCGAAGCACCTGGCGTTACCGATGAGGTCTGCGGCGCACGCCAATGATCGATATAGCTCACCTGATGCACGCAACTGATCGTGCAACTCGGCGAGCAGCTCTTCTCCGTCAAAAATTCCCGCTTCACATCCGCGGTCATGTATCCAGACAACGGCACGCCGGGATACCCGCGCTGCTGGCTGCAGTAGTGCACCAGCCCCTGCTCGCAGACATACAGATACCGTCCACCTGCCCGGCAGCGCCAGTCATTCGTCTGCCCGTTGGCAATCGCCTCCTGGAAATGATTAAACCGCGAGTAGCTCCGTCGCGTCAGGTTCCGCACCTTGTCCCAGACCCCGCGCTCCTCCCCGCCCAGAGGCTTCAACTGCCCGCTGCCGTCATGGATAATCCCGATCGTTGAGCTGAACCCCAACCCCAACGCCCGCTCACTCACCGTCAGCGCATCGTTCGGATTCGTAATCCCGCCGCCAACAACTGAGTTGATATTCACATGAAAGTCGGCATGCTCGGCCAGCATCTGCAGCTTCTTGTCCAGCACCTTCAGGCTTTTCTTCGAGACCTCATCCGGCATCACATTGTCGATCGAGATCTGCATATGGTCGAGCCCGGCCTTATTCAGCCGCTCAATCCGATCCGGCATCAGCAGATATCCGTTCGTGATCATCCCGGCAATCGCGCCCGTCTTCCGAATTCGTGCGATGATCTGGTCCAGCTCCGGATGAAGCAGCGGTTCGCCTCCCGAGATCGTAATCACCGATGTGCCGAGCCGCCCCAGATGGTCGATCCGCCGCAGCATCTCGTCCACCGGCACCGGATCCGAAAAATCGTCATATTCATTGCAGTACGTGCACGCCAGGTTGCATCGCCGCATCGGCACAATATGCGCCATATACGGATGCCCGGTGGACATCACCGCGGACCCGATCGAACTCAACTCACGCAGCTTTCGCGTCACTGCCTTCCAGCGGCGTTTCGCAGGCATAGGACGTCTGCCGCTCGTACCGGCAGCAGTTGTAGAAGCAGAAGACATATTATCTTCAAGTATATCGAACTGGACATCGAACCGGCCCAACAACACCCACTTACTGCCCATTGCCCTAGTCGATCAGTTTGCCGAAGGCCGCTCCGCCTTATCGACGACAAGCGCCTGGACTGGCCCTCTGGTCGCTTCCAGCCTCAGACCAAGCTGTTGTTGAATGGCCGAAAAAAGAGGCGCGGCCTGGGCTTCTGCCGATGCCGGCGGCACCTCCCCGCCAAATTGAGTCTCGTCCGGAGCCCACTCGAGGTCGAAATCATATCGCCCGGAGAGCCCGGTCTTATCCACTACCGGGCGATCGAGGATGGCCCGCTGCATCAACCGCGCCAGATCACTCATCGTCACATTGCGCGCCGGCATTACGATGCGCTGTGGATAGACGGTGCTGATGAGCGCCGGAGGATCGTCCGGAGGCGCCGTGCTTGCCTTGAGCTTCGGCCCGTTCTTGGCAACCTCCAGTTCATAAATCGAGAACACTTTTTCTTCCCGATGAAACGTGAGCTTGAATCTGTCGGTCAACAGATTACGCAGCATCGACATCTGCTCGTCATGCGTCGGTCGAACCTCGCCGGGCGTTACGGCAACAATGTCGTAGTGGTCGGATTCGATCCACCCAGGCCCACCTGAGATGGTTCGCGGATTGAGATCGTAAGCCGCCGCAATCAGCAGCTTGACGGTGTAAGCCTTCTCGACGAAGCGATGGGTGCCCTGCATGATGATGTATCTGCCGGCCTTGGCATCCGGATCCATCGGCTTGATCGTGGCCACTTCAAACGCATCGAACTTCGGCCGCGGAACGGCAGGCTGCGCTAGCACTCCGGAAACCGACATACCGAGAGCGAAGACGGCAACCTGCCGGATCATACGGCTACTTGCCCACTTCGAGGATCGAAAACGTATCCGGCACCATCTGCCCTCGTCCCGGACGCCCTCCCGGTGGCGGCGGCGGAGCAGGCGTAAACTCAGCCGTAATCAGCAGCAGCCGGTTCGTCTTGCTATCCAGCGTCAGCGTCTTCGCCCGGGGCTGTGTCTGGAGCGTCTGTTCAACAACAAAGCTCGTCGGGCTGTTCTCCTTTACAATCGTCAGCGTCCCACCGCCCTCCGAACTGAACGCCTCCATCCTCTTCGGGTTGAACACCGCACCATCCGTTCCACTCCCGATAGGCAGCGTGTCGATGATCTTCCCGTCCCTGGCATTCAGAATCACCATTGTCTGCGGATTCCGGCAAGCGGCAAACAAGATATTGTTCTTCACATCCATCGCCAAACCCGCGCAGGTCCCACCCTTGCCCTGCAGGTCATACGTAGTCGTCAGCTTCAGCGCCTTCGTATCCACCACCGCGATGCTCCCCTTGTCCTCCAGGTCGATATACAGATGCCCCTTGCCATCCAGGACACCCTGCTCCGGCGCTCCACCCAGATCGACCGTCCCCACAATTGATCCATCGTTCGCATCGATCACCGTAACATTCGGCGCACCATGGCTGAACACATACACCCGCCCAGTGAAAGGGTCCGCCAGAATGCCGTCCGGCCCACCCTGCACATCAATCGTCTTGATCGTCGCCAGCGTCTTCGCGTCGAACATCACCACCGGCTTGCTGCTGCCGAATCCATGTTGCGTCTTCGCATCGATCGCGACTCCATGAGCACTCGCATTGGCGATCTCGCCCGCTGGCTTCAGCGTATCCAGATCGAACACCGTGATTCGCCCTGCCGGGCCACTGCGCGGAACATACAACTTGCGCCCCGCATCATCGGCATACACGTAGTCGAACCCGCCCTCGCCGCCAACCTTCACCGTCTGCAGAACCTTATACGGCCCGGCCTCTTGCGCCAGAGTCGAGAACGGCACCATCGCCACCACTGCAGCCAGGATCGGGAAAACTCTTCGCATGAACTATCTCCTCGCCTCAGTGAATCACATTCTTCAAAAGTCATCTACGGCCAAACAAAGAAAAAGCGGCCACCAGGGCCGCTCTCACACAGATTGCCACCTACCCTACAACTTGGCCAACAACTGTCGCGTCTGCTGACCCGTCTGCTGGAAGAAATCCTCCAACCCAAATCCCAGCCACAGGCTCGACCGCTTCTTTCCGTCCGGCGTCAACGTCAGGGTCTGTTCATGCTTATCCCGCAGCACCACCACAGGTACAGGCTTTCCTTTATTGTCATGCACCGTCTTGGTCCAGTCCGTTCCACTGGCCACGGAGATCGAATTGATCTTCACGACGACATCGCCCGCCCTCATCCCGGCTTCCTCTGCCGGACTGTTTCCATCCACGCTCCGCACCAGCAGCCCCGCCCCGCCGGTTGCGCCAAAGAACTCTGCGAGCTGCGGCCCCATAACCTCCAGCTTCGCTCCGGTAAACGACGAGCTCAGGATAATCGTCTCCGTCCCCAGCAGGTCCCGATGTTCCTTCGGAGCCGGCATCGGGTTCGCCGTCTTCGAATCAAAAAAAGTACTCCCACGCACGACACCCGACGGCCCCGGCGCCGGCACCGTGTAGTGCTGCTCCCACGCCTGCAGACCGATCGTTCTGCGGTCCGCCGTCTGCATCGTCATAGTCTGCGTCTGTCCGTCGCGACTGATCACAAAGGTTACCGATCGCCCGACAGGCATATCCTTCAGCATCCGCCGCAGTTGCTCATCATTCTCCACCACCTGTCCGTTCATCTGCAGAATCACATCACGCAGACGCATCCCGGCCTTGCACGCCGGCCCATCATGGTCCAGATTGGTGATCTCCACGCCTCGTGCTTCTTTCAGTTTCAGCGCCCCAAGCTGATCCTCGCTCACATCGCGCATGTCGATCCCGAGATACCCCTGAGCCGCATGCCCATGCGCCTCACCCATCGCCGCGGCATACATCTGCTGCCCCAATGCAGACATCTCGATCGCATGCAACATCTGTCCCCTGTCCAGAACAGCTATTCCAGCCACCAGCACCACGACCTCAACCGACCTGCGGTGTTTCATCTGCGTAACCTCGAGCAACTTTCTTGACACAAGACCGACGAGCGGCCCTCACTCACCGCACTTACTGAATATCAGCAGCGTTCTGCAGCGCGTTGTACGACGCCGTCCGGATATAAGGATTTGCATCCTGCGTCGAAACCGTCCGCAACACCTGCCGCACACTCGAATCCGATTGCACCGGCTCCAGCAGCCCGATCGCCGTACGCCGTACTTCGGCATCCGGGTCGTGCGCCACCGCCTCCAGCACTGCATCGCGCACATGCAGATCCTGTCCGACGTACCGCTGCAGCCCCTCCAGTGCCTTCCTCCGCACCCCGGCGTCCTCGTCATATCGCAGCGACACCATCAACGCATGGCGAATCCCATCGCCGTCAGCCGCCGCAGGCTGGCACGCATGCCCCGCCTTGCACTCGTCCGTGAGTAACGACACGGCGTTCATCCGCACCCCGGGAGTCGCCGCCGCAGTTGTCCCCACCAGCAACAGCTTCCGAATCTCCGGACTATCCAGCGACCCCTCCATCGACTCCGGAACAATCTTGTTGTAGTTCACCTGCACCAGCTCCGAGTTCGGCGTCTGCACCACTCCGGTCACATTCGCAATCACGCCTTCAGCCGGATGGGCGACAGTAACAGTTCTTTGCTCAGGCGGCTTTGGCGCATTGGCAACCTGATAGCGATGAGTAAAATTCCCAGTCAGAAAACCCACGCCCAACAGCAGCGTCGCCAGCGCAGGCGCGCTCTGCACATTGCCTACCCAGCGATACAAATTCGTTGTCAGTTGAGTAAGAAACCCATGCGGAGGAATCATGTCCAGCGCATCATCCAGCCGCATTCTCGACTGGGCCAGCAGATTCGGAGAAGGCTCCAGCACCGGCTTTACCGCCAGACGCTCCTCAAACATCCGGAACGCCTCGAGCTCTTCGGTGCAATCCTCGCAACCGATCAAATGTTGTTCCAGCACTCCGGCCAGCTCATCCGGCAGCTCGCCATAATTCAACAACACGATGCAGTCTCTAGCGCTCTGACACTTCATTGTCTTACCTCAACCAGCCTCAAAATTCTCACCTGCTGCCACCTGGGTCTTTGTGCCCTTTAATGTCGTAGTGTCGGTTCATCGCACTCACAGCCACGACTGTTCAACTTCTCAGCTCGGACAGATTCGCCCGCAGCTTCCGCGTAGCGCGAAACAGCGTATTCTTCGCCGTCTCCTCTGTCGTGTTCAACATCTCGCCAATCGTTCTCAGCTTCAACCCCTGGTAATGCTTCAACTCGAAAACCGTTCGTTCCCGCGGTGTTAATTTGTCCAAAGCCGCGTTGATGCGCTCGCTCATGACCTTCCGGTCCAGCTCCTTGCCCGGGTTCGACATCGCCCGTTCATCGGAGATATTCGCCATCAGGTCCATCTCATCGCCACTGGCATCCAGCACCGTTGCCGGGTCTTCCCTGCGGCTCTTTCTCCGCCGCAACTGGTCCAGGCAAAGATTTGTGACAATCCGGTAAAGCCACGTATAAAAGCTGCACTCAAACCGGAAGTTCCCCAGGTGGCGGTACGCCTTGATGAAGGCCTCCTGGTGGACGTCCTGAGCATCCTGCTCATTGCCGAGCATATGCAGCGCCAGCCGAAGCACCGACTGGTCATATCGCCGCACCAGGGCGTCGAACGCCGCTCGCTCGCCCTTCTGCGCCTCGCGAATCAGCTCATCGTCCTCGGTTCGCTGTTGCGCCCGCGCATCCAGCTGCGCCTGCGTCAGCTTGCCGCCATTCCTGGTCCCGGATTGGGCCGCAGCCTTTGCCATCGCTGGCATAGATTCTACAGCCCGGGGACCCAACAAGCCCATGGCAAACGGACTAATGTGCCGCTTTTGAGCCACTGCTCCCAACGGAGAAGATAGTTCTCCTCCAAGGTCCATTCCAACAGCATCTGAATTCATCGACTGACTCCGGAGGTCAGAAAACCAATTGCACTTTAATAGACCCGCCCGACCCGGAAAGGTGAGCGAAAGATGAACGTCATCGATTAGCCCTCCCTACCACTTTTCGGTCAACTCTCCCGTAAACTCTTTCTATGACTCGCCGTCTCCCCGCCCCCCAAAGCCTCTTCTCCGAACCCGCACCGGCGGCGGCCAACCCCGAAAGATCCGGCCAAAAAAATTCCTGGATCAACGCCCATTGCGACGGCGGAGCCCGCGGCAACCCCGGTCCCGCCGGCTATGGAGCCGTCATCCAGGACGACCACGGCACCGTCCTGGCCGAGCTCAGCGAGTTCCTCGGCATGCGTACCAACAACTTCGCCGAATACTCCGGCCTCCTCGCCTGTCTCCAGTACGCCCTCGACCATCACCACCCGCGCCTCCGCGTCGTCTCCGACTCCGAGCTGATGGTCAGGCAGATCCAGGGCAAGTACAAGGTCAACTCTCCCGACCTGAGACCCCTCTGGCAGGAGGCCAAAAACCGCATCGCCCGACTCGAAGCCTTCGAGATCTCCCACGCCCTCCGCCACAAAAACAAGGA
>JAOAPF010000049.1 GCA_025462755.1 Edaphobacter sp.
AAAAGGGATGAGTAGGTCCTGCGAATCGGAGAGACTATGCCCATGAAAAAACCAGCGCAGCACTTCATCGCCGAAGTTCCACGCAGCATCACCAAGGTTGGGATGACGATCGGGATCGATCTTGGGGGTGTCTGGAGCCATTACTGCACGCTCAACGAAGATGGAGCAGTGGTTGACCGGGGGCGGTTTCGAACGACACCCTCGGCGGTCGAGAAGTGGTTTACCGATTTAGCTAAGGCCCGGATCGCAATGGAGGCGGGCACGCACTCGATCTGGGTCAGCGAACAGCTTCAGGAGATGGGCCACGAGGTGATCGTGGCGAACGTGAGGGAGCTGCGGGCGATCTCGCACAGTGATCGGAAGAGCGACACAGTGGACGCCGAGAAGATCGCTCGCTACGCTCGGCTCGATCCGAAGATCCTGCGACCGGATCTGCGCCTAAATCAACGCCCGCGAAAGACCTTGGGCTTTGAAACCCCGGCGAGTAAACTTCAAGCCAGTGTTGCATCGACCGGTTGAGCTCGCCCGACTTTTCAGGAACTATGAGGGAGCCTGCTCCATACGCGCCGCCAACAAAATGCGAGCCGACGGCTGCGCCTTGCCTAATAGCGCTGAAGCCACCAAGACTGAAACACCAAGCTGTGCCAGAATTTTCCTGAAGACTCCGTGGGTTTCCCGTGCTAAGGTTTCCTCGGGAACCACACTCATTATTATTAAGGCTCACTAGAAAGATTGATCACCCTGTATGAAGCGGATTCGCCGAGTTGCTCCGCCGTTCTTTTTAACGGCCCTGTTTTCTTTTTCTCTGTTTGGTTTTGCTCAAAAACCCACGCCGCGACTCGCGGGAACCATCACAGAAACATCCCGTGCTACGCTTGCGGGATCTCGCAGCCCAGGAGCACTGCCCGGCCAGGATATGGGAGCAGTCTCGCCTGAGATGACCGTTCCGGGGATCACATTGGTCTTCAAACGCTCCGCTGCTCAGGAAAATGAGCTACAAGAACTGCTGACCGCGCAGCAGAACCCGGCCACGTCGCTCTATCACCACTGGCTTACTCCCGACACCTTCGCCGCCCGCTTTGGCATCGCCGATGAAGATCTTGCAGCGACCGAAACCTGGTTACAATCGCGCGGTTTCCATATAGAGAGCACGGCGCGTGGCCACGATCGCATCACTTTCTCCGGCAATGCAGCGCAGGTGCAAGCCGCCTTCGGCACCGGATTGCACTATTACCGAACGGAAGGCGAGTTGCATTTCGCTCCGCAGTCCGACCTGACTTTGCCGACGGAGCTCGCCTCAATGACGGCTGCCGTACTTCACATCTCTAACTTCCGGCCTAAGCCGAACGTCAAGGTATCAACCGGCGTGCTGCCAAGCTATACAACGCTTTCCACACAGACACACTATCTGACTCCCAAAGACATCATCACAATGTACGGCCTCACCGGCTTATATCAGAACACGTTTTGGGGCGGAGGGCAGAGCCTCGCGGTCGTAGGTCAGTCGTTTGTTGACACGTCGAGTTCTTCAAAGATCAGGGAATTTCAAGGGAATTTCACGCAAGCCACCCCCGTAACCGCTGTTTTGGTTCCAGGCTCCGGTGTGGAGGCCATCTCGCCGGGGGATCAGGGCGAATCCGAGATCGATCTCGAATACGCCTCCGGCATTGCTCAGAACGCCAACATATTTCTCGTCTATGTCGGTGCCAACCAAAACTACGATGTCTTTGACGCTTTGGCATTCGCCATCACGCAAGACATCGCGCCGGTGATAAGCATCAGCTATGGCATCTGTGAGTCGTTGATGAGCGCGGCAGAGCTCAACCAGGGAAATGCGCTTTTTGAGGAAGCTGCCGCCCAGGGTCAAACACTGGTTGCTGCCGCGGGGGATGGCGGCTCTACCCCCTGTGCTTCCTATCCATCTTCAACCGGTATCACGCCTGCACAGCAACAGGCTCTATCGGTGATTTATCCCGCTGACAGCCCCTACGTCACGGCAGTCGGCGGAACTCAGATGGCAGCTGGAACATTTGCTCCAGGGTCCAGTCAGTATTGGTCAACCGCCAGCAACATCGATTCGGTGAGTTCGTTGTTGTCGTACGTTCCGGAGGTGGTCTGGAATGAGGGTTCGACCTTGCACGACATCGTGGCTGGTGGGGGTGGGGCAAGCTCTTACTTTCCCAGGCCCACATGGCAAAACAGCGCTCCCGGAATACCCTCTGGAACATTTCGCTTGCTGCCGGATATTGCTCTTCAATCTTCCGTCGATAGTCCTGGCTTCCTTGCATGCTCCGACGATCCCAATTTGATTTACGCACAGGGCCACATTTCCAGCTGCCTCCAGCAACCCATCGGTAGTAGCAACCCGTATACCGTCGCCGGTGGCACCAGCTTTGCAGCCCCCATCTTCGCTGGCTTCGTCGCAATTCTGAATCAGGTCGAGCATACGACTGGGCAAGGAAACATCAACCCGATCCTGTACAACCTGGCATCGAATCCCACATCCTATGCTGCTATCTTTCACGACATCACCTCCGGCACAGACGCCTGTCTCCCAAGCGTCGCCGCTTGCCCGACTGCCGGTCAGACTCAGTACGCAGCGACGACGGGTTACGACGAAGCGACAGGTCTAGGCAGCGTCGATTTTGGCAAGTTAGCCGCGGCGTGGCCCTCGACCAGCGCCCTGAATCTTATAGCCACGGGTGTCCTACTTACTCCGTCAAAAACGTCAGCTTCGCCCGGAGATAGCGTTCCCATTCAAATAGTCGTGGGATCGTTCTATTCACCCAATGGAAACTCAGCGCCCACGGGTACCGTTTCGATATCCGTGGATGGCAGCGCAGTCCAGCCATCCTTGGCATTCTCTGCAACCAACCCCTCGCAATTCAACGCATCGACAAGCTATAACCTCACCGCACCCTCCACCGCCGGCTCTCACCTAGTCACCGTCAACTACCCAGGCGACGCAACGCACTCGCCTTCTGTCGCCACCTACTCTGTTCTGGTTGGAAACGTGATCGCCGGTGGGGGGTTCAGCCTCTCGGCCGGAAACTTGACAGTCGCTAACGGAAGTTCCGGAGGCACGCAAGTCACAGTGACGCCAACCGGCGGCTATAGCGGTAGGGTTGTCTGGTCGTTGACCTTCTCCGGCAGCAGCGGCAATTTAGCCGCCTGTTACGCCATTACCTCCCCGCTCGTGAGTGGAACGACCACGACAAAGCTCACCATCGGCGTCGCCGCCGCGTGTAACGCCTCGTTGCCTGCCGAGCGTGGCAACCTTCGCCCGATTGCTACACGCGGTGCCATGAATGACAGGAACCCGACGCCCCGGCATAGTGCGCCGATCGTAACCGCCTTCGCCAGTCTTCTGGCCTGGAGTTCACTCCGAGGTCTTCGCCGAAAAGTGAGCCGGCCCCAGCTCCTAGTCGTTACACTTTTGACGTCGGCTGGCCTGGTTCTGACCGGTTGTGGAGGAGCAAAGACCAGTGACGGAAGCAGCACGCCCCCACCAGCGCCAGTTAGTGCCAACTACACGGTCACATTGACCGGCACCGACTCCGTGAACGCCTTTGTTCACGCCTCGACCAGCTTCACGCTCACGGTGAACTAATTAAAATTCCCGAACCAGGCCGAGCGCGTCGCGGAGATCGTGGAATTTGCTTACCAGAACGATGCGCGGCTGTTCCTGAGGTTTCGCCAGACGAATCTCACAACCGAGCAGATATCCGACGGGCAGCTCTGGACCTTACGGAGTGAATGGAAATGGCGGGGATGGTCCATTAACGACGCTGGCCGGTTGCGTTCTCAAAATCCAGATCGTTCCTGCACCAGCAGCAACGACGCGAATGAAAAACGGGATTTTCACCAACTTCGACGCACCGAACCTTCTGGCCAGGTGAACTTGCTCAAAAGGCGACTTTTCGGGATACTGTTCCCATGGGGGCATGGATGACGGCTCTTCAAGCCAGAGCTCCACGCAACGTGCTCATCGTCGCGGCAGCCAACAAGCTGGCACGGATCGCATGGGCGGTGCTGTCGAGTGGCCAGGACTATCGGGCAGTTCAAGAGCCAGTTGCTGCGTAGGCAAGGGTAACCATCAACATCAAGTTCTCCCACCGAGGTCTGCACCGGACAAGGAAGGATGAAAGAACAGTCAAAACGGCGCACCTGAAGCCTGTTTGCCGAATTGGCCCTTATACGGCCGAGGGGTTTCAAAGGACAGGTACGCGGCGTATCTCATCATGGCCAGGAGAGACATCTCCACAAAACAGGCCGGATACATTGACGCAGACTTTCTTCATCCACCAACTTTTCCCTTGCAGTCAGACGGCGGACCATACATTTGAGCAAAGACAACTTGGCTGGGCAGATGATTGAGCGGCGGTGAGGGAGACCGCTGCCATGCGACAGAAGAACAAGCCCAAGCGC
>JAOAPF010000060.1 GCA_025462755.1 Edaphobacter sp.
GTCCCGCGCAGCACCCACACCATGATCATCGACGCCAACTCCGGCAAGACCCTCGGCGACATTCCCGGCCAGAAGAACGCTCACGGTGTAGCGATCGTCCCTGAAGTCGGTCGCGGGTTCATCAGCGACGGCGGCGGCGACGGAGCAATCATCATCTTCGATCTCAAGACCTACGCCACCCTCGGCAAGATCGCCGCGCAGCCCGATGCCGACGGCATCATCTACGACCCCACCATCGGCCGCGTCCTGGTCGTCTCCGGAGACAATGGAGTGTTGATGTCCTTCAAGCCCGACATCAATCCCACTAGCGGAAAGATCGATCCACCAATCAACCTCGGCGGAAAGCCGGAGTTCCTCGCCGCTGACGGCAAAGGAAAGGTCTACATTAATCTCCAGGACAAAAACGAAGTAGCCGTAGTTGATTTCAAAGCCGGAAAGGTAGTCGCACGCTGGCCGGTAGCACCCGGTGGTTCGCCGGTCGGCATGGACATCGACACCAAAACACATCGCCTCTTCATCGGTTGCCGAAACCCCCAGAAGCTCATCGTGATGAGTACCGATGACGGTAAGGTCGTATCAGCCCTTCCCATCGGAGCAGGCGTCGACGCCACCAAGGTAGACGGCGGCCAGGCCTTCGCCAGCTGCCGCGACGGCTCGTTAGCAGTAGCCAGCGAAACCTCCCCAGGCAAGTTCGAGATCGTCCAAACCGTGAAAACCCCGCAGGGAGCAAGGACAATGGGAATAGATCCCACAACCCACACCATCTATCTACCCACTGCCGAATTCGAGACAGGACCGTCAGGCAAACCGGCACCGAAGCCCGGCACGTTTATGATCGTGGTGCTCGCGCGGCACGCCTCACAGTAGACGTTGCGGGACGAGCCATCAACCGCCGCACGTTTTCCATCTGGTCGATTTACCCGTGCATCGCGCTCGCGCACAATCGAGGAACCTCCTCCGAACACACGGAGGTCAAATATTCTCCCGTCCGAAGTGCGGACACTCGCCGCATCGATTGAACTGTCCTTCGCCCGATGGTAGCTGTAGGTGTACGTTGCCCCATCGGCGAGGGTTTGCCGGGCTATCATGCCGTCCGTGTATTCATTTGTCAGCAGCAAGCGTGGCACGGCTCCCGCATTCTGCGCAACGCTGAACGTAAGCAGATGTTGCGCGCCGTCGTAAGTGTAGATATAGATCTCTCCTGAGGGATAAGTAACGCTCACGAGCTGACCGCGCCCATCATAGCCATAGCGCACCGTACGACCCTTGCTGTCGTCGATTGCGGCGACGCGGCCACCGGTCTCGTAACTCAGGTGCAACCAGCTTTTATTCGGGGAAGTGAGCCGCGTAAGCCTGCGGCTGCCGTCACGGTCAAACTTAAGCTCTTCTCCTCGTCTATTGCGATACCCAGTCAGATAACAAAACGCACTGCCGGCGCAAGGAAGAAACGTCTTTACCTCTCCGTCAAAACGTTTCAGATCGTAATGCTCAAACGGTCCCGCGTGCCAACGCATCTCGTAAAACCTTCCGGAGTAGCCGGTATCGACATACTTAGCGAAAGCCAGCGGAACTCCCCACCGGGGTACGCGAACCAGTTCGTCCAGCCCCCCGTCGGCATGAATAATTGAGACGCGGACATTGTCTTTCGAAGACAGGAACTCGTCGTAATTGTGGGTCCCACTGATGCCAAAAGCGTTCGAGGAACTCCAACCATAACGGGTGGTCCGCTGAAACTCGATTGGAACCGCGTCCGGCAGATTAAAATCGGTGTGCTTATCGATGAACAACCCAAAACGCAGGTCAACCTCGATCAGTTCCACCGAGGTGTCGTGTTCGGGTAGATTTCGATCCGAGCACGTCCGGATCAATGTTCCCGGCAGCTCATGGATGCCGTCCTTTGCAGAATAGCTGAAGAAAACGCACGGTTCGCCTTGAGGCCGCCCGCCCCTTGTCCGTGCTGGATCAAGGTCTGACTCGAAGATGTCTTCGGCTGGAATGTCTGTATCGAGCATATTCTGCAGCACACTTGTGGGATCGTTGTTGAGTGGGAGATGCCAGTAGAGGATCGCAACGTCCTTGAGCAGGATGCGCCGTACCCGCGCCTGCACGTGCTCGTTGCTGATCTTGGCTTCCCCGAGGAGACGTTGCCACCAATAGTCCTGGATTCCATGGCTCGAGACGACAGCCATTCGCTGGAAATCGCGCTGTGTGAAAGTAGAGGCCCAACTGTTATTGACGCTACACATAGTGGCGTCAGTGAAACCGAAAAGGTACGCGTTCGGATCGGCCGCAAGCTCCGAATGTTCGCGCTTGATCTGCTCATACAGCAGCTCAGCAACATATTGCTTACGCCCGGAATCCCATGCAGACTGGTCCAACTGCATCGGCGGAAGAACCTGCACCTGAAGTCCATACTTGGAACGCAGCCACTCCGCAAGACCATCAAGCCCATAAGCTGCGGAATGCGGCCCGATCTGAACTAGGTAAATGCGCCCGTTGCCGGTCAATTCATTGACCTCTGCAATCGGACCATTATGGTAAGCAGCCTTTGAATAGGCCTCGCCCCGTGCCTCGTCCAGTACCTCGAAAATATAGCCTTCGACAAAACCCACCAAAACTTTGCAAGAAACAGCAAGCAGCACAAGAGCCGCGATTCGCAACTTCGCCTTGGCCCGTGAACGCGCAGGCTTCGTTCCAGCATTCAAAGCAGGCATGCCGGAGCCCCCACAGTGTTGGCAAACACCTTCATGCATCAATGTGTTGCACTGCGGGCAAACCAGGCTCGGCGGCATGCGAACCATCATGCATGACGATTCCACGAAAACAAAGGATAAACTCCGCATTCTCCTCGACGTGGCCGGTCGGCATACTTCCCACGTTCTTCAACCACCAGCCCTCCCATACCATTTACACTAGATGGTGGGACAATGTGCGCCCACGAAGGACACCAGTTTTGCTTAACAAACTCATAGCTAAGGTCTTTGGCACCAGCAACGAGCGCGCCATCAAGCGCCTCATGCCGATCGTCCGGCAGATTAACGACTTCGAGCCCGCCATCCAGGCGCTCTCCGACGAGGCCCTCCGCGCCAAGACCACCGAATTCCGCCAGCGCATCGACGACGCCCTCAAGAACATTCCCGACACTCCGGAAAATAAAGACGAGCGCATCGCCGCCGAAAAGGCCGCCCTCAACGACATCCTCCCCGAAGCCTTCGCCGTCGTACGCGAAGCCGGCAAGCGCGCCGTCCAGATGCGCCACTTCGACGTCCAGCTTATCGGCGGCATCGTTCTTCACCAGGGCAAGATCTCCGAGATGAAAACCGGCGAAGGCAAAACCCTCGTCGCCACGCTCCCCTGCTACCTCAACGCCCTCGCCGGCCACGGCGTCCACGTCGTCACCGTCAACGACTACCTCGCCAAACGCGACGCTGAGTGGATGGGAAAGATCTACGGGTTCCTCGGCCTCTCCGTCGGCGTCATCGTCCACGATCTCTCCGACGAGCAGCGCCGCGAAGCCTACGGCTCCGACATCACCTACGGCACCAACAACGAGTTCGGCTTCGACTACCTGCGCGACAACATGAAGTTCGAGCTCAAAGATCAGGTCCAGCGCGGACACTACTACTGCATCGTCGACGAAGTAGACTCCATCCTCATCGACGAGGCCCGCACCCCCCTCATCATCTCCGGCCCCACCGACCAGACCACCGACAAATACGCCCGCGTCAACCTCATCATCCCCAAACTCGAACTAGGCGAACTCATCGAGACCCTCGAGAACAAAACCTGGTCCGGTGATTACGTCGTCGACGAAAAGACCCGCTCCATCACCGTCACCGACGAGGGCTGGGAAAAAATCGAAAAGCTCCTCGGAATCGGCAACATCGCCGACCCCGAGAACTGGGACCTCAAGCACCACGTCGAGACCGCTATCAAGGCCCACTCCCTCTACAAGCGCGACGTCGAGTACGTCGTCAAAGAGGGCGAAGTCATCATCGTCGACGAGTTCACCGGCCGCCTCATGCCCGGCCGCCGCTGGTCGGACGGATTGCATCAAGCTGTCGAAGCCAAAGAAGGCGTAGCCATCCGCAAGGAAGACCAGACCCTCGCCACCTTCACCTTCCAGAACTACTTCCGCATGTACAAAATACACAGCGGCATGACCGGCACCGCCGAGACCGAAGCCGCCGAGTTCGACAAGATCTATAAGCTCGAAATCGTCGTCATCCCCACCAACCGCAAAATGCGGCGCCTCGAAAATTCCGACGTCGTCTACCGCACCGCGCAGGAAAAATACTTCGCTGTAGCCGACGAAATCTCCCGCCTCCACGCTGAAAAGCAACCCGTCCTCGTAGGCACCACCAGCATCGAAAAATCCGAGCTCCTCAGCGAAATTCTTAAGCGCAAAGGCGTCCGCCACGTCGTCCTCAACGCCAAGTTCCACGAGAAGGAAGCCGAGATCGTCGCCCAGGCCGGCCGCCTCGGCATGGTCACGATCGCCACCAACATGGCAGGCCGCGGCACTGACATACTTCTCGGCGGCAACTCCGACTTCATGGCGCGCCAGGACCTCGTCCGCAAACAGCAGGCCCGCGCCGTCTCTGCCGCCGAAGGAACCATCTCGCCCGTTGCCGGCCCGGGCATGGTCCGCTTCTACTACACCGGCCAGGAGTTCGAAACCACGCAAGCCGCCTGGGACGCAGCCGTCGCCGCTCACGAAACTGCCGCCAAGGCCGAGCACGAGAAGGTCATCGAAGCCGGCGGCCTTCACATCCTCGGCACCGAGCGCCACGAGTCACGCCGCGTCGACAACCAGCTCCGCGGCCGCGCCGGCCGTCAGGGCGACCCCGGCTCTTCCCGCTTCTTCCTCTCCCTCGAAGATGACCTCATGCGCATCTTCGCCCGCGAGTGGGTCTCCACGCTGCTCCAACGCCTTGGCATGGAAGAGGGCGTGCCCATCGAGAGCGGCATGATCTCCCGCCGCATCGAAGCCGCACAGAAGGCCGTCGAATCGCAAAACTTTGAATCCCGCAAACACGTCCTCGAGTACGACGACGTCATGAACAAGCAGCGCGAAGCCGTCTACGGTCTCCGCCGTCAGCTCATGGAAGGAGTCGACCAGAAGCAGCTCATCACCGACGACTACCTTTCCACCATCCTCTCCAACGTCCTCGACGAGAACGCCCCCGAAAAGGTCCACGCCGACGAGTGGAAGCTCGAGCCACTCTTCTCCCAGATCTACGACCTCTTCGGTGCCCATCTCGAAAACGAAATAGACGCCACGCAGCTTAATCGCCACGAACTCGGCGAAGCCATCTTCGAAAAGCTTCGCGCCCGCTACGACATCAAAGAGCAGATCCTCGGCGCCCCGCAGATGCGCTACCACGAACGCATCGTCATGCTCTCGGTCCTCGACGGCCTGTGGAAGGATCACCTCCTCGCCATGGACCATCTCAAGGAAGGCATTGGCCTCCGCGGTTACGCCCAACAGGATCCCCTCGTCGCCTACAAACGCGAGTCCTTCGAGATGTTCGAAGCCATGATGATGCGTTTCCAGGAAGACACCGCCCGCCATCTCTTCCGCATGCAGATCATCGGCCCCGACGGCACCCCCATTGAATCGGCCGAGCAGCTCGCCAGCGCACAGGCCCACGTCGCGGCAGCCGCGGCCCAAATGCAGGCCCAGCAGGAACTCGCCGCCGGCAATGTCATCAACGCTCTGCCTGCAGGCGTCCCTCCACAGCACACTAACGCTCCAGCCGCACGCCAGCCCATACCCGCCCCCGTAAATAACCGCGCTCCATCTACCACCATCGACGCCCTCGAGCGCGAGTTCCACAAGAAAAAACAGCGCGAACTCGAGCAGGCGCACTCCGTAGGCTCCGCCTCAGCCGACACCAACGGCGCCGCACCCCGCCGCAGCGGGGAAAAAGTAGGCCGAAACGATCCCTGCCCATGCGGCTCCGGAAAGAAATACAAAAAGTGCCACGGCGCCGACGCCTAAAACTCCCGCGTCGAACTTACATCGTCCAGCCCAAGTGCCCGGATGCCCCATAAAGATCGGGTGGCCATAAACGCCGGATGGCCCATCCTTTGCAGTCTCATCGCAAAGGGTGGGTTATCGAGCTAAGCTCGACCGCTTTTCTCCTAGCGGCGAGCCGTCCGGACAAGAAGAGCGGCGAGGCGTCCCCGACAAGCGCCAAAGGCGCGCCCCATATTAGCCCAGGGCAACCCGGCGTCCCCACCGGGCGTTCTTTGCCCGCTGGGGTAGAACGCCCTGGGCAAACGCCATAAGAATCCTAGGGCTGAAAGCCCGCCCTACTCATTCACGCGGATATAACCACCCAGTTCCCTACTTCTCCAGATCATCCAGCAACAACTTCGCCTTCGTCGCCAGCGTCTTCGCCCCCTCTGCATCCCCGGTCTTCAAAGCCTCCTGCGCATCCTTCAGGAAATTTTTTACCTTGCTGACCTGCGCCTTCTCGTCTTCAGCCTTCTGCGTCGGCAGCGCATTCAACCGCTTTGCGCTTGAAGTAATCAAGTCCGCCGCCTCCTGCTTGGTCTGCGGATTCGCCTCGCCGCCGGCCGTCAGCGCACCAATCGCGGTGTCCTCCGGCGAGGGCGGTGGCGCCACGATCGCTATCTGAACCGGCTCCTGCACAGGCGCCGGCCTCGGCGTTGGCTTCTTCTTCTCCCGCTTCGGCTTCCCTGCACTAGCTACAGCCGGCACAGCCGGCAGACTCGCTGGCGGCACCTCTAGCATCGGCAGATTCTCCGGCTCAGGAATTTCCTCCAGCGCCACCGGCGTCAGTACTGCCGGCAAAGTCGCCACCTGCGCCTTGTGCCGGCACCCTCCCAACCCAACCGTCAGCCCAAAGCAAACCGCGACGCATGCCTGCGTTCGCATCAATTTTTCAAAACCGTTCAAACTCTCTCCTCTAGTCCCTTATGAGAGGCCCCAACTGCAACCACTTTTCTTCCTTCGCCTCCAACACCCGCCCCAATCGGCAACCGGAACGTGAACACCGTTCCCCTCTCCGGCGAATTTGGTTCGGCATTGGATCGCACCTCCATCGCTCCGCCATGCAGCTGCAGAATCCGGTAGGTCATGGCTAACCCGATCCCGCTCCCCTTGGGCTTTGTCGTGAAGTACAACTCGAAGATACGCGGTAATAGGTCCGCAGGTATACCCTCTCCGTCATCCGCGACCTCAACCACTGCAAATTGATGCTCCCGGCGCATCCGCACGTGGATTGCGCCCCCACCCGCCGGCATCGCCTGCATTCCATTCAGCAACAGGTTCAACACCGCCTGCTGCATCAGTTCCGCATCCGCTCTCACCATCATGGGCTCCTGCGGAGCCTCCACCGTCACCCCAACCGCACGCTCTTCCATCTCCGCCGCCGTCAGCTCAATCACCACTCCAACCACCTGACGCAGGTCATGCTCCCGCAGGTGCAGCTCCATCGGCCGGGAAAAGTCCGCCAGCGTCTGCACCACCCGGTCCAGCCGCTGCATCTCCCCCGCCAGAATATCCACATGCCGCTGTGCCCCGGCCAGCGCCTCTCTCCCTCCCGGAACCAGCTTCCCGCGGAGCAGCTCCAGATGCACCACCATCGCGTTGATAGGATTCTTCACCTCATGCCCCACGCCGGACGTCAACTTCCCAATCGCCGCCAGCCGTCGAGCCACCTCCAGCTCCTGCCCCAGTTGCGCCGCGGACTCCATATCGCGCAGCGTCAACAGCGTCCCCATATTGCCTCCGCCCCCCAGCCCATCGTCGATCCGGTCCAGCGAAATTTGCACCTGCCGCCCATCCTCCAGCGTCACACCCTGCGCGCTCACCTGCCCACCCTCGGCAAACGCCTCCAGCACCGCCGCGCCCAGCGCAGTCTCCGGCGCGAAGATCTCCTCCAGCTGCTTGCCCACCATCTCCTCGTGCCCTTCACTTACCGGCGTCGTCAAAAAATAAGCCACCGCATCCGACACCATCACCGCCCGCCGGTCCGCCGTAAACAGCATCACACCATCCCGCAGCGTATCCAGCATCTGGTTCAGATTCGCCTGCAGCGCCGTATAGCCGGCCTCCTGTGTTCGCATCTGCTCGCCCAGACGGTCAATCGACTTCGTCACCCGTATCACCGTATCGCTCCCGGTCCCTCCAGCCAGCAGCTGCGCCGAAGAGTCGGTCCCCAGCTCCCCGCTTGCCCGTGTCAAAATATCAAGCCGCGCGCTGATGGCCTCCAGAGGACGCAGCGCAACGTTAGCCAGCACCCCAGCAGACAGCATCGCAGCCAACGCAGCAGCCAGCGCAAACCACAGCGCATCCCGTAGCCACGGTTCATACGAGTTCTTCAAAAACGTCGATCGCACCCCCACATGCGCCACCAGAAACGGCATGCCATTACGGTCCAGCGCCTGCGATGTATCCAGCACGCGCGGCTTGCCAAACACCACCCTTATCTGGCGTTCCATGCCACCACCTTGCAAACTCTTGAGGCCGAACCGGAACGTCGCCGGCTGATTGATCGCGTCAGGATCCGTACTCACCAGCGTCATCCCATGCGCATCCGTGACGCTCACGTCCTGCACCGTCTCCGAGTAGCGCACAATCGTATTCATAACGTCCGTCAGCGGTTGGTCCCTGCGCAACGCATCCGTTACTGCCTTGTGCAACGCCTCGTCGCTTCTGTCCACCGGCGGGCTCGCCCGCAGCCCGGTCTCCACCGCCCGCCGCGTCATCAGGTAAACCTGGTGCGCAAGCATATCGTTGGCCTTCACTGTCTGCTCGACCCTTTGCCGCATCAGCTCGCTGACAAACAAAACCGACAGCAACAGCACGAGCGCAAACGTCAACGCCGATGCCGCCACCTCAAGCTTTGTCTTCAGCCGCATCTTTACTCCGTCGCAGCAGCCGTATTCGAGTATTCCTTCAATTTATTCTGTAGTGTCTTCGAACTGATCCCCAATATCTCCGCGGCTTTCGTTTTATTGTTATGCGTCGAATGCAGCGTCTTCAATATCAACTGCCGCTCTGCCTCATCGACTGTGGTCCCCACCTCGACGCGCACCGAGTTGGACTCATCCACATACCGCTCCATCTCGCTGGACTGCGCCGTCCGGAAACCCACTCCATCCGCATGCGCCACCCTGGTAGGCGGAGGAGCAAACCCCGGCTCCCCAAAGTGCGGCGGCAGATGCTCCTCTCCCAACATCCCCGACCCCGCCAGAATCACCGCCCGCTCGATCGTATTGCGCAGCTCCCGCACATTGCCCGGCCACCTATAGTTTTCCATCCGGATCATCAGCGAGTCCTTCAGACCCGCCACCGTGCAGTGGTGCCGCTCATTCATATCGTCGATCATCTTCTCCGCAATCGCCGACACGTCCATCAAATGATCCCGCAACGGCGGCATCTGAATATTAAAAACATTCAGACGGTAATAGAGGTCTCCGCGCAGGTCCCCGTCTGCCACTGCCTTCTCCGGATCTTTATTCGTCGCCGCCACCACCCGCACATCCACCGGCGTCTCAATCTTGCTTCCCAGCCGTCGTAGCTTTCTGTCTTCTAGCACGCGCAACAGCTTCGCCTGGGTCGCTATCGGCATCTCGCCAATCTCATCCAGCAGCAGAGTCCCTTCTTCCGCCAGCTCGAAGCAGCCCGCCCGCCTCTCCAACGCGCCGGTAAACGAACCCTTCTCATGCCCGAAGATCTCACTCTCAATCAGCGTCTCCGGAATCGCCGCGCAGTTCACTGCCACAAACGGCTTCAGCCGTCGCGCACTCAAATCATGCAGAGCCCGAGCAACCAGCTCCTTGCCCGTCCCGCTCTCTCCCGTCACCAGCACCGACACATTCGACGGCGCTACCCGCTCAATCAGCGTAAAAATATCCCTCATCTGCGGCGAAGACCCCACCAGCTCGCCCAGCACGCCCGTATCCCTTAGCTGCCGCCGTGTCGCCTCCAGCTCAACATCCGCCTCCCGCTGCCGGCTCGCATTATGCAGAATCGTCTTCAGCCGAACCGGATCGACCGGCTTCGGAATATAGTCATACGCCCCGCCGCGCATCGCCTCGACGGCCGAGTCAATCGATCCCTGCGCCGTCAGCATCACCACCGCAATCCGCTGAGGCAGTTTGCCAATGCGGTTCAGCAGTTCCATCCCATCCATCCGCGGCATCTTCAAATCGGTAACAACAATCGCGGGCGCCCAGGCACTCGCCTTCTCTAGCCCCTCCAGCCCGTCAGCGGCACACTCCGCTCTATAGCCCCAGCTCTCGATCAGTTCCGTCAGGCCGCTCCGGGCATGAACCTCGTCTTCAACGATCAAAACTTTCTCCAACACGCTCTCCACTTTCTCCAACACGTTCGCCAAGGCAGTCCCCTGTTCCTGTTCCACTCATTAACTCATAGCGTGCTAAATAAGATGCTATCCATTCAGCCGCAGGCAACCAAAAACCATCCAGCGACAATCCTGGTCTTCAGCCCATCTATAAGGATATCCTTGAATCCATGTTAGAGCCCGAAATCACTGCCGAAGCCTTCGCAAAACAGCGCCAGGAACCCAACGCCCCCCTCCTTTTGGACGTCCGCGAACCCTGGGAGTACCAGACCGCCAGCATCCCCGGCGGGCTCCTCATGCCTATGGGCGAAGTCGCCTCCCGCGCCCACACCGAACTCGATCCCGACGCCCCTATCGTCGTTGTGTGCCACCACGGAGCCCGTTCCCTCAGCGTAGCCATGTGGTTACGCGATCAGGGCTTCCCTCATGCCCAGTCCCTCGCTGGCGGCATCGACGCCTGGTCCCGCTCCGTCGACCCCGCCGTTCCCCGCTACTAGCAGCCGCCCGCGCCGTCCGTAAACCCGTACGCTAAATCACAAAAGTACTCTCTACGAACAATTTCCTAATAGTCCATCGAACCTCCCAAGTAAACTTCGCATCTCATGGGGAGCGGTCGGTGTAACGGTCTGAACGTTATTCTTGTGACACTGCTGCATTTATCCTCTTGGGTCCTTCTGGGAGTCTGAACATGAGTACGGGTAGTGGCCTCACCGGCAATGCCTCCGGCCTAATGCGAAATCCGTTGCCGGACGTACAGCCCAATACTCACTGCGTTCAGTTCTACGACCAGGACTCGTATCTCCTCGATTCCCTGACAAAATTGATCGGCACAACCCTCATGGCAGGCGATGTTGCTATTATCATCGCCACGCCGGAGCATCGGCAGGAACTGGCCGAACGCCTGAAAGCCCGAGGGCTTGATCTTGAAATCACCGCCAACCTCGGCAGCTATTGCGCGCTCGACGCCGCCGAAGCCCTCTCCGCTTTCATGGTCCAGGGCTTAGCGAACGCCGCCCTGTTCCGCTCCTTCATGGGGTACATCCTCTCCTCCATCAAGCCCACTGCCGAAGGCAAGCTCCCGCGCATCGTTCTTTTTGGAGAAATGGTTGCCCTTCTCTGGGCCGACGGAAATTTCGACGCAGCTCTGCAGCTCGAGCGACTCTGGAACGACCTCGCCCGCTCGCACTCCTTCCAGCTTTATTGCGCCTATCCCATGAAGGTCTTCAGTCAGGAGGGTCAGAACCAGGCTTTCCTCGACCTCTGCGCCGAGCACACCCGCGTGATTCCGACCGAAGATTACACCGCCCTCACCGGCGAAGACAATCGCCTCCGCCACATCGCCCTGCTGCAGCAGCGAGCGCTCGCCGCCGAAACAGAAGCCGCCGGTCGCCTGCGCGCAGAAGAGGCCCTTCGCAGTTCGGAGAAGCTCGCCGCCACCGGACGCCTGGCCGCCAGCATCGCGCACGAGATCAACAATCCCCTCGAGGCCATCTCCAACGCAATCTATCTCGCCCGCTCCTGCCCTCCGGAAGAGGTTGCAACCTACCTGAAAATCGCCGACCAAGAACTCGCACGCGTCGCACAGATCACCAAACGGACCCTCGGCTTTTACCGCGAAACCGCAACACCCGTGGTCGTCAAACTGTCGTCTCTGATCGACGACCTTCTCCTCCTGTTCAACCGGAAGCTTAAAACCAAGAACCTCTCCGTCAAAAAGCAGTACCGCGGCGAACTCGAAATCTGGGGACTGGAAGGCGAACTGCGCCAGGTCTTCGCCAATCAGATCGTCAACGCGATCTACGCCATGCCGGACAACGGTTGCCTTACGATAAGAATTCGAAGATCGAAGTCCTGGGGTAACGGCCAGGCTCCCGGCACTGCCGTGAGCCTGATCGACAACGGCTCCGGCATCTCGCAGGAATCGATGCCCAAAATCTTCGACCCCTTCTTCACCACCAAGCAGGACGTCGGCAACGGCCTCGGACTCTGGATCACCCACGACATCGTCAGCCGTCACGGCGGCCGAATCCGAGCACGAAGCAAGGACGGCCCCGACGTCAGCGGCACCATCTTCACCACGTTTCTGCCTCACCACAAAGAAAACATCGAAGCCGGCGCTTGATGTCGTTGCAACTCCCTGCCATCATCCTGGCCCAACCAAGGTCCGGAAGAGTTCAATCCCACCAGCCCCCACAAGTTGCGCCACGAGCAGCGGTCGTCGCATTCCAATATCAACGCGGCTGCATCGGCTCCGTCGGCGCGCCCTCCGGCATCTCCGGAACATCCTGAATCCGCGGCTCCGCCTCCATCTCCTGCTGCGTCATCAGATCCTGCTCGATCTCTTGATCCAACTCCTCCTGCTGTCGCTCAGAAGTCGCCTCCTGCTGCTGCAACAGCCTTTCATCCTGCCGCCTCTGCACCTCCGCCACCGCCGCAGCCTGAACATCCACACGCTGCACCTGCACCGGCTGCACCTGCACCGGCTCCAACTGGGCCCGCCGTACCGCCGTCCGGTCCACCCTGGGCGTCGCCCCGCGATCTACGTCTTCCACCGGAAGAGGCCCTACAGGAAAATCCGGCTGCACCTGCGGCCGACTACTACTTACCACCGGCAGCACCGCAGCCGGAGCAACCTGCTTCTTGCACCCTTGTGTCACGATCAGAGCCAAACATGCACCCACCGCGACAACGCACGTCGCAACAGTCTCACGCATAACACGACACCTCGCATTAATTGGATGCACCACCCTCCCCCGCCGCCTCTGGCTCTAACTCGCTCTCGTGTCGGACGGACTGGTGTCACGCGAAGCGAAACCTTTCCATCGCTTGCGTTTTCTGCTCTAGAACTCGCCATCGTCTCGAAAAAATACCCTTCCCACCGCGACAAAAAATGACGAACTGTTTACAACATCAGGAAAAAATCAGATTCAAGCCGCTTAAAAAAATTCCCCTCCGCCCGCTGACTTTCGGCCAGGGGCGGAGGGAATTAGTAGTTTTACTGAAACGATGGACTAGTTGCCTCTGATAGCAGAAACCACTCGGCGGCGAGCAACACCGGCAGCTGCGGCCAGACCCGTACCGAACAGAACCAGCGAAGAAGGCTCAGGTGTTGTAGCAGGAGGTGGAGGCGTCGGCTCAGTCCCTATGAGGAAGAACTGCTCCGCGCCATCGTTCGCCAGTGGCATGTTCATGATGAACTGCACACTGTCAGTCCCGGCAAAACTTGCCAGTTTGAACGTCTCCAGCAGGTAATCGGCATAGCCATTGCCATTGTTGCTGGATGGCACCGAAGTGAGCGTGGAAAACAAGTCCGTGACAACACCGTTGACCGTCATCGCAAAGTAGTCCAGCGTCTGTGGCACGCTGGTTTGATTGATGTCGATTCCGACCCAGAACGCATTACTTCCGACGATCGATTCAATCTGGCTGACCGTGTATATGGGCGATGCCACCATGTTGTAGACACCCCCAGGAGGGTTTGCCGGGATCGTCGTAACGTCGAACCCCGCCGGGTTGTTGCAAGACGGGTTTCCGATTACGCAGGGGCTATTTGTGGTCTGCTGGTAGTCGTGAGTGGCGATGGGTCCAACCAAGGTTAGCGTGTCTGCATAAGAGGCAGTGCCTCCTGCCAACACAACGATAGAACTAAGGAGAAGAATCTTTCTAAGTATCATTGAAACCTTTCAGATCGAAATTTAAACCGAAAAAACAATGCGTTGCAGATCTTTAAATAATCCGTCCATATTCTTGGCCCTGGGATTTCGCAAGTCTAGGAAGCAATCCGGCGGCCATTCCCCTTAGCCTTAGCATTGTCTCTCTCTTCAATTGAATCAGGCAGTTAGAAGAAAGGCAGAATCTTTGCACAATGCGCATCGTGTTTCCCCTGCAAGATCTTGCAGGGAATACGGAATAGCTTTTGCCGCCCAAACCCGAAGTAAGCCTCACAACCCCTTATTTCGCCCGGGGATGCGTCTCGTCACACACCTTCTGCACCTGCCCCACCATCAACCAGTCGGGTGGCCCATCCTTTACGGCTTCATCGTAAAGGGTGGGTTATCGAGCGAAGCGAGACCTTCTTTCCCTAACCCCACCACTCCATCCATACCCAAAAAAATTACTTCGCCCGAGGATGCGTCTCGTCATACACCTTCTGCACCTGACCCACCGTCAGCTGCGTATACCGCTGCGTCGTCGACAACCGCTCATGCCCCAGCATCTCCTGAATCGCGCGCAGATCGGCCCCCTCCTCCAGCATGTGCGTCCCAAACGCATGCCGGAGCGTATGCGGATGCACATCCGCGGCCAGCCCCCGGCTCAACGCAATCGCCTTCACGATCCGCCCCACACTTCGCGTCGTCAACCGGCAATCCCCTCGCATCCGCAGGTTCATCATCAGCGGCCCATTCGCCACCAAACCCCCTTTACCCGCCACCAGCAGTTTCGCCTCGCGCAGCGGCAGATAGGCCCTCAACGCCGACGCCGCCTCATCCCCCAGCGGAACCAGACGTTCCTTTCGCCCTTTGCCCCGCACCAGCACCGCATCATCCCGCCACTTCACGCTCCCCATATCCAGCCCCACCAGCTCGGAGTTCCGAATCCCGCACCCATACAACAGCTCAAAGATCACCCGGTCCCGCTCCGGCCAAGCCACCGCATCCTGCTTCTCCTTCGCATCCGGGCCCGCCCCCGACCCATCACTCTCCAGCGAATTCAAAACCCGGTTCACCTCCTCCATACTCGGCACCCGCGGCAGATGCTTCGGCAGCTTCGGCGTACTCACCAGCAGCGCCGGATTCTGCGTCACCTTCCACTCCTTCGCCAGCCACTTGAACCAGCTCCTCACCGCCGCAAGCGCCCTGGCCACACTAGCCTTAGTCAACTCCCGATAATACAGCACGCCCATG
>JAOAPF010000078.1 GCA_025462755.1 Edaphobacter sp.
GAGATCACCATCCGCTTTGAAGAAGGCTTCCCCGTAGCACTCAACGGCACCGAATACCCCGACCCCGTAGCCCTCATGCTCGAAGCCAACAGCATCGGCGGCCGCCACGGCCTCGGCATGAGCGACCAGATCGAAAACCGCATCATCGAAGCCAAAAGCCGCGGCATCTACGAGTCACCCGGCCTCGCGCTCCTCTTCATCGCCTACGAGCGCCTCATCACCGGCATCCACAACGAGGACACGATCGAGCAGTACCGCGACAATGGCCGTAAGCTCGGCCGCCTCCTCTACCAGGGCCGCTGGTTCGATCCGCAGGCCATCATGCTGCGCGAAGCCGCCCAGCGCTGGGTCGCCAAGCCCGTCACCGGCGAAGTCACCCTTGAGCTGCGCCGCGGCAACGACTACACCATCTTGAATACCGCCTCGCCCAATCTCACCTTCCATCCCGAGCGCCTCACGATGGAAAAGGGCGAATCCACCTTCTCACCGCGAGACCGCATCGGCCAGCTCGCCATGCGCAATCTGGATATCACCGACACCCGCGCGAAGCTGATGACCTACGCCGAGAGCGGCCTACTCACACTAAGCAAGGGCTCTGAGATGCCACAACTGAGCAGCCGGAGCAACAAGGTGTAACCACATGGGTGCCCCATCTTCGCGACGGCTTCATCGTCGCTAAGGTGGGCATCGAGCAAAGCTCGACCGCTTTCGCTGTTGGTCTGCCATTGTCTTGTTGTTGTTCTTGCTTTTCTTGTTCGCTGTTGTTCTTGCTTTTCTTGTTTGTCATTCCCGAAGGGAATCTGCTTCTGTATTTGCCGTTGCTTGTTCTCCTTCACAGCGGCACGATCCGTTAAGGGCACGGCTTCAGCCGTGCCATAACGTTGCAAACTTTTCCGGGCTTTAGCCCCTGAGGTACGCTTCAGACGATGTCCGACTCACGACAACCCGCAAAGATGTGGTTCAGCACTTCTATCGCGGCTGTATGTTTGCTGTTTGTTACAACGATGCCGGCTTTCTCCCAGCAAGTCATCGAGCCAGAGGATCAAGAGATTTCACTCCAAGGCACGATTCGATTGATTCATGGCTTTGGTCCCCCCGGCTATGGTGAAGACCCAAAGCACGATGCTCATGTCAGCTACTGGGCACTTGAAGTCCCATCTCCTGTCAACGTGCCCTGCACACCGACAAAGCCTGAATATGCAAAGGATGAATGCCGTCCCGCCAAACGGCTCAAATTGTTCTTCAATGGTCTGGAGCTAACGAAGTTGACTGATCTTCCCGCAGCAAAGTGGAAAGACCATCAGGTGATCGTTCTAGGCAAACTGCATCGAGCGGACACAGCCGGCGAGATGACACCTATTTACATGGACGTGACAGAGATCAGCGGCGCAACTTCGGCTGGCAAAAAAAGCAATGACGCATTCGAGAAAGAGTTCTAATGTCTGAACAGAACCAACCCGCAACAAAGATGTGGTCAGGCCGCTTCCGCGACCCACTCAACAAGCAGTTCGAAGAATGGCAGCGCTCCTTTCCCTTCGACTGGCGCCTCCTCCCCCATGAGGTCGAAGCCAGCATCGCCCACGCCCGCGCCATCGAAGCCGCCGGCATCCTCACCAGCGAAGAACTCCTCCAGATGGAACAGGGCCTCCGCGCGGTCGCAAAACTGAAAAACATCGCCGACAGCGAGCAAGCCGAAGACATCCACCACTTCGTCGAGCTCGAACTCACCACACAAATCGGTGACCTCGCCCTTAAACTCCACACCGGCCGCAGCCGCAACGAGCAGATCGCCACCGACATGCGCCTCTTCGTCCGCGAAGCCATCGACAACACCATCGCAGGACTCCACGAATGGCGCAAAGCCCTCATCGACCTCGCCGAACAGGCTGGCGAAGCCGTCATGCCCGGCTACACTCACCTCCAGCGCGCGGAACCCGTCTTTGTCGCCCACTGGCTCCTCGCCTACGTCGCCATGCTCGAACGTGACGACTCGCGCTTCGCCGACGCACGCAGACGCATGAACTTCTGCCCGCTCGGCTCCGGCGCTATCGCCGGCGCAACCCTCGGCCTCAATCGGCGCATCGCCTCCGACGCTCTCGGCTTCTCCGCTCCCACCGATAACAGCATGGACGCCACCTCCGACCGCGACTTCATGCTCGACTTCGCGCAGGCCGCCAGCACCCTCGGCCTCCACATCTCGCGCTTTGCTGAAGAGCTCACCCTCTACGCGACCGCCGAGTTCGGCTTCGTCCATCTCCCCGAGGCATACTCCACCGGCTCCTCCGCGATGCCCCAGAAAAAGAATCCCGACCTCACCGAACTCGCCCGTGGCAAATCCGCCCGCCTCCTCGGCGCAGCCACCGCGCTCGCCACGCTCATCAAGGGACTCCCGCTCGCCTACAACAAAGACCTTCAGGAAGGTCAGGAGCAGATCTTCGACGTTGCCGACACCCTCGCCGGTCTCTTCAGCGTCCTTCCCGGCTTCACCCGTGCACTCACCTTCCGAACCGCAAAGATGCAGTCTGCCGCCGAAACCGGCTACCTCAACGCCATGGCCGCCGCCACCTATCTCTCCAACAAAGGCGTGCCATTCCGCAAAGCCCACGAGATCGTCGGCAATGCCGTCCGCCTTGGTCTCGACAAACAGCTCGAGCTCAACGCTCTTCCCCTTGCCGACCTTAAGCAGCTCAGCGAGCACTTCGACGAGGACTTCTTCGTTGCAATCTCACTGCGCAGAACCGTGGACTGCCACGACGTCCCCGGTGGAACAGCGATCGACCGCGTGGAACTGGCTCTCAACGAAGCACGCCAGCGCCTCGATGCCGCCATCGATAAAGGCAAATCTGTCTCGCTGCAAAAATGAGGTGCTTAGTACAGACATGGATTCCCCAAGGCATCGTCGAGCATCAAAAATCTGCCACAATAAAGAAAGGAGCCCGCGTCATTGACCACATCTCCCCTGTTGACGGCAAGTGAGTCCACCGCCTCTACCCGCCTGCGCGAAGGCGGAGCGGTCGTCCGCAAAGCCAAGCTCCCCGACGCCGTCAACATCTTCGACCTCGTTAACTCTCTCTCCGGCGACGGCACCCTCCTCCGCCGCAGCTACGCCGAGATCTGCGAGAACGTCCGCGACTTCGCCGTCGCCGAGTCCGAATCGGGCAGCGTCTTCCTTGGCTGCGGTGCTCTCCACCTCTATGGCCCTCACCTTGCCGAAGTCCGCTCCATCGTCGTCAAGCCTGAAGCCAAAGGCCAGGGTGCTGGCGGCCGACTCCTTCGTGCCCTGCTCGAAGAAGCCGAAGAGCAATCCGTCACGGCGGTCTGCCTTTTCACCCGAATCCCCGACTTCTTCTTTCACTTCGGCTTCCGCGTCGTCGACCGCACTACGTTGCCCGACAAGATCTACAAGGACTGCCAGACCTGCCCTCGTCTCTACGCCTGCGACGAGGTTGCCATGGTCCGCGGCCCTCTACCCAAAATCGCTGTCCTCGGGCCCAGCCGGATCGCCCAGCCAGAACTGGTCAAGCTGCAGACCGGCACGGTGCCGCCGCGGGGCTAGCCCCTCCCCCTCCCCGTCAATTTTGCTCAAAGTCTTCCATCGAGAGACTTTAGCTTTGGACTTGGCCCTCTCCGTTCTACCTGACAGCGATATAGGGAGGGTCATCTGAGTGTTTCCTGGAAGCGGTCTTGTCAAGTGACGACCCTTTTTGGAAGTGTTCTGCAGGGTGGAAAGGCGGTCTCACCACGCGTGGTAGAAGCCGTCTCTCTCGGTGATGTTGACTTCGGTTTTGAAGAGGCTGCCGAGGTTGGCCGCAGTGAGGAGTTCAGCTTTGGGTCCGTCGGCGACTATGCGGCCTTCGCGCATGAGCAGGATGCGGTCGATCTCCGGGAGGATGTCGGCGATGTGGTGGGTGATGAGGAGGATGCCGGTGCCCTGCTGGGCCAGTTTACGGAGCAGGTTGCGGAGATCGGCCTGGGCGGCGAGGTCGAGGGCGTTTGAGGGCTCGTCGAGCAGGAGCATCTGAGTCGCTTCGTTCCCGGAGCTTGAGGAGCCAACGAGAGCCCGGCCGATCATAATGCGACGCTGCTGGCCGGCGGACATCTCGCCGACAGGCTTGTTCGCGAGATCTAATGCGTCGACCTGGGCGAGGACCTCGTCGGCGCGGGCCCGCATGGCTTCGGTTACGGTGAGGTTCGGCCAGAGGGTGGAGCTCGAAAAAAAGCCGGTGAGGACGGCATCGCGGCCGGTGGTGTGGAGGGTGGGACGGCCAGGGAGTTCTGGGGAGACGACGCCGAGGCGTTTTTTTAGTTCAGTTAGGTCCCAGCGTTCGCGGCCGAAGATGGTGACCTTCGTTTCAGGCATGGCAATGGGGTAACACTCGCACGTAATGGTCTTGATGAGGGTGGATTTGCCGCAGCCATTGGGGCCGAGGATGGCGATGTGTTCACCAGTGTTGACTGTGAGGTTGATGTCGTGGAGGACGACGTTGTCGCCGCGGGCCACGTTGACGTGGGCCAGATGCAGGAAAGGAGGCATTCCTTTCTAGGATATAGGCGGTAACGCCGGATCAGACGAATTTCTGCGGAGGTGAACGCCTGCCATCACGCAAGCGCACAGAGCGAGGATGAAGCAGGCTATCGCGACATAGGAGGTCCCCTTCGAGGTCCAATGGATGTCGATGCCCATCGATCCGAACAAGACGCCCAAAAAAGCAAAAGCCATGAGCGCGAAAAGCGGCGACAAGATCAGCAGGGTACCAATCACTCTTCGCATCGTGTTCTCCAACTTAGAGATCTGCAGCGGATGGAACTGTGCCATTGATTGTAGTTCCTGAAACCCGGATTGTCGCAACATGACATTACCCGTACAGGACGAGATTGGGGCGGGAAAAGAAAAATTCAGGGAACTTTTCTTTCGCGTTGACGTTCTATGCATAGATGATCTATGGATGGAAGAATGACAAAGAAATCTGACCTGATGCCGGGAACGCTGGACATGATGATTTTGAAGACACTGACGCGCGGCCCACAGCATGGCTATGGGATCGCCTCGTCGATCAAACGAGCGTCGGATGAGGTATTGACGGTTGAGGAGGGCTCGCTTTATCCGGCACTGCAGCGGTTGCTGCTGCAGAACTGGGTGAAGGCGGAGTGGAGATCGACCGAGACCAACCGGCGGGCGCGCTATTACACGCTGACGGCGGCTGGGCGGAAACAGCTGGGGCTGGAGCATTCGCGATTCGAACAGATGATAGCGGCTATCGGCCGTGTGATGCAGGACGCATAGGAGGTTGCCATGGACGCAATCGCTCGCTTCTTCACGAAGGCAGGAATGCTGATTCGCAGAGAAAAGTTCAACAGCGAATTGGAGGAAGAGATGTCGTTTCACCGCGAGCAGAAGGAGAAAGAGCTTCGCGAAGCGGGAGTTGCACCGGAGGCGGCCCATCATGAGGCGGCCCTGGAGTTCGGCAATCCTACGCGGCTGAAGGAGCAGAGCTATGAGGTGATGGGGTTCCGCTTCGAGACGGTGTGGCAGGATCTCCACTTCGCCCTTCGTCAACTGCGAAGGAGCCTGGGATTTGCCTTGACGGCGGTCCTTATGCTGGCGCTGGGCATTGGCGCGAGCGTGGCTATCTTCGCATTCGTGGACGCTGCTCTCATTAAGCCGTTGCCTTATAAAGACCCGACGCGGCTGGCGGATGTGGCGGAGTCGGCGAGGATGTTTCCCCGCTCCAACCTGTCGTATCAGGATTATGTCGACTGGAAGAAGATGAACACGGTCTTCAGCGCATTGGAGGTGTACGGCGGATCGGGATACCTGATGAGTACGCCGTCGGGCGTAGAGCCGGTGCAAGCCGCCCGAGTGAGTGCCGGATTCTTTCGGGTGCTAGGAGTGACTCCTTCAATCGGCCGCGACTTCTATCACGGCGAGGACCAGCCAGGTGCCGGCGATACCGTGATGTTGACGTATGCGTCGTGGCTGGCGCGGTTCGGCGGAAGGAAAGACATTATTGGCCAGACGGTGAAGCTGGATGGCACGCCGAACACGATCATTGGAGTGCTGCCACCGAGTTTTCAGTTCGCTCCGCGAGGCAAGGCGGAGTTCTGGGTCACGGTGCACACGCTCACCAACTGCGAGAAGAGACGGAGTTGCCACAATCTGTACGGAGTCGCGCGATTGAAGGACGGGGTCACGATGCAGATGGCGCTCGCGGATATGACATCGGTCGCGAAGCAGCTTGAGGTGCAGTATCCGGGATCGAATCGCGGCCAAAGCGCGAGCGTTAAGCCGCTCTCGGAGCAGATTGTCGGGGACGTTCGTCCGATTCTGCTGGTGTTGCTGGGCGGAGCGGGGCTGTTGCTGTTGATTGCGTGCGTAAATGTGTCGAGCCTGCTGCTGGTGCGATCCGAGGCGCGGAAGCGCGAGATTGCAGTGCGTGGTGCGCTGGGGGCATCGCGGGCGCGGCTAGTCCGTCAGTTCATCACAGAGGCGCTTGTGCTGACGGTTGCCGGTGGAGCTCTGGGGCTGTTGTGTGCTTACGGAGCGATGCAGGCGCTGCTGCGGCTGATCTCGAAGGACATGCTGTCGAGTATGCCGTATCTGGGCGGGATTGGTTTGAACCCGCATGTGGTGGCGTTTGCGGGGATGATCTCGCTGGTCGCGTCGGGGCTGTTTGCAATGACTCCGGTGCTGCGCCTGCCTCTGGCTCAAATGCGTGAGGGCCTAACCGATGGAGGGAGGACTTCGGCGGGAACGTTCTGGCGGCGATTTGGAGCGAACCTGGTGGTACTGGAGCTGGCAGTTGCAGTGGTGCTGCTGGTGGGTGCGGGATTGCTGGGCAAGAGTTTCTACAAGCTCCTGCACGTGGAGTTGGGTTTCCAGCCGGACCATCTGGCCACGGTGCAGGTTGTGCTGCCGGAGACCGCCTATCCGAAGGATCCTCAAAAGGTTGCCGTAAGCAAACAGATTCTCGCGCGTGTCTCGAGTCTGCCGGGTGTGAGGTCTGCGGCGCTCTCCACCTTGTTGCCGGTGAGTGGCAACGGCAATACGAACTGGATCCGGTTTGTCGGCAAGCCCTACAACGGAGAGCACAATGAGGTGAATCAACGGGAGGTGAGTTCGGACTACTTCAAGACGTTGCAGGCAAAGCTGGTGAAGGGCCGCTTCTTCACGGAGGACGATGACGCGTCGAAGCCGTTGGTGGTGGTTATTAACAAGGCGCTGGCGAGACAGTACTTCCCGGGTGAGGATCCTATCGGGAAGAAGATGGGCGACACAGAGCTGACGCCGAAGTCGCTTCGGGAGATCATCGGCGTAGTGGAGGACGTGAAGGAGGGCTCGCTGGACTCGGAGATATGGCCGGCCCAATACGATCCGCTCAATCAGAACGCGGAGAATTACGTCTCGCTGATCGTGCGGACCTCGCAGGATGAAAAGCTGGTGTTGCCGGCGCTGGTTGCGGCTATTCATGAGATTGATCCTGGTATTGGGGCGATCAACGAAATCACTATGGTGCAGCGAATAAACGAGTCGCAGACAGCGTATCTGCACCGGTCTTCAGCGTCGCTGGTGGGAGGGTTTGCCGCGATGGCTCTGCTGCTGGGCGTGGTGGGACTCTATGGTGTGATTGCGTATTCGGTGAGCCAGAGGACGCGCGAGATCGGCGTGCGGATGGCGCTGGGTGCGCAGCAGAGTTCGGTGTACCGGATGATTCTGAAGGAGGCTGGTTGGCTGACTGGCTTTGGAATCGTTGCGGGATTGCTGTGCTCTATCGCGGTTGCGACAATGATGCGGAAGGTGCTCTTTGGCATCCACAGCTGGGATGTGTCAACGCTGGCTGCGGTCGCGTTGTTGCTTGGTGTGTCGGCGCTGCTCGCTAGTTATTTTCCGGCGCGAAGAGCAGCGTCGGTGAATCCAGTGGAGGCGTTGCGGGCGGAGTGACTGCACTTGATTTGCGCTCTGGTTGGGGCAGCTGCGTTACATGCCCTTGAGGATGGAACCGACGATGCCGCCGACTACTCCGCCTTCGGCTGTCTGGACGGCGCGTTCCTTCGGGAGATATTCCTGGATCTGATGGGCGAGGCGGGAGATGGGGAGCGTCTGCAGCCAGACGCGGCCGGGGCCGGTGAGTGCGGCGAGGAAGATACCGTCGCCGCCGAAGATCATGTTCTTAATTCCGGGGACGCGTTGGATTTGAAAAGAGACGGTGGATTGGAAGGCGCCGACGTGGCCTGGGTGGACCCGGAGTAGTTCGCCGGGGGCCAGGTCTTTGATGACGAGTTCGCCGGACAGCTCGAGCCAGGCGATGCCCTGGCCGCTGATCTTTTGCAGGAGAAAGCCGTCGCCGCCGAAGATGCCCGCGCCGAGCGATTGCTGGAAGCCGACGCCGAGTTCGATGCCGGCGGTGGCGCATAGGAAGCCGTGACGGTGGACGAGGTACTCATGGCCGGCGCCCACGTCTACGGGAACGATATGGCCGGGAACTCGGGTGGCGAAGGCGACCTCGCCGGGAGTGCCGATGGCGCGGTACTCCGTCATGAAGAGAGAGCCGCCGCCGGCGACGCGCTTGATCGCTCCGAAGAAACCGCCGCCGCCAGCGTGCTGGGTGTGGGTGGTCATCTGGACGGAGGCGGACATCCAGGAGAGCTCGCCGGCCTCGGAGATGACGGCGTCGTTGGGGCCGAGGGCGAATTCGAGGACGGGCATGGTGGTGCCGAGGATGCGATTCTGCATGAGTTCTTCTCCGGGGTAAGGCGGGGTACCCCCTGCCGTACCAAAAGTGTGCAAAGTCTTCCAACCAGGGACCTTATGTCCGGACTTCGATGTGCCACCGGACAAAAATCGAAGCCCGGCTGGCTGGCCGGGTTCTTGGTCTCTACTGTTTTAAGGTATCAGCGGTGTCAAGCGAGCGGTTGTGGGAATTGGTTGTGGCTGCGGCTATTTGCCGGCGGAGGAGGACGGCGGGAAGACAGGAGCGGTGAGCTCGACACGCCAGACGGGGCCGCCCTCGTAGAACTGGCCGTCTTGCTTAACGAAGGCGGGTGCATCACCGCCGAGGACCCAGACGTGAATGTCTGAGGGTTGCTTGCCAACCATGGGAGCGACCAGGCCGGTGACGCCGCCAAGCTCGACCTTGATGCGGAAGTTCGTTGCTTTGTGACGAATGCCGGCGATCGTAAGGGGGTCTTGGCCTTCCCCGGCAATGAGGAGATGAACCAGGCGAGGCTTTTCGGTGGGCGCGATCATGGAGACATGGATTGGAGGGGCGGTGGGATCGAGGTTTAACAACAAGATAAGCTGAAGCCCGTTCGCGACGTCGGCCGGAAGATCGAGATGGTTCTCGGTGGGTTTGCCGTCTTTGTCGCGCGAGGTGATCTGGCCCGTGGCGGCGTCGATGAACATATCGAGAGGCTTCGGAAAGGAGGGACCGCGCTGGATGTGATGATTGCTAAGGAGGCGGAAGACGCCACTCTGGGTAAAGACTGTGGTTTCGTCATCGAGCGAGCCGTCGCGAAAATGAAAGGTAAGCCGCGAAGTAACCCGGTTACCATGAGCGACCTGAACGAGATCACCTGCAGCGAGGGTTTCGCCTTCGAGCGTTTTAAGAATGAGGAATCCGTGAGCAGTTCCCTGGGTGCGGCGCACCGGAACCGGGTCCGCGGACACATGCGTTGCTACTGCGAGAAGACACATCGCGAACGGAAGCAGGCATCGCGAGGAACGATTTGGCAAAGACATTGGGATTGCTCGCTCCTCGGTCGGTCTCAAGGGTTTGACGGGGGAAGTGGCCGAGAGGATGTAAGGCTCGCATGTCGATTGATTGTCAGCGTCCCAAAAAGCCGACACGGAAGAGGACCTCGAGGATGCGGAATCCGGCCTTGATGCTGGCCTTGAGGTCCCCGGAGACCTTAGAGGTTCCACCGATTCGCTTTCGGTAGTCTACGGCGATTTCGAGGATGCGGAGGCGGTGCTGGGCGGCTTTGATCTGCATCTCGAGGTTCCAGCCGTAGGTGAGCTCGGACATTTGTAACTGTTCGAGTGACGTTTTGCGGATGGCGCGGAAGGGGCCCATGTCGGTGTAGCGGCCTTTGCCGACGAGGCGGAGAAGAATGCCTACGAGTTGGCCAGCGAAGATCTGGGAGAAGAGCATGGAGCCGGGTTCGCGCGTGCCGCGGTTGCGCGAGCCGATGACGAAGTCGGCCTCGTCGTTCTGGATTGGAGAGACGAGGCGCGGGAGATCGGCGATGGTGTCGGAGCCGTCGCCGTCCATGTAGACAAGGATGGTGCTGGAGGGGAGCGCGGCGTTGGAGCCGGCGAGGCAGGCTGCTCCGTAGCCACGGGGTGAGGTGATGACGCGGGCACCGGCTTGTGCGGCTATAACGGCGGTCGCGTCGGTGCTTCCGTTATCGACGACGATGCACTCTGCGATGAGGTGCCAGGGCATCTCGGCGACGACCTGGCCGATGGATTCGGCTTCGTTCAGCGCGGGGATGATGATGGAGACTGGTGGGGGCATCATCCGGTCACGCGAGAATTCCTCTGTCGCAGCCA
>JAOAPF010000122.1 GCA_025462755.1 Edaphobacter sp.
GGGGTTCGACAGCTATGCGGGGTGGAAGCTGGAAGATCAGATGGCGAAGACTCCGGAGAATGCGCTGAAGTTTATGGATGCGCTGGTGCCGGCGGCTACGGCGAATGCGGCGGGGGAGGCGAAGGAGATTCAGGCGGTGATCGATGCCCAGAGCGGCGGGTCGCAGAAGGGCGGATTTGAGCTACAGCCCTGGGACTGGGAGTTTTATTCCGAGCAGGTGAGGAAGGCGAAGTTTGACCTGGATGAGGCGCAGGTGCGGCCTTACTTCGAGATGAATCATGTGCTGCAGGATGGGGTGTTTTATGCGGCGAATCAGTTGTATGGGCTGACGTTCAAGGAGCGGAAGGATATTCCGGTGTGGCACGCGGATGTTCGTGTGTATGAGGTGATGGAGGCCGATGGCAAGCCGCTGGCGCTTTGGTACTGCGACTACTTCAAGCGCGATAACAAGAATGGCGGGGCGTGGATGGGGAGCCTGGTGCGGCAGTCGAAGCTGCTGGGGACGCTGCCGGTGGTTTATAACGTTGCGAATCTGCCGAAGCCGGCGGAGGGTGAGCCGGCGCTGATCAGCTTCAGCGACGTGATTACGATGTTCCACGAGTTTGGGCATGCGCTGCATGGGATGTTTGCGGCGAGTGAGTATCCGGTGCTGTCGGGGACTTCGGTGGCGCGGGACTTTGTGGAGTTTCCGTCGCAGTTCAATGAGCACTGGGCTACGTATCCGGCGATCTTCCATCATTATGCGAAGCACTATAAAACGGGAGAGGCGATGCCGGTCGAGCTGGCGGCGAAGATCAAGAAGGCGGAGGATTTTAACCAGGGGTATAAGCTGACGGAACTGCTGGCGGCGGCGGAGCTGGATATGCAGTGGCACTCGCTGCCGGTGGGTGCGCCGCTCGAGAAGCCGGATGAGTTTGAGAAGGCGGCGCTGGAGAAGAAGGGGTTCACGCTGAGTTATGTGCCGCCGCGTTACCGGTCGAGCTACTTCTCGCATATATGGGGTGGTGGGTATGCGGCGGGGTACTACGCGTATCTGTGGGCCGAGATGCTGGATGACGATGCGTTCCAGTGGTTTCAGGATCATGGCGGATTGACGCGGGCGAATGGAGACCGGTTGCGCGCGATGGTGCTGTCGCGGGGAAATACGGAGGATCTGGCGAAGATGTATGAGGCCTGGCTGGGGAGCGCGCCGAATATTGAGCCGATGCTGAAATACAGGGGGTTGGCGAAGGCGGGGGCGAAGTAGGTGTGGGTCAGGATGACCAGGTTCTTGGTGCGTGCGGATGAGTACACAGCAGTGGAACCAGACAGCAGATTGCTGCGCTGTGCTGCGGAATTACAAACAAAAAAGGGAACGGCAACAGCAGATCCCTGCGGGATGACAACAAACAGACAAACTTCTCAAGGGCGGCGGCGTGAGGATTCCCAGCGGAGCTTTTCGGTTAGCGGTGGGTGGCGAGTTTGTTTTTCAGTGCGTCGGCGAGTTCTTCGAGGCGATGCATCTCGCGTTTGTCCTGGTCGATGTCCTGAATGGCGATGACGCCGCCGGAGACCTTGCCGTTGATGTCGATGACGGGCGCGGCGGTGAGGCTGATCCATGTACTGGTGCCGTCGTCGTTGTAGCGGAGTTCTTCCCGGGGGCCGATCGATTTTCCGCTCATGATGGCATTGGCGAGCGGTTTCACTTGCGCCTCGTCGCGAAGGTCCCCGGGAGCACTGGCGCGTGATTCCTGACAGTAGTCGTCGATGAGAGTAAGGGGCGCCACGACGCTATGAAGAATCTCTTCTGCGCGGGGATTGCTCATGACGACGCGGCAGTCGGGGGCGTCGGCGATGACGATGCCGATGGGGGCGGCTTCGAAGATGGCTTGCAGGCGTGCTTCGCTGCGGCGGAGGGCTTCCTCGGCTTTTTTATGATCGCCGATGTCCTCCAGAGCGCCGTACCAGCGGATGATTTTGCCGTTTTCGTCCCTTCGCGGCGCGGCGCGGACCCTCATCCATCGCCATTCACAATCGCGGCAGCGGATGCGGTATTGGATGTCAAGGGACTCGCCGGTACGGAGGGCTTTTTCCCACGCTCTGAGTGTCGCCTGACGGTCGTCGGGGTGAAGGGCGCGCACCCAGCCTGTTCCCAAGGACTCCTCTTTGGTGAGGCCGGTAAGAGTCTCCCATCGTTTGCTGGTATCGAGGATCATTCCGTTGGGGTCTGCGGTCCATGGAACCTGGGGACTTAGTTCGACGGCGTTGCGGTAGTGGTCTTCGCTTTCGACGAGGGCTTGTTCGGCCTGCTTGCGGCGGGTGATGTCGACGACGGAGATGGAGACTCCGACGACCTCGTCGACCTCGTCGCGTGCGGGCTGATAGGAGACGAGGATGGTGCGGGTCACTGCAGGGCGATGCGGGTCGGGATAGCTGATTTCGAGGCCCATGTGGGGTATGCCGTCGAGCGCGCGCAGGAGGTAGGGCTCGCATTGGGCGTACTTCTGGGGGATGACCTCGGAGATGTGGCGGCCAAGGTGTGAGGCAACGGGGAGATTGTGCATCTCGGCGAGGCGCTTGTTCACGCTGACGTAGCGCAGGTTGCGATCGAGGTAGCAGAGGCCGACGGGGACGCCATCGTAGATGGCATTGAGCTGGGCGAGGCGCTGGGTGGGGAGAGCTTCGAGGCGCAGAGGGAGGGTGGAATTCGCGGCTGCGGAGTGGAGTTCTGCAGGGGTCGATGGAGGTGCTGGAATCAGTCTTTCGGCGAGAGTTTCGGGGAGCTGCTCGGGCGGGACGGGGCGGCCGTAGAGCCAGCCCTGACCGATGTCGCAGCCGAGCCAGAGGAGCATGTCGGCGATGGTCTGGTCTTCTACGCCTTCGGCGACGGTGGTGAGCATGAGGCTGTTGCCGAGGCCGACGATGGCGGCGGCGATCTTTCTGCTCTCCCGCGTGTGGGTCATGGCGCGAACGAAGCTGGCGTCGATCTTGAGTTCGTCGAAGGGGAGGAGTTGGAGGTGGCGGAGACTGGAGTAGCCGGTTCCGAAGTCGTCGAGCGCGAGGCGGGAACCTTGCTCCTTCAACTCGGTCGCGATGCGGGCGGCGTGCTCGGTGTTGCCGACGAGGGCGCTTTCGGTGATCTCGAGGATGAGACGTTGGAGGGGGAATTTTGCGTGTTCGGCGGCGGAGCGGATGTGGCGGGGGAGAGTGAGGTCGGTGAGCTGGGTGAGGGAGATGTTGACCGAGAGGGTGAGATGGGCCGGAATGTCTTTTGCTGCGGCAAAGACGGCGGTGAGGAGTTTGCCGGTGAGGAGACCGTGGAGACCGGAGCTTTCGGCGAGAGGAATGAACTCGTTTGGCGGGATGACACCCCGCTGCGGGTGCTGCCAGCGGGCGAGGGCTTCGAAGCCGCGGAGGAGGCCGGTGCGCAGCTCTACGAGAGGCTGAAAGTACGGGATGATCTCGTTGCTTTCGAGCGCTCTGCGCAGATCATTTGCGTCATCAGCAGCCATGGAAAAGACGATACTACGGCCTTTAGCGGTTACGCAGTTAATTTTCGTGTTTTCCACCGGGAGACGAGGTCGTGGGCGGCCTCTGGCCAATGCGGAAAAGTGAAGTGGAAGCCAGCGTCGAGGAGGCGGCCGGGGACGACCTGACGGCTTTTCAAGATGAGCTCGGATTCGGTTCGCATGAGGAAGGTGCCGATGTCAATCATCCAGGATGCGGTGGGCAGACCGATGCGTGTGCCCCAGGCTTCGCGTATCGCGCGGAGGAAGTCGCGATTGGGGAGAGGGTTGGGGGAGGCGAGGTTTACGACGCCAGTGAAGTCCTCGGTGGCGATGAGGAGTTCGATGGAGCGGATGAAGTCGGTTTCGTGGATCCAGGAGACAAATTGATTGCCGGGGCCGTTGGTGCCGCCGAGACCGTGGCGGACGAGCGAGAGGAAGACGTCGAAGACTCCGCCGGGGTCGGGGCTGAAGGTCATGGCGCTGCGGAGGGCGACCTTGCGGGTGCGGGGAGTGGGAGTGGAGAAGAATGCCTCTTCCCAGGCTTTGGCGACCTGGATGGAGAAGTTCCAGGTGTCAGGTGCGCCGGGTTCGTTGCCTCCGAGCTCGCCGGTGGCTTCGTCCATAGGGCGGTCGAGGGAGTGGCGGTAGATGGTGGCGGTGCTGGCGTTGAGCCAGACGGCGGGAGGGTGGTTGAGTTCGGCGATGACTTTGTTGAGTAGCTGCGTGGAGAGGACTCGGGAGTCGAAGATGGCGCGGCGGTTGGCGGGGTAGTAGCGGCAGTTGACGCTGCGGCCGGCGAGGTTGATGCAGGCGTCGCTATTTTCGAGTTCGGCGGTCCAGGGGCCGGGGGTGAGGCCGTCCCATGGGATGACGCGCCAGGGTGCCTGATACGGGCTGCGGCTGAGGACGGTGACGGCGTGGTTGTTTGCGTGAAACTGGCGGGCGAGGATATGGCCTACCTGTCCAGCGCCTCCGGGGATGACGATTCGCATGGGCAGTTTATCTCGCTATGGTGGCTGGGGCGGAAAGGTAGCGTTGCCAGTTGGAGGATTCTGCGATTTGCTTGATGACGGTGTTGCGCTCGCGGAGGAGCATCAGCATGTAGCAGCGGAGGAAGAGGATTTCGGCTAATGGGCCGAGGAAGGGAAGCGGGGCTTCGACGCGGAAGAGGTCTTTCATCTCGGTGGCGCCGGAGGGAAGAGTGCGGAAGGCGTGATCGGCCTGCATGGAGCGGAAGATGCCTTTGACCATGGTGGCCTGGAAGTAGGTGGGCGGTTGCATCGCGGTGTATTCGCTGGTGAGGTTCTGCCAGATGCCGAAGTGTTTCGCGCGCCAGGTGACGCGCTGGGAGAGATCGGGGAGGCCGGAGGTGATGCCGCCGATCGCCAGGGCTTGTTCGCCGGAGTGGATGTTGGCGACGAGATGGACCTCGACGCTGCGGGCGAGGTCGAAACAACGTTCGATGGGCGCGTTGATGATGGTGATCTCTTCGAGCCGGATCATCGCAGGAGGTGCCTCTCTTGTGTAAGAGTAAATGTGTGGCTGGATGAATTTGGCCGAAGAACTTTTTGTGAGGATGATTCTATGAGTGTTAGCGAGATCAGTTTTGTGAAGACGGCCGATGCGCGAACCTTTGAACCGGAGCCGGGGATGAAGCGGCAGGTACTGTCGTACAGTGACCAGTTGATGCTGGTGCGGCATTATTTTGAAAAGGGCTGGGTTGGGGCTCGGCATAGCCATCCGCATCATCAGCTGGTGTATGTGGTGAGTGGGGCGATTCGGGTGGATGTCGCGGGGCGGGTGTTTGATGTTCGTGCCGGGGATAGCTTTGTGGTGGATGGAGGGGTTGAGCACCAGGCTTCGGCGCTGGAGGTGTCGGAGGTGCTGGATGTGTTTACTCCGGTGCGGGAGGATTATCGGGAGCTGGTGAAGTAGGGGGCCTGCCAGAGGTAAATGCAACAGCAGATCCCCTTTGGGGATTACAACCAGAAAGGCGACTGCAAGACGGCAGCGATTTTTGGATGTCTGCTAACTAATCGATTAGTTGATCGTCTGAAGGATTAGGTCGGTTCTTCTTCCGGGTGTTTCGGGGAGGGCCGGCGATAGATTCCTATGCCGCCGAAGAAGTCCAACACATTGACGGAAGCTGAGTTACGGCTCATGAAGATCCTGTGGGCCCGGGGTGAGTCGGCCGTGGGCGATCTGGTTGCCGCGATGCCGGATGGGGCGGCACTGGCCTATAACTCGGTGCTGACGACAATTCGGATTCTGGAGCAAAAGGGATATGTGCGGCACCGGCAGGAGGGCAGAGCGTTTCTGTATCTGCCCTGCGTGGCGGAGCAGGAGGCGGGCCGGTCGGAGGTTCGTCATATGATGCAGCGGTTTTTCGGCAACTCGCGGGAGCGGCTGCTGCTTTCACTGCTGGGTGACGATGAGGTGACGCTGGAGGAGTTGCAGCGTCTGAGAGAGGCGATCGCTGCAGCAGCGGACGACCGCGTGGGGGAGGATCGATGACCGTGATAGATCTGAACCTAGTGGAGAGTGTATCGCGGCTGGTAGCGAACTCGTTTGTGTCGGGGCTTTGGCAGGGGATTGTGCTCGCGGCAGGTGTGGCGCTTTGCCTGCGGCTGGCGCCGCGGACTACGGCGGCGGTTCGGTTTGCGATCTGGACGGCGGTGTTTGCGGTTTTGGCGGTGCTGCCGCTGCTGCACGCTTATACGTTGCGAGCAGGTGGCGTGATACCGGGGCACGGGGCAGTGCTGCAGTTGGATGTGCGCTGGAGCTTTGCGATTGCCGCGGTGTGGCTGATGGTTTCGCTGGTTCGTGCGGTGAAGCTTGCGATGAGTGCTGTGCGGTTGCGTGGGATTTGGAAGAGAGCGGTGCCGGTGCAAGGCTGCGATGAGGTGCTGCTGGCTGCCGGGTTTCGCGGGGTGGAGCTTTGCAGGTCGAAGGATGTGGACAGGCCGAGCGTCATTGGGTTTTTCTCGCCGCGGATTCTTATTCCTGAAGAGCTTTTTTCACGGCTGACGACGGAGGAGTTTGGGCAGATTGTGTTGCACGAGGTGGGGCATCTGCGGCGGGCGGATGACTGGATTAACCTGCTGCAGAAGCTGAGCCTCGTGCTTGTTCCTCTGAACCCGGTGTTGATGTGGATTGAGCGGAGGCTTTGCCTGGAGCGCGAGCTGGCCTGCGATGACGATGTGCTGCGGTTGACGAAGGCCCCGAAGGCTTATGCGACCTGCCTTACCAATCTGGCGGAGGATCGGCTGGGGCGGAGGGCGGCGGCGCTGTCGTTGGGCGCGTGGGAGAGGAAGTCGGAGCTGGCGCGGCGGGTGCATAGCATTCTGCTTGGCGGCAAGAGGATGGGCACGGCGCAGGCTCGTGTGTTGATGAGTGTGCTGGTGCTTGGTCTGCTGGGCGGATCGGCGGAACTGGCGCGATGCCCTCAGCTGGTTTCGTTTTCTCGGGCTGCTTTGCCGGTTTCTGCAGTGGCGCAGAGTTCGTCTGGGGCTGGGCCGGGGTATGTGCCGGTGATGTTTCACGGAGCTGGCAATGTGCCGGGGGCTGCGCATGAGACTTTGCTGAAGGCTTCGATGCCGATGGATCGCGGAGCTCGTCCGGTGAGCCCTGTGAGTTCGACGGTAGTGAAGCATCGCCGTGCTGGTCGTAATTCGGTTGCGCAGCGCTCCAGACAGGACCGCGCGGGAGTGCAGCAGGTGCGTGGCTGGGTGATGCTGACTTCCTGGGATGGGTCGGAGGATGGGTCGGAACGCCCGACGATGGTTCTTGCGGTGGCCCGGGAACGCGTGATTTCTATTTCGTATGCAGCCGTGCCTACAGCGGGCGGCTGGCTGGTTATTCAACTTTAACTAAACTAAGCAATTTAATTCAATGCTGAGGTTCGATTATGTCTGTTGAAACTAATAAATTAGTAGGTAAGGCGGGGCGAATTGGCGCTCCCCTGGGGGCTGCCCTTGCACTGGCGCTGGCAGCTGCGTTTTCTTTTCATCACCCCGGCGTTCATGCGGCGATGATCTCGTCGCCTCCGCCGATGGATGAGAACAGTGTGTCTTCGCTGGTTTCCCTGGACAATGCAGTCGAGGCGGTTGCTGCACGCGTGACGCCTGCGGTTGTGAACGTTGCCGTGACGTCTCGCGGGTCCTCGATGCATGAGATGGGCGGCGGCGGTGACCAGGATGACCAGGAAGGTCAGGGCCAGGGTGAAGGCCAAGGTCAAGGCTTCGGTCAGGGCCAGATGCAGGGCCTGCCTCCAGGGTTTTCGCAGTTTTTCGGTCAACTGCCGCACGGAATGGCGAGGCCGCAGCAGCCGCAGGTTGAGCACGGCATTGGCAGCGGAATTATCATCTCGCCGGATGGTTATATCGTGACGAACAATCACGTGATCGATGGTGCGGTGAATATGCGCGTGACCCTGAACGACCGGCGCGTGCTGAATGCGAAGCTAGTGGGCAGGGATCCGCTGACCGACCTGGCAGTGATCAAGGTCGATGCGCATGATCTGCCGAGCATTGCATGGGGTGACTCCAGCAAGCTGAAGCCGGGTCAGACGGTGCTGGCGTTTGGCAGCCCGTTTGGCTACTTCCAGTTTTCGGTGACTCGCGGCATTGTGAGCGCGGTGAACCGGGACAATCCCTACAAGCAAGATGCTCGGAAGCTGGGTGGTTATATCCAGACCGATGCTGCGATCAATCCGGGCAACTCCGGCGGGCCGCTGGTGAATGCGCGCGGTGAGCTGGTGGGCATCAACACGTTCATCATCTCGAACGGCGGTTCGTTTGCGGGTGCTGGATTTGCGATTCCTTCGCAGATTGTGCGGGCGACTGCGGAACAGCTGATCAAGACCGGGGCGGTGCATCATGGCTATCTCGGCATCAGTCTGAACGACGTGACGCCGGCGAATGCGAGCTTCTTCAAGCTGAACGAGGCTACAGGCGCGATTGTGGCGCAGGTAACTCCTGACTCTCCGGCCAGCCGTGCGGGGTTGAAGAATGGCGACGTGATCACTCAGCTGGACGGACGCAAGGTCGTCAACGGCAGTGCGCTGCAGGTTGCTGTGAGCCAAGACACTCCGGGGACGGATATCGCGCTCGGCATCATTCGCAATGGAGCTGCGCAGACGGTCCATGTGAAGGTCGGCGAGTACAAGAAGAATGCGGAACTCGCCAGCGACGGCGATGCAGCGGCACCGCAGAAGGGCAAGCTGGGACTGGCTGTGGCTGAGCTGACTCCTGATGTGCGGCAGCAACTGCATATTCCGTCGGAGGTAAATGGCGTAGCTGTGCAGAGTGTTCGTCCAGCGAGTCCCGCGGAGGATGCGGGTCTTACTGCGGGGGACGTGATTCTCGAAGTGGACCGCAAGCCGGTTACTTCGGCTGAGCAGTTCGTCAGCCAAGCGCATGCGGCTCCGGCGGGTAAGGACCTGCTGCTGCTGGTGTGGTCGCAGGGAAATGCGAGCTACCGGGTCGTCCGCACGGACAGTGGTAACCAGAACGGCGAGTAAGGCGAGACGTCCCTTGGGCCGCTGCGAGGAAGGTTTCGCAGCGGCCATTTTTTTTCGCCGCAGCGTGTAGAAGCGATTTCCCTTCGACGAATTATGCGTCTTTCGTCCCGCTTTGTGCGTACTCTGAACCGATAGCGCCTGATTTGGAGACTGTACGATGAATTTGTTTGCCGACCCGCGTCGTTGTATCGGTCAAACTCCGCATCGCATGGCGACTTCGTTTGACTGGCATCGCACTCTGTTGTTTTTCCGGGAGATCGGAACATGAACACGACCCGTCGTCGCTTCATCACTACAGCTCTTTCGAGCGGCGCGGTTGCCGCGGCTCTTCCTACGGCCGCAGGGGCCCAGTTTCTCAGCGCACCGCGGCATGGACTGCCTGGGACTTTGAAAGAGCGCTACGCAAAGCTTGATGCAATTTTGAAAGAGCCGGTGTTCAAGCGCGATCTCTTTCCGGATCCGGTGATTATCGAGTCGATCGAATTGCTGCGCAACAACAAACAATACCTCTGCCGGGTACGATCGAAGGATGGCCATGAGGGTCTGTCGGTATCGAACGCGCAGCAGATGGAGGTGCTGTATCCGATGTTCGCGAAGCACATTGCCCCCTTTTTCATCGGGAAGGATGCGCGCGATGTCGAAGAGCTGATCCCTGCCGTCACGGTTTACCAAAACAACTACAAGGCGCAGAGCCTTGCTATCTGGGTGCCGATTGCTACGATTGAGTTCGCGATACTGGATTTGTTCGGCAAGATGTCGAAACGGCCTATCGGGCTGCTGATCAGCGACAAGATATACAACACTAAAATTTCGGTGTACCAGGCGAACGGGGAACGCGACATCTCCGCTGAAGAGACGATTGAGCATTTGAAGCGCGACGTCGCGATCTCGAATGCGAAGGCGATTAAGTTCAAGTTGGGGGGTCGCATGTCGCACCCTGAATTTCCAGTTGGACGGAGCGAGAAGCTGATTCCTCTAGTGCGCAAGACGTTCGGCGATCAGATGATTATTTCCGCCGACGCCAATGGTTCTTATACCGCTGCTGAAGCTATTCCGATCGGCAAGATGATGCAGGAGTATAAGTATGCGTTTTACGAGGAGCCGGTGCCATTCGACTGGTACGAAGACAACAAAGTGGTGGCGGATGCGCTCGAGATTCCGATCGCCGGAGGAGAGCAGGAGCCGAGCACGCACAACTTCCGCTGGCTGATCGCCAATGGCGGACTGTCGATTGTGCAGCAGGATATGTTCTATTTCGGCGGCATGATTCGTAGTATGCAAGTGGCGCGCATGGCGAATGCCTTCGGCAAGCAGTGCATTCCGCACATCTCATCGACCGGTTTGGGCTACGTCTATATGATGCACTTTGTCTCCGCGATCCCGAACTCGGGGCCGTATCACGAGTTCAAGGAGTTCAACACGGAACTGCCTTATCGTTGCGAGACCTCGAGCCTGCGGAGCGATAGCAATGGCGTGATTCAGGTGCCGTCGGGGCCGGGCTTCGGCGTGGATATCGATCCCGACTTTGTGAAGAAGTGCACGGTCGTTACGGGTTGAGGATTTCAGAGAGGCAGAGGTTCGGCTGGACGGGCGCTGGAACGGTAGGCTGCTTCGACGAGAGCCATGGTTTCGTAGGCCGACTCGAAACCGACGGGCAGCTCTGTGGTCGATCCTTCGACGTAGGATTGCAGCGCGCCCATGCTGCCGACAAAGGCATCGGGGAACCAGTTGCCTTTTACGGGAAGGGATTTCCATTTGCTGCCTGCGACGCCGCGTTCCGCATAGGCGAGAGTGTCGGGAACGCCTTTGGGGTAGTCGAGATTGACGCCCATGTCCATGCGGATTGCGCCTCCTGTTCCTTCCCACTGGACGAAGCTGCGGTGCGTCTCTGAGGAGAAGTCGTGGCCGTGATTGGTGACGACGAAGACGCGCTTCCATTCGCCGTAGTCGAGCAGGATTGTGGATTTGGTTGCTGCGAGCGTGGCGGATTGCGGGTTGCGTACTGTCTTTGCATAGACGCCTGAAGGATTGCCGAGCCAGGAGCGGATGAGATCGAGATAGTGAATGCTGTGGTAGAGGATCTCCAGCCGGGGAGCGGTTGCGAGAAAGGTCCACAGCTTCCAGGGGGTGTAGGTGCGAACCTGTACTTCCATGTCATGCAGTTCGCCGAGTAGTCCGGCTTGCTGGAGCGCGACGGCGGCGAGATTGTTTGGTGCGTATCTCAGCTGAAAATTGACTGCGGCTACGAGTCCGCGCTGGCGGCAGTGGTCGCGTATAAGCGTAGCCTCTTCGAGTGTCTCTCCCATTGGCTTCTGGATCAGAACTGCGGCGCCGGCGGGGAGTTGAGGCAGGATGGTCATGATCTGCGTGGCTGGAACCGCTATGTCGAAGATGGTGTCGGCGGGCGCGAAACGGACGGCTTCTCCGATGGAGTTGAAGGCGTGGGGAATGTTTTTTTCTGAAGCTAGTTCGGCTGCTTTTCCGCTTGCGCTGTCCGCGACCGCGATGACGGGAAAGCCAGCCTTGGCGTAGGCGGGCAGATGCGCTGCACGAACGATGCCGCCTGCGCCGAGAATCACGATTGGTCGAGGCGTCTTCGGCCGTGGGGGTTCGGCAGCTTCGGCTGCCTGGCGATAGCGTTCTTCGTTGCTCGCCATCTGCGTGTCATTCTGTTGTTGCACGTCGGAGCCTCTACAATTGGATATCTAAGTGACCATACTACGTGAGGGCTCCATGCAGTCTGTACTAGAAAAATCAGGTAGGTTTCGACTCGACGGCCGCTCGGCCATTGTTACCGGAGGAGCTAGCGGGATCGGTTTTGCCATTGCCTCGGAGTTCGCACGCGCGGGTGCTGTCGTTCACATCATCGATCTGACTCAGGACAGCGCGAACCAGGCGGCACAAGGTATTGCACAGGCTGGTGGAACAGCCAAGGGACACGGCTGCAACGTGGCGGATCAGGCTGAGGTTGACCGCGTCTTCGGCGAGTTGTTGGCGGGTGAGCGCATCGACATCCTCGTCAACAATGCGGGCATCGCGGGGATTGGGCGCGTCGATACTACTGTTGCCGCGGACTTCGACCGTGTGTTCGAGGTTAACGTCAAGAGTGTCTACCACTGCACTCGAGCCTGTATTGGGTCAATGGTTGAGGCTGGTGGCGGAGTGATTCTTAATATGGCTTCGATTGCCGCAACTAGCGGGCTTGACGAACGATTTTCGTACTCGATGAGCAAAGGAGCCGTGCTTGCGATGACGTATTCGATTGCACGGGATTTTCTCAAGAAGAATATCCGCTGCAATGCTATTTCTCCGGCGCGGGTGCATACCGGTTTTGTCGATGGATATCTGGCGAAAAATTATCCGGGTAAGGAAGCTGAGATGTTTGAGAAGCTCTCCGCGGCGCAGCCGATAGG
>JAOAPF010000130.1 GCA_025462755.1 Edaphobacter sp.
GTTGCGAGAGCGCCGCTGGTCGTGATTGCGCGATAAGGATAGACCACAATGTCGGCGGCCCTGTACAGCGCGACGAGCTCTTCGGTGGAGATGAAGCGCAAGTGCAATTGCGCGCGCTTTAGGCCTATGCGGCTGATCTGGTCGCGAATCTGTTCGGCAAACTCCGGTGCTCCGGTGCCTACGATCAACAGGGAAGCATTCTCGTTGTTGGTTTCTACGTGCTGCCATGCGTTGAGCAGGAGATCAATTCCCTTGTAGGGGAAGATGATTCCCTGCCACAACACCAGGAGCTTTCCTGGTTCGAGGTGGAAGCTTTGTAGAGATTGTTCGGAGTTGGTTGCGGGAAGGTCGTAGAAGAACGGACCGTGAGGGATCACCGCTATTTTTTCTTCCGGCACGGAGAACTCCGCCTGAAGTCTTGTCCGGATGTTGTCGGAGTGGCAGATGATGCCGTCGACCATCCGGTAGAGATCGCGGAAGATCTGTTTGTGCGCCTCGCCAGTGTCGTGGGGAAGCAGATCGTGGACCGTGAGGACAATCTTCGCACCGCGTATGCGGCAGAACTGCATAAACCAAAGATCGAGCGGCAGGCGCGATTGCAACATCGGCAGGTATTGCACATGAACGATATCAGGAGGGGAGACGAGAAAGCGCAGTGTGAGTGCAGACAGGTTGAGGATTGATTCCAGCAGCTTGAGGATTCTGCGCGGCAGGCGCGGCAGGCGAAATCTTCCCACGATGTCGAGAGCGCCCGGATCGAGGTTGATGCTGCGGCTTAGGAAACATGTGGGATCGAGGTAGTAGGAGATGGAGCCCACTTGCACATTGACGCCTTCTTTGAGGAGTGCTCGAGACAGGTACGCCGTGTAGTAGGGCACGGTCGCCCACAGATCCATCATAAAGATTCTGGGCTGCCGATTGTTTCCGTTCACTTTGTTGTTCCCCGATGGTTCGGGGTAACCGCCTCTTCGTACACACGGAGATAATCGGCCGTCATACGATCGGCGGAGAACTCGTCTTCGATGAGCTTTCTTGCGGCTGCTCCGAGGCGCTCTCGCTGGGCGGGATTTCGCAGGAGAGCTACGATGGCGGACGCCAGCAACGCGGCGTTTTCCGGAGGAACCATCAGTCCGGTGTGGCCGTCACGAATCATAGCCGGCACATCGCCTACAGGCGTGGCTATGATCGGGAGGCTGCTTGCCATGCCTTCCAGAATTGCCATCGGTAGTCCTTCCTGCCGCGATGCCGAGACCATGATATCCAGCGAGGCGTAGACCGAAGGCATGTCGTCCCGGCGCCCAAGCATCGAGACGCTCTGCCGAAGCTTGAGGTCGCCGATCAGCGACTCGAGCTTATCCCGGTCAGGGCCTTCGCCGACTACAACAAATTTTGTAGAAGGAAGCTCGGCCAGAACGTAGGTGGCGGCATGCAGGAAGATATCGACTCCCTTTTCGATCGACAGTCTCCCGATGAGGCCAACGATCGGCGGATGGTCTTTGAATGCGGCATCCGGTAGCGAGGGGGTTGCGTTGTCAAATGGCCGCAGGTCGATTCCATTTCGAACCAAATGAATTTTGTCCGGGCGAACGCCAGCCCCAAGTAGCCTCTGCTTTACCTCGTCCGAGACAGCAACAACTTCGGCGTAGTTGCGCAGCACAAGGCGATCCGCGACGCCGTAAAGAGTGACCAATCGACTGTTGTCGTACCATGTGTGGCAGGTTGAGACAAGCGGTATGCGTGAGCCGCGCAACGCGAAGTAGCCGTAGATATCTGCCTTGTAGCCGTGCGCGTGGACGACGTCAGCATCGGTCTGAGTTACAAGTTTTCGAATGCTTGCAATTACTGTCGGGTCGATCTGGCCCTTGCAGGGGATCAGATGGGATTCGATGCCTTCTTTCGCGGCTACTTCATGGAGCTGCAGATTCGGGTTTGCGGAGTTTGAAAAGACACCGAGGACGCTCGTGTGCGAACCCTCATTCAAGGTGCGCGACATGTTCAGGATGACCGCCTCCGCGCCATACATCCCGCCGCTACTGATGATGTGCAGAATCTTCACTGGCAGCAGCTTTCCTCATATCGGTTTCTGTCTCTTGGCGATTTAGAAGAGCCCAAACTTTTTCGTACAGCCGGTCTCCTAACAACGATTTCGCGGCTGCTTTGACCTGATATTGCCGCTCCAGGCCGGATAGAAGGTTGCTGCCGGGCTGAAGAAGTTTTGCGATCCACTCCAGCGACATGTCGCCGCGTATGTTCAGGCGGCCGATGGTATCGGCTGCTGGGTCGGGCTCGGCTCTGGGGATGGAGGTGAAAATCTGCGTATATCCCGCTTCGTGGCATGCGGTGAGGATGCGCCGGTTGTAGCGTCCGCCGGGCAGAGACATGGTTGTGATGGGTATGCCGAGCTTGTGTTCGAGCGTGAGTCTCGCATCGACAAGCTCGCGGTGTAACTCACTTGCGTTGCAGTGGGTGAGTAGGGCATGGCTCCATCCATGGGCGCCGATAAGCTGACCCGCCTGAAGGAGTTCTCGCAGTTCCTGCCAGCCCATGTAGTCCCGTCTTTGGCCTGTCCAGCCCACGGTGATGAAGAATCTTGCCTTGATGGCGCGCGACTGCAGAACGGGCACACCGAATTCGAAGTTGGAGATATGGCCGTCGTCAAAAGTTACCTCTGGCCATAGCTCGGATCCTTCCGTGTCTCGCACTTTGAGAAAGAGGTCGATGTGCTTCTCGAACTCTCCTGTCTCGACGACGTACGAGTAGTCGCTCCGGTGATGCCGGAGTTCATGGTAGAGAAGATAGAGTCTGCCTCGCGGCTGGGTCACCTTATTGATCTCGATTCAACGAGCAATATTTGTCGTTCGAAGTGATTCTGATTGCATGGCTGAATCATACAGATAGTGTGTCTGGCTAAACCCCGGCTTCGACCAGTTCGAACAGCTGCCGGGAGCGCGTGTAGATCCAGGCGATCCTGCGGCCGCCAAATGCCACGGCCGGCATCGGGGGGCTGACGATCATACAACCGTTGTTCTTTGCGTGAGCCAGTGCCTGCTCGAGATCGGACGTCTCAAAACATAGGTGGTAAGCTCCACCGCCGCTCTTGGCAAGCATCGAGGTGATCGGGGAGTCTTCGCTCAGCGGTGCGATCAACTCAATCTCGGCTGAATCTTTGTCAGAGGTGGTGAGGAAGTTGACGCTCACCTTTTGAATTGGATCATTAAAGGGGCCGGAGACGACCCGGTAACCAAAGAGTGCCGAAAGGGTCTCGGTTGCCGGCCCGAGCGAGGGAACGGCCACGCCTACATGGCGAAGCTTGAACCCGAGGTCGTCAGCAATCAAAGTGTCGCTCCCTTTGTTTGGAGCTCGGCGTGGATCAATGCGACGGTCGTCAATTCAGCGATCCGTTGCGGGTCGAACTGTACGCCGTACTCTCCTTCAATGGCGAGAATGGCCTGAAGGTGGCGGAAGGAATCCCAGTTGTCGACGTTTCCAACGCCGGTTTCGGGCGTGATTTCATCGGGCGAAATTTCCAGGACGTCGGCGAGAATGTCACGAAGCGACGACGGCACTTGCTGAGAGCTCATTCGATTCATTTCCTTCCAAGGTTAGCCACCCGGGGCTCGCTGGAGCCGAAGTGGTGAGATCGAGTTGATAAAAAACTGACCCAGGCTGGCCGTTTTGTGATGATGTGTCTTTTACAAAGCCATGATCGGGGTAAAAGTCCGCGCAAGGGGCGTTTTTCTTTGTCACGATGAACTCGCCTATCAGGCGTTTCGCGCCGGCCATTTTGGCGTTGTCGGCGATATGCGCCAATAGCGCGGTTTCGATGCCGCGCCCGATCACTCGACACGATAATAGCAGCGAATCGATGAGGCAAGAATCGCCCTCAGTGCGTGCGAGAGCCAATCCCACCACGCCTGCGTCGCCGAAACGGTCGCGCACTCGTATCGCGACGGCCTGACCTCCTGGCTGGGAAGCGAATTCTTCGACCTCTGCGGCGGAGTGGCGCCGCGTGGTGAGGTTAAATTGATTTGTTTTGGCAAGTAACTGGACCGACCTTGCAAGTGGTGCGTCCAACGCGCTCAGGAACGTACAGACAATTCCCAGAGAGGCGAGAAATTCATCGCGGTTGCCTGCGCTGCTGGCCAACTCTGCTCGCTGCGCCTGAGCTTTGTATTCGTTCAAGCGATTGACATCATCGTCCGTAACGACGGCTGCATCGAAGAACGGCTGGGACGAAAGGAGCTCCACGAGCTTCCACGGCTCCTGGATCGGAGCCTCGATGATGGCGAGCTCTGGCAGCCGCTGGCGGATTGCTTCGCATTCCACTGGGTTGTCGTCGACGAAGACGAACGAGTCAAGTCCCAGCGACAGCTCTTTCGCGAGCTCGCGAATGGCATCGGATTTTTCGCCCCAGCTGATTTTGGTTGCAACAAAGTTGTCGAGGCTCAGCGCCAGGTCGGCTGCACGAATCTGAAACGCCTCCTGAACATCGGCTTCATTATTTTTGGAGACGATGGCGAGCAGGATGCCGCGAGATGACAACTGCTTGAGATACTTTTGATACTCAAGATAGCAATTTCCTGGGAATGCGCTTCCGGTGGCGATACCCTCGGGCCCGTCTTCTCCGAGAACGCCTCCCCAGAGGGTGTTGTCGAGATCGGTGCATAGAATCTTACGGGGCGCACGGAACAACGGTGAGAGCGAGCGAATGAGGCCGCGCGCGTAGATGCCGAACGAGTTCGCGGATATGGGCAGCCGGGATGCGAAAAACATCCGGGCGTCGCGCCAATTTGCGCGGCCATGACGGGCAGCGAGATGATCTACGTCGAAGAAAACACAATCAGAGATCGTGCCGCATAACGCAGTCAGCCTCTGGTTCAATTGATGCACAGCACTCGTCAGGCTGTGAGGCAGATTCGCATCGCCGACGTCGCCGAGCGAGGTTAGGTCAGGGACGACACATCCCTGGAAGAGAATTCGGGCGGAGTTGGTGGAGCGAAAACTCATGAGCAGTTGCGCCATGCGTGACACAGACTCTTCAATCTCCCCCTCGACACCCTGGCCAATGCCGTCTGCGCAGAGATCCGGGAGGCGACCTGCGATGTCTTCCAGATCTAGCAGGACACAGACGACGTCAGGTTTGAACTTTGCAACGGCGCTTTGGGGATTGAGCATCTCGTCGACGTACGAGCCGTAACCGCCGACTTGCAAATCCAGCACGTAGTTTGACAGCACCGCTTCGGTGGTCAGGAAGGGAAGTATCGGCTCCACCGTGACGGAACGAACAATAAAAGTCTTCAACCGTCTGGTGCCCGGTTCTTGCGCCAGAGGGCTAGCAAGATCAGCAAAAGCTGACGCGCAAAACATAACATCCGCCGGCTTGCCGGATGCCTTCAGAAGCTTGCGGCCGTATTGAACTGCAGAGCTCGCATCTTGTCTGGATACTGCCTCCTTGATGAGGCGTCGCAGTTCCTGACGCTCTGAATCACTTTGCATCTGTTGTCTCCGTTACGGCTGCTACAGGCGACTGAGCAGGCTTTGGAGGCCGCATGATGATGCGCCCGGGCACGCCCATAACGGTAGCGCCATCGGGAACGTTGGTGATAACCAGCGTGTTGGCGGCTATCTTTGCGCCGTTGCCCACTTTGATTTTACCGACCAGCGTCGCGCCGGTTCCAATATAAACACCGTTGCCGACGATCGGCGCTCCCTGGCGCCCAAGGGCGGATGCGCCGATCGTCACGCGGTGGGTGATATCACAATTAGTTCCGATGATTGCCTGCGGGTTGATATGGATTCCGCCGATGTGGGAGATGTAGAGGCCGCCGCCGATCGTAGCTAAAGGATCGAGGCACATCTCCATGACTACCTCAGAGAACATGTAGGCGAATAAATAGACCACCTTCAAAGGGATGCGAATCAGAAGGGACGGGTTAGCTGTATGCAACCAGTTGCCGAGCCGATAAATTGTGATCGCCCAGATCGCGGGATTCAGCCAAAGCGTTCTTCCTTTGTGGCCTAACGATCTGTAGCGTGCAATATCTTCTGAAAAATTAGACATGCTCAACAGCGCCTTGAAGACCTCGTCCCGTCAGTGCCTTTGCTATCACGATACGGTAATCTTATCAGCCCTGGACCTGTGGTTCGTTCAAGAGGAACGCCGAGGCGATACCTCGATAGTTGCAGTGTGGACGCGGCGGTGATACGGAAAACGGAGGCGCGCGATGGCGGTCGTCGGGCGCTATTTATCAGGGAAATACGAGTGGTAGGGGTAGGGACTACTTTGCATGGGCAATGGGCTTGCCACGGAGTCTCCACTGAGCTTCGCGTATCACTGCCGCAAGCAGCGATCTGATCTTGCTGCTGCTGTTGTCCGTGAGGGAAGGCGAGCAAAACGCCTTGAACGCTGCCTCGCGCGACGCGACAAAATCTCCCTGTTTTCGAAGGTGGTATGCCATCGACTCGTACCGCTTGCCCTTCTCGGCGCGTGCAAGCCTTTGCCATGTTGCAGGGAGGATGCTCTGGACTTTGTCGTAGAATCGTGCGTCCGTGACATACCAATACAGACTTCCCTTGCTGGTAAGGGAGCTGTCGGGGGCCAGTGTATAGTCGGCCATCACTCGTTCGAGCAGGACGATGTCTCCCGAGAGAGCGGCTAGTACGAAGATAGGCCAGTCAGTAGTGGGTGCGAGGTCAAAGTACCAAGCCGGCAGCTCGCGGTGTATCCCGTTGCGGAACATTACCGACACGGATGGCAGGAAATTGTGATGAATAATCTCTGCGAGTCCGTAGCGCCCAGGAGCAATTGACGGATATCTCTCCCGTTTTACTTCACCGTCGGGCGAGACCCATCGAACGAAGTGACCGCACACGTTTAGGGAGGGGTCAGATTCAAGCGTCTGTACTTGGATTGCCAATTTCTCTGGGTCGGTCCAAAAGTCGTCTGAATCGAGCCATGCGATGTACTTGCCCCGGCATTGTTCAAACGTCTCATAGTAATTGCGCTGTATTCCGATATTCCTGCTTCGTTCTAATACTTTGATCACGTGGGGGTAACGTTCCCGGTAGGCATGAGCAGCGCGGAGAGTCGCGTCCGTTGAACAGTCATCTGCGATGACTATTTCGATCGGGAAGGCGGTTCGTTGATTGATGGCGCTATCCACGGCTCTCGGCAGCCATCTTTCCGAATTGAACGCCGTGATCGCGACGCTCACCAGAGGACTATTGGTCCCTGAGGTTGGATCAGGGCTCGACATACGAACAAGTCTCCACTTCCGCTCCGGGCTGACAGCACAGCTAGCGCGTTTCCGTGAGAATTTTACCTATAGCTTACATATGATGTCGGATCGCCCGCACGGGTTGATACTGGAGGACGACTTTTCAGCGCAATACATCGGAATATGCCTTCGATATTTCATAGAAAAATGTTTGACGGGAGTATTGCTCGCGCACGTGTTCGTAGGCTGCCTGCCCAATTCGCTTGGCCTCCTCCGAATTTTCTATCAAGGAGCTGATTGCATCGGCGAGTTCTTTGCTATTTCCGCGTTGATGCAGATATCCAGTGACGCCGGGCTCGACGATCTCCGGAATTCCGCCGACTGCGGTAGCCACAACGGGCTTTCGCATCGCCATCGCCTCCAGGACAGATAATGGAAAGCCTTCTCTCGTGGTGGATAGAACGCATATGTCCATTGCTGCGGTAAGTCGAATTACATCGTCGCGATGGCCGGTAAAGATGAATTTATCGACAATTCCTAACTCGTTGAGCTTTTGAAGTACTTTCTCGTAGTGGTTTCGATTCAGGTCGACCAGAGAGTTATCACCTACGATTAGAAATCGTGTATCGGGATGTTTGCTTACAACCTCAGCGGCGGCATCGGCGAGAGTGAAGTAGTCCTTTACGGGTGCAACTCGCGCGACCATTCCCACGACGGTGCAGTTCGACGGAATCTTGAATTCCTGTCTGACCATCTCCTTATCTGCGTTCAGGTCTCCGGATGGAATTTCCACGGCATCGTAAATTACTCGAGCCCGGTGTTCAGGCAAAGAGATTGCAAAAACGTCTTTCGATTCCTTCGACACGAAGATGAAGTGCTGGACAGGAAAAAGACATAGCTTGTGACGAAGGCTAAATTTTGGATTGCTGCTGCGGATATGGCATACGGTTCTAGAACGCGCGAGAACCGTTGCAAGACTGTTGTGGTAGGCAGCCTTGTCATCAGCAAAGTGGACAATGTCGACGCTGGCCTCTCGAATCTGGCGGGCTACAACGAGTGATTCTTTATAATATTTGCCGAAACGCCTCAGGCTCGGTTCAGGAGGGGTGTAGGTGATCGTCGTGATCCCTGATTTCTCGAGGAAGTCTCTCAGCGTGAAGGCGTCGGGGAGGCAAAATACTACGTTGCGGTACTGCTCTCGGGTGGCATCAATCATGCGAAGGGTAGCAACCTCGACCCCTCCCATCCCGCTCCACGGCATGAAATGAGCGATCGTAACCTTCCGGCGAGATTCGCCGTCGCTCTTTATTTCTCCCACACAGCCCTCCTCCGCGCGGCAAACGCAGGTATGTTCATGATAGCGTGTGGGCACACGGCGGAGGCCCGTCGCGAAGAGGAGTTTTCACGGTAGACAAGATCGAAGGAAGGTTTCACGCGCCACTGAGGGCTACTTTGCCTCTGCGACAAAAAGCGAGCGGACTCTTGGAAGAATCTGGCTGCGAACATACACCCGAAAGACCAGTGCAACCGTGAGGAGGAAAATCGGCAGCGTAGCCAGGACCTGCAGGAAAAAGATACCAAGATTATGTGCAGGGGCAAGAATATTGACAGCGTAGGAAGCGAGAGCGAACGGGATTGAAGCCAGAAGCATTGGTCCCCAGATTTGCCCTATGACTTCGAAGCTGCTCAAGCCGACCAGCTTCGAGATGTACCGCGGCCACAGTATCACCTGCACGAACAGGCTGGGCACCATCGTGCCAATGGCGACTCCGTAGATTCCATACCAGCGGACCAGGAGGACGCTCAGTGCGAGGTTGGCGACCCCTTCACCGATCGACCACAATGCTGTTGTCTTATGCTTTTCAATGCCGAATGCGATTGCGCCGGCCGTTCGGTTCGCATAAGAAAAGAAGAGGGCAATACTGAGAATAATCAGAACGATTCCCGAGCTGTGTGCGTACTCTGGTCCCATCCAAAGACCAATGAAACTGGGACCACGCACGATAAATGTGATCAGCATCGGTAAGGAAATCATGAGTGTAGCGCGAGTGCCGTTTTTATAGAGCATTAAGAGACTCGCAGTATCCCCGGCTGCTTCGTAGGTGCTCGCGGCTGGAACGAACGTCCCTCCCATCGAGCTAACCATCTGAGTCGCGTAACGGCACAGATTATTGGCAATGGCAAAGTAGGTTACGGCAGAGGCTGAAACAAAGGCGCCCACAACGAGATTGTCCGTTTGATAGACCAGCTGAACCGCGATAGTTGTCAGAAAAGCATAGAAGCTATAGGACCAGATCTTCCTGAGCGTCTCCGGTTTGGGCTTTTTCAGTTGAATCCGCAGTTCGGGGTAAAGCCGTCGCGCAATCCACACCAGCAGCACGTTGCCGACCACTACGGCGACGAGTTCGCTGAGAGCAATTCCGACGATGCCGTGCCCTGTGCGCAATACGAACACGACTCCGATGACTCGTATTGCCGTTTGCGTCAGGCTCATATAATTTTGCAGGTCGTAACGGTTCAGTGCTGAGATCACGCCTCCGACCACGCCGATTGACATCGAGAGTGCCATTGTCACACCGATGAGCAAAATCGCTTTTCTCGCATCGATTGCCAGAGCTTGCGGGACTTTGAAGATGTGCGGAAAGACCACCGCAATTCCTGCGCTCAATAGCAGCGCGAGTGCGCTGATCTGCAAACGAACCCATAGTGCGGCAGAGAGCGCTTCCGACGCGCCTTGGTGATCGCCCTTTGTGTGGCCCTGGGAGACAAAGCGAAGTACGGAACTTTGCATGCCGAGGTCCAAAAGGCCCAGATAAGCCACAACAGAGTTTGCCAGTACAAAGACTCCGAAGGCGACATCTCCCAGACGATGCAGGATGAACGGAGAAAGGAAGAACCCGACCGCCATGTTGGCTATCGTTCCAAGCCAGTTGAACAGTACGTTTCGAGCAATATGTCGCACACGCAACTGCAAAGCAAGGTCTCCGTGGGGTTAGCTAACCTTGGAAAGCGCGCCAAATTCTCGCGGGTATTCGATGACCCGGACGCCAACGCAACTTTCCGGGCGCCCGACAAGATCTGATCATGCCAGCGCTTTGCTGCCAGTGACACAATTCTATAGTAGCGAGGCGCAAGATCCCTGGCCCGACCAATACCACTTGGGTGTGACTTCGAGTTCTTGTTCGACCAGCGGAATGCCGCGTATCATCGGAGCAAGGCGTCATCTGAACCAAGATGAGCACGCTGGCCTTAGGGTGAGTTGACGCGATCTTGAATGCACCGGGCGCATGGCTTTGACTTCGATTTCATCTTGCTGCAGCAGATAAACGAAAGCAGAGGTTCTTCTTGATTACGGTATGGGTTGATTGTGCAAGGCGCGCCTGGCGGTTAGACTATCGTCGTCTTGCAATGTCGATCGTATCTATCCACTGGTCCGGCGCTGCCCGGAACGAGTGGAGGACGAGATGAAACTGCTCTTCTGGATTTGCTTTGCATTGATCGGCTACGCCTACATCGGGTATGCCTGCTGGCTTTTGCTGTTGGCCCGGCTTCGCAGTCGGCCTGTTCTAAAGAAGCAGTTGGGCCCGAGTGTCTCCATTGTCATCGCAGTGCGCAACGAAGAGGCAAACCTTCCTGCGAAGATCGAAAATCTTTACCTCCTCGACTACCCGCGAGATCGGCTTCAGATTGTCATCGCTTCTGACGGATCTACGGACCGAACGGCGACGATCCTCCGCGAGCGAGCTGCTGACGTGCTCTCGGTTATCCTCGACGAGTCGAAAGGAAAGGCGGGGGCCCTGAATGAAGCCGTGAAGCTGGCTACGGGCGAAATCCTGGTTTTTCTGGACGCGCGGCAAACCGTGGAACGTGACGCTGTGTCCGAGCTGGTCTCGTGTTTTGCCGACCCGGATGTCGGCGCAGTAAGCGGCGAGCTTTTGCTCGAAGCGGCTTCGGGCGCCCCTTCCGGAGACGCGCTCGGGATGTATTGGAAGATCGAAAAGGCGACGCGAAAGCTTGAGTCCGCAACAGGCTCGGTGGTCGGAGTAACCGGAGCAATCTACGCAATTCGGCGTGATCTTTATGGGGAAATCCCCCTCGGAACGATTCTTGATGATGTGTTTGTTCCGATGAACGTGGCCCGGCTGGGAAAACGGGTCATTTTCCAGCCTTCAGCTATCGCGCGGGACCGGCTTTTCAGCGAAAAAGGGAAGGAGTTCTCGCGGAAGGTCCGCACTTTGACCGGCAACTACCAGTTGTTGCGGCTCGCGCCCTGGCTGCTTTCGCCGTTGAATCCACTACTCTTTCGCTTTGTCAGCCACAAACTCCTGCGGCTTTTAGTGCCTTTGCTGCTGCTTCTCATGCTGATCGCTTCGGCAGTCGCCACAGGACCGTTCTACCGGGCCATTTTCTGGCTCCAGGTGCTATTCTACGTTTCGGCAGCGTTTGGAACACTGAGTCCAGCCGCTAAGAAGTTCAAGCCGATCGGCATCGCCAGCACGTTCGTCATGCTCAACGCGGCTGCGGCACTTGCGTTCTACAACTTTGCTGCTGGACGAAAAAAAGTATGGCTTTAGTTAGCTGATTCTGTCAGCGCGCGACGCTCTGTTTTAGCTTGCTGACGCTATGGAGATTGCATCTTGGGACTCGGACTCGCACATTATGTTCCGCTGATCGCCTACCTGGGCTTTTGGATCATGAGCATAAGGTCTCTGACGGGGCGACCCCTGTGGGGTCTTTACTACTGCATTCCATTCCTGCCGTATCGCACCATGCGAGATCATTTCCTGGACTATCCGCTCGGCGGCAACGTACTGACTATCCTGGTGATTTCAGTCATCATCGGAGCTTTGTTGCAGGGAAAACGCCTACCTAAATCAAAGCTCTACGGTATATGGCTTGTCTTCGGAGTCTATCTCTACATGTCGATGTGGTTCGGGACTGCGCTTGGAAACGCGCCTCCGCCACTTTGGTTGACGGACCTGAACTTCGTGACATGGAAAGACTACATGCTCATTCCATTCGTGTTTGCGGCCACCGGTTTGGTTGTCGAAGATCGGAAGGCTGTGAGGACTGTCGTCCTTATCTCCGCCGTCTCCCTCTTGTTCATTGATAGAAGTTGCATCCTCGAAAGTATGTCGAGAAGCTGGGCGAATTTCGATGAAAATAAGCGCGGTGGCGGTCCACTGGGCTATGGCTCAAATCAGACCGCGGCATTTCTCGCGCAATTCGCAATGTTTTTCTGGGGGGCGGCACAGTTTCTCAAGAGACGGAAGATCAAGATCCTTTGCTATGTGTTGGTGGGTCTCACCGTGTTTGCAACCATGTACACGTTCTCCCGTGGAGCGTACCTTGCGATACTCTTCGGCGTCTTTGTCCTCGGCCTGGTGAAAGACCGAAAGCTCTTGCTGCTCGGTGCGGTCTTCCTGCTGACGTGGCAGGCGGTGGTGCCGACTGCGGTTCGTCAGCGAGTGACGATGACTCAAAACTCCAATGGACGGCTCGAAGACTCTGCCAACGAACGCGTCAAGTTATGGCAGGCAGCAGAGGACTCGATCCTCAGCGACCCGCTCCTGGGAACCGGCTTTGCGACCTATCAATATACGAATCATGTGGACAATTTGAAAGATACGCACAACTGGTACGTCAAGGTAATGGTGGAAACCGGTATCGTCGGATTGATCATTGTTATCTTTATGCTTCAGCAGATGCTTGCGTTGGCCTATCGCCTCTTCAAGAGAGCAGAGGATCCGCTGTATCGCGGTCTTGGACTGGGGCTTTTTCTTGCAATATGGGCCAGCATTATCGCGAACTGCTTCGGCGATCGATGGACGTATCTCGAAATCACCGGTCCCTTGTGGGTGCTCGTCGGAACAGCTATTTGTGCGGCTCACATGCCTGAATACAACCCAGAGAAAGAACCGACCGCGAATGAGTCAGCTGCGGCAATAAACCCGTATCTGGTTTACCGATAAGCAGCCGCTACCTGCCACGCGTTTTGATTCTGCGTTACTCTATCCGCCTGCCCCGAAAGTACGTGCATGAGTATGATCACAGCTTTATCGCTGAATGGATCGAGTCCTGAAGACCGCCGAAATACCGAACTGCCTCACGTGCTGCTCGTGCTCGACCAGTTTCCGAAGACCCTTGGCGGCGGAGAGCGTATCGTTCTGAGGCTCGCAGCCCTTTTGCCGAAGTATGGATATCGCGTATCGATCCTGACGTTTTCCGTTCATCCTGAAAGCGCGGTGCTCCAATCGTCGCCGTGCCCCATTTACGTGTTGCCTTTGCAGCGTACCTACGATCTTTCGGCACTCCGGGGTGCTTGGGACCTGAGGCAGTTCCTCAAACAACAACGAATCCAGATTGTTCAGACCTTTTTTGAGAGCTCCGATCTGTGGGCGGGATTCGTGACCAAGACCATGTCGGACGCCAAGCTTATCTGGAGCCGCCGAGACATGGGGATTCTCAGGGACAGCAAACACCACGTTGCGTACCGGCTTATGTCCCGTATTCCCGATAGAGTCTTTGCCGTCTCCGAAGAGGTCCGCCAGCATTGTGTCGCGGTGGATCGAATCAGGCCTTCGCTGGTGGAGACGGTCTACAACGGTATCGACGTTAGTGACTGGGATGCTGCTTCCACCGACCCTAAACTTCCGGGTGCACCCGTGGTTGCTACCGTGGGCAATATCCGTCGGGTGAAGGGACACGACATCTTCATCAAGGCTGCCGCGACTCTCGTCGCGCAATTTCCCCGGGTCTCTTTCAACATTGCCGGGGACGTGCTGGAGCCCGATTATTTTGAGGAACTGCAAACCCTGATTCAAGATCTGAATCTTTCCGATAATTTTCATTTCGTCGGCGGCGTTTCCAACCTGCGCGAATATCTTTCCTCGGCGGATATCTTCGTCCTCCCCTCGCGCAGTGAGGGTTTCTCGAATGCGATCGTCGAAGCGATGGCCGCCTCTCTTCCCGTGGTTGCAACGAATGTGGGTGGAAATGCGGAAGCAGTAACAGATGGGCTCAGCGGCTTTATCGTTCCGTCGGAGAACCCGGTAGCTCTGGCTGCGGCGATTGCGCGACTGCTGTCTGATCCTTCGAAGGCGCAGGAGATGGGAGCAGCGGGAAAAAAGCTGGCGTCGGAGAAGTTCACGACCGACGCCATGATGCATCAGATCACACTCGCTTATGCAAGTCTGCTGGAGAGAAGGACCCCTTCCCCTTCGGTCTCAAATCAACACCGGCAGTAGCCGTTCGATGGAACGGCCCAGGCGAAATCCACCATCGATCTGTGGGGAACGCGACGCAGACCGGGCTTATCAGCCAAGCAGCGCGAGTTCCTTGTCGGCGTCTTTGGCGGTTTGGGTGTTGGGCGCCAGAGCCGCTGCCTTTTTGAGATGGGTGACGGCGTCGGTGCTATTAGAGAGCTTGGCGTAGGTCATGCCCAGGTGATAGTGGATGGCAGCGTCATTAGGGGCGGCCTTGATGGCTTCCTCCAGCAGGTCGCGCGCGGAGTTGTAGTTCCCCTTCTGGTAGTAGATCCAGGCCAGGGTGTCAGCGCTGCTGGGCGAGTTGGGCATAGCCCGGCGGGCGATCTGCGCCAGAGAGAGGGCAACGTCAAGATTCTGCCCGGTCTCGACCATGAGGAAGGCGAGATTGTTGGCCGCCACGGGCGTTTCCGGCTGGATGGCGAGAGCCTTCTTATAGCTGTCCATCGCTGCAGTGCGATCTCCCTGCGACTCCTGCAGCGAGCCCAGAAGGGTGAAACCTCTAACGTCTGTGGGGTGGTCTTTGGTCCATTGCTGCCACTTGGCCACGGCCTTGGCGGGATCGCCAGCGGTGATCACGGCCCGCGTGTAGGCAACAACGGCTGCGCTATCGGACGGATTGATCTCCATCGCCTTCTGCGCCGAGGCAAGCCCACTCTTGGGATCCCCTGTGCTCGTCTGAAGATCGGCGAGCAAATCGTACATATCGGAGTTTTGCGGAGACTTGGCGATCTGGTCCTGGACGCGGGTGACGGCCTTCGCGGGCTGTTTTTCAAACATAAGAGCGGATGCGAGGAGACGGAGAGCCCGAGAAGAGTTCGGGTTGATGACGAGAGTCTGTTCCAGCAGAGTCATGGCTTCGGGGATCTTCTGCTGGACCAGCCGAAGCTGCGCCAGTTCCAGGTAAGCAGCGGAGTTTTTGGGGTCGAGCTTGATGGCCTGACGGAAGTCAGCCTCTGCTTTATCAAAGTTTTTCTGGTTGCCCTCGGCCATTCCGCGCCAGATGTAGGCATTCGGGAACTGGGGATTGATCGCGATGGCAGAGTTGGCAATCTGCTCGAGGCCGCTGAAATCGTGGGTTTCTACTGAAATCTCGGCGAGGCCAGACTGCGCCTCAAGGCTTTTGGGGTTGAGCTTGACGGCGTCGCGGAAGCTCTGCTGGGCCACCGTTATGTCGCCTTTGGCGCGCGCGGCTCTCCCGAGCCAGATCTTGACCACAAGGCTATCGGGATTGGCTTTTGCGGCCTTTTGAAGCGCATTGAAGGCTTCGGTGGTTTTGCCATCGTTGAGCAGAATCATTCCGTTGAGGACGGCGACTTCGGGAACGTTGGGGTCGGTCTTCGCGAGTTCAGCGCCGACGGTCCTGGCCTTTGGAAGATCCTTGTTCAGAATCAGGAGGCGCAGATAAGCGACCTTGAGCGGCGTGCTCTTGGGATGTTTGGAAACTAAGTCGGCGTAGGTGGCTGCTCCGGGAGCGAGTTGATTGGTGCGGATGTAAAAAGTGGCGAGCATGCCGGCGCCGCTCTCGGAGTCGGACAGGTCTTCGGCTGCCTGACGGAGCGTCGCCTCCGCCTTGGCGGTGTCGTTGTGCGCCATATAGAGTTCGGCGAGGCTGGCCCGCGCCATGACGTTCTTCGGGTCGCCTGCGATGGCGCCCTTCATCTGATCTTCAGCGCCCTGGACGTCCCCCTTCTTTTGCAGGAGGGCGGCAAGGACGAGGTGCGCCGTCACATTCTTGGTGTCAAGGGAGACAGCCTTGCGAAGCTGGTCTTCGCCGGCGGCTGAGGTCGTGGGGTCGGCGCTCTGCAGGAAGCCGAGGGAGGCGTGGAACGCGGCGCGGTTCGGGTCGATCGCCAGGGCTTTCTGGATTTGCGTCAGAGCTTCGGCGCGGTCTCCCCTGGCAAGGGCAACACTGGAGAGCAGGGCGTAGGCATCGGCGTTGTTTGGGTCGATGGCGAGGACCGCGTTCGCCTGCTCGGCGGCTTTGGCCGGCTGTCTGCCGGCGATCAGAATGTTGCCGAGGTCGATCCGCGCAGGAAGGTTGGCAGGCTGAAGATCGACGGTGCGCATCAGTTCGCCGTAAGCAGGCATCATCGACCCTTGCTTGAGCAGGACTTTCGAGAGCTGATAGTGGGCCTCGGCGAAGTTGCGGTCGACCTTGAGAGAATTTTGGAACTGGATGGTCGCCTCCTTCAACTTGCCCTGATCGGCGTAGCGCTTACCGCTTTCGAGGTATCGCTGTTTTTGCTTGTTAGGATCGCGATGACAACCCGCCGTAAATCCAAGTGCAAGCGATACAGTCAAGACTACTGAGACTCGACGTGCTGCCGAGGCTGGTGAAATTCTCATTGCCGATTCCCTCAAATGTTTATCCGACGAACTCATGGTTTCTACTGCGATTTTAGTGCTTAATCCCGCTGCGGCACTGACACAACTTGTGTAGACGTTCCGGCCACTCCATCTTAGTTCGGAACGAACCGCGGCAGATTAGGCGCCATCTGCTGGGTAAAGCCAAGGGCGCGTTCCCTGGCCGCTTCGAGCGATTCCGATGGCATGACCTGGGTGATGACGCGAACCAGAGCGCCGTCAGTTCTGTTCATTCGGATGGCGTCGGCAACCATATATCCCTTAGCGACATACTCGTTGGGGATGCTGCGGCCGTGCGCTTGATACCAATAGATGACGAATTGCTTCACGTCGCCGTTGCCGATGACGTATTCGCCCACGTTGTAGGTCTTGCCGTTGATGTCCTTGATGTCCGTATATTTCTGCGAGTCGAAGGTCCAGCCGGCACCTGGGAGGCAGTTTTGCGGGGAGTGCATCGTCTGTCCGGTCCTTTGACTCGCGAAGTAGCCGATAAAAAGGCTGATAGGTGGCTGTCGACCTGATCCGGCCGATGGCTCCAAGGTGTAGACGCGATTCAGGAAATCCCCTTTGCCAAGCACCTCCAGAGTGTCGTCGGTGAGGGGAATGTCCTGGGCGGTCCAGGAGCCAAAGTTCCGCGGCATGCGGCTAAGCGTTTCGCTGACGGGTACCTGGTCCACATCTCCCCGGCTCTGCAGCACGAAGATGGTGGAAGAGAGGAGGAGGATGACGATCCAGAAACGGGGCGATTTCATGATAGTTTCGCCTTTGCGGGAGAGATGAGCCTCATGGCGCGGTGAACCAGGTACAGGCAGGCGAGCGAGACGACAAACATCACCCAGCCGGAGAACTCGTGGAAGAAGCCGAGAGCCTTTTCCGGATCCCAATATTGTACGCAAAGGCCGGTGCCGACGATGCGGGCGACGTTGGCGGTGACGGCGATTGGGATGCTGGCCAGGGCAAGGATGACGCGGCGTTTCGTCGTCTTCTCCAAAAAGTACCCGTAGAAGATAGCCAGCGTGAACAAACTCATCAGAGAGCGGATTCCGCTGCAGGCCTCGGCAACCTCCAGTTTCATGATCGGCAGTTCAATGACGTTGCCTTCATGCAGCGTAGGTACGCCCAACCACGGCAGAATGTCGCTGGCGATTCTCGAAGCCAGAAGCTGCAATGGGAACGTGATCCGGTTGAAGAGGATGGCCGGGAAGGGGATGGCAAGGACGAGAACCAGAAGAGGGAAGCGAAGCTCGCGGACCATGCCCCAGCCGAAAAAGGTAGCGATCAGGCCAGTCACCAGCAGAATGAAGGACATTCGGGCGGTAAAAAGCTCCACGCCGTACACGCCAAGAATCAAAATCATGATCGAAAAAACGATCAGAACGATTCCCGACCAGGTTGGCTTGATGGGAATGCCTTGGAGAACCTTCCTTTTGTCCCAGATGAGGAACGCGGCGAAGAACGGGACTAGAAAGCCATGCGAGTAGTCGGGGATGGTGTACCAGTCGTAGACCAGCTTTACTGCGACCCGATAGTAGAGAACAACCAGCAGAATAGCGATGGCGACGTACGGGAGCCAGTCACGCCGGGACAGGACGCCGGGGGTGGTGCCCTGAGGGAGGAGTGAGTCCGCTTTTTTGACAACGAGGTCCGGGGTATAGGGCATAGAGTCAGGTGGTCCCTGTCGTGGTCCGTAAGACGTTATACTTCACGTACAAGGCGGTAAGCAATCAGCGAACCTTCTTCAGGAGTACTGATTTTCCCTTATTTGTGGTCTATCGACCCGAAAGTGGTAGACAAAATGCATCGCATAGGGAAAAGAATTTCACACTTACGCTGGTACTCTGCATACTGGGGAGTGTCGCCTGAGGAACACCCATTTGTTTTCAATGACAAAGCAAATATTCTATTGACTCCATGCAGATAATTGAGAATACGCGACTTTTGGCATTCGCTTTGCAGAGAGTTGAATGCTTGCGGATCACTAGACGGTCCAGCCGGAAAAGTTTTGGGGACGAAGGGCTGTTTCGGCTGGAAGAGGATGCATCAGAGAATGAATGAGTCTAGCTCAAGCATAAGGCGAACGAAGATGGAAGATATTCAAATGAAGCGGTTTTGTTCGATGTTAACCATGACCCTGCTGGCAATACCGATTGCAGGCATGGCCCAGGCAACACAAAAGACGGCACCACAAACAGCACCTCAGACACAACCACCGACGCCAGCGCAGACCCCACAACAAGCCGTTCCACCGGTGCCTGCATCCACAGCGACGAAGCCAACGGGGTCACCTGCGGCGGCTGGTCCTGCTGTCGGGAACTCTGTGAGCTTTGCGAATTCCGCGAACTATGCAGGGCCCATGGACGCCTCGCGTTACATCATTGGGCCGGAGGACTCGCTGCAGGTAACGGTCTGGAAGGAGCCAACTCTCTCGGGCAACTTTCCGGTCCGGCCGGACGGGATGATCTCGCTGGTTCTGGTTGGAGACTTGCCAGCTGCCGGGTTGACGCCCATGGCGCTCTCAAACGACATCACGCAGCGGCTGAAAAAGTACATTCAGGACCCGGTGGTTACGGTCGCAGTGCTCGGCGTAAACAGCCAGAGGATCTTTCTGGTCGGTGAGGTGGGCAAAGTCGGTCCCGTCATGCTGACTCCTGGAATGACGCCGCTGCAGGCGATTGTCAGTGGGGGCGGGCTATCGCAGTTTGCCAACTCGAAGCGTATTTATATCTTGCGAATCGTAGCGGGCAAGCAGCAGAAAATTCCGTTCAACTACAAGCAGGCGCTGAAAGGCGAGAACACCGGGATGACACTTCTTCCTGGAGATACGATCGTCGTCCCATGAGAAAAGCCCTCAAATTCCGGATAACGATATCGACACTCCTTCTGATACTGCCTTTGATCGCCGAGGGGCAGGCTCTGCCAACGGCGGTGACCCCCATAAGCTCAGTTGGCGGAAGCCCTATCGTTCCAAATTTGGACGGGGTCCTTCATTACGCGGTAAGCGGGTCGGAGATCATACAGTTCGGTTATTACGGCTCCGGCCAGGTAACGGCGTCTACGGGTCTCTCCGGAGACATCGCTTATACGGCAAAGAGCACCACGCGACCATTCAGCCTTCTTTTTGCAGGCGGCGTCCTCCTCCCCAACCAGACAGGGCAAGGAACCTCGACCTTCGTGAACGTAGCGGCGTCCCAGGGTTTTAGCACGAGGCATTGGGTCTTCAATGTCTCCGACTCGTTCAGCTTTTTACCCCAATCGCCGACGACTGGCCTGTCGGGTATTCCGGGCGTCGGCGATCTTGGATCGATTCCACTGCAAGGACCGGTTGACGGGCCGGCGGGAGGAATTCTCACCATCTCCGGCAACCGGTTCCAGAACACCTTGAGCGGCGGTGTGGAACGGCAAATAGGCCACGCTACGTCGATCAGCGGCTCTGGCTCCTGGTCCGTTCTTCATTTCTTCGATGCAAATCTAAGTCAACAGAACAGCACTCAGGTTTCAGGCTCAGCAGGGATCAATCAACGATTCAACGCACGCAGCTCCGGGAGTATTGATGCCGTTTATTCAATATTCACGTATAGCGGTATGGTGATCATCAATGGATTTATCCAGCCGGACATTCGAACTCGCGCATTAAATGCGTCCTACCAGCGGACCATGAGTAAGTCGCTCAGCGTGGGGGTCTCCGCCGGCCCGCTATGGATCAACAGTTCGAATGATTTGGTCATCCCGCCGACCTTGAACGTGGGGGCTTCGGCCAACCTGGGCTACTCGCGCGGTTTCACGAATGCTTCCGTGAGCTATACGCGCGGAGTTAACGCCGGTTCAGGAGTCGTGACGGGCGCACTGTCCGATAGTGTGTACGCTTCGATCGGGCGTACTTACGGCCGCAAATACGTGGCGTCTCTCACGGTAGGGTATTCTCATTCCTCTGGCCTGTCACAACTGGCAACGGCGAGTCCGTCCATCCCCGTGCACCAAACGTATGACACCGTTTTTGGAAGTGCTCAACTCAGACGGGGATTTGGCCCCCACCTTTCCGGCTATGCAAGCTACACGGTCCAGAACCAATCGAACAATCTTCCCGTTGGATCGCCGTATGCGTTGAGCGGTACCTCTCAGACATTGGGGATCGGGGTTACCTTCACGCCCCGGTCAACCCGTTTGGGACAATTTTAAGGAGTTACCATGCTTGGTCATCGTGCATTGACGTTGCAGGATTACAGCACCATTCTGAAGCGCAGGTGGTGGATCATTGCTATCCCGGCAATCATCTTTCCGCTCATCGGCTTCGCTATCACCTTCTTGGTTCAGCCCGAGTATATGTCCCAGACACTGGTTCTGGTAGAGCAACAGAAAGTTCCGGAATCGTATGTCAAGGCTGTCGTAACTGAAGACCTAAGCGGTCGGTTGGCTTCGATGAAAGAACAGATCCTGAGCCGATCGAGATTGCAACCGATCATCGAGCGCTTCAATCTGTTTGCGAACTCTGGATTGTCGATGGACGATCGCATCGACCGGACTCGAAAGAATATTGGGATCGCACCCATTCAGTCGGAGATTGCGCGAACCAATGGATTACCGGGGTTCTTCATCTCGTTCAAGGCCAACGACCCTCGCACGGCCCAACTGGTGTGTGGCGAGATTCAGTCGCTGTTTGTCAGCGAAAATCTTAGCGACCGGGCGGCGTCGGCAGCGGGAACAACCGATTTTCTCAAGGGCCAGCTGGCGGATGCCAAGGCAAAGCTGGATGAGCAGGACGCGAAGCTGCGCAAGTTCCAGCAGGCTTACGTCGGCAAACTGCCCGGCGCAGAATCCTCAAACATCAACATGCTGACGACCCTGAATACGCAGCTGGATGCGGCGACGCAGGCATTGGCGCGCATGGAGCAGGACAAGAGCTACGCCGAGTCCATTTTGCAATTGCAGATACAGAACCAGGGGACGCAGACGGCTCCCGAGCGTGGCGGGTCGGCCCCGCAGGGGCAGCAGGCGGAGCTGCAGCAGCTTCTGGCGCAGGAGGCCGACCTGACCTCACGCTACACCGACGACTATCCTGATGTGTTATCGGTCAAGCGGAAGATTAAGGAGTTGCGGCAGAAAATAGCTGAGACTCCGTCAACCCCGACCACCACCGCATCTACGCCTCCGGCTGCCAAAGCGACCGATTCTCTGGGCGTTCAGCAGCTTCGCGCTCAACTGCGGGCGATGGACCAGGGCATTGCGCAGAAGAAGCGCGACCAGGCCGCCATCCAGGGGCAGTTGCACCTCTATCAGGAGCGTGTGGCCTCCAGCCCGGAGGTCGAGGAAGAGTACAAAGCCATCACGAGAGACAATCAGACGGCACAGACGTTCTATGATGATCTGCTAAACAAGATACAGACCGCCAAAATGGCGACAGACCTCGAAAAGCGCCAGCAAGGCGAACAGTTCCGCGTGATGGACGAGCCGAATCTCCCCGAGTCGCCTTCTTCTCCAAAACGCCCGGTTTACATTGCGGGAGGTTTAGCTGCAGGTTTATTGCTGGGTTTGCTGATCGTGGGCACGCTCGAGTATCTGGATACCGCGGTGCGGAGCGAGCGCGATATCTGGGCGTTCACGCAGCTGCCGACGCTCGGGGTCATCGCCTTCAATGGAGAGCCGCAACTGGTCAAGTCAAGGCGGAGATGGTTTAGGCGTCGAAGTGCAGATCTTACGGCGGGCACCAACCCGCTGATGAACGCGGGTGGCTAAGATGTATAAAAGCTTTTTCAAACTGCAAAGTAGCCCGTTTGGAACCAGTCCCGACCCGCGTTTTCTCTATATGATGCCGCACACGCGTGAGGCGCTTGCCTGCCTGGAGTATGGGATCTCTGCGCGAAAGGGTTTCACCGTGCTTACCGGTGAGGTGGGGACCGGGAAGACGACGCTGCTGCGGCGGGCCTTGGCCTCGTTCAGCAGTCGCCGGGTGTCGACGGCGTTCGTTTTCAATCCGCGGCTGGATGTGCTGGACTTTCTGGAATTTGTGCTTACGGATTTCGGGCTTATCCCCGCCACCCGGACGAAATCAGGCATGCTGCTGCAGTTGAACCGCTGGTTAATCGAGCGCTTCCGCATGGAAGAGACATGTGTAGTGGTAGTCGATGAGGCACAGAATCTCTCGTGGGAGCTGCTCGAAGAGATTCGCTTGCTGACCAATCTTGAAACCTCGTCGGAGAAGTTATTGCAGATTGTTCTCTCCGGACAGCCGGAGCTCGAAGAAAAGCTACGCCACCCAAGCGTGCGGCAGTTGCGGCAGCGGGTTTCGTTATGGTGCAGGACGCAGGCGTTGACTGAAAATCAGACCCACGCCTATGTCACCGAGCGTTTGCGGATCGCGGGAGCGAGCTGGCAGCTGTTCTCTGTCGAGGCGCTGGAGTTGATCCACCGCTGCAGCCGGGGAATTCCCCGCCTCATTAATTTGCTGTGCGAGCACTCCCTGATCCTCGCGTATGTGGAGCAGGTTCAGCAGGTGACTGCGACGATGGTGGAAAGCGTGGCGGCGGAGTTGGAATTGGAGACGCAGCCCTTCATGGTCTCCTCGGCCGCATTGGGCAACGGAGGATCGCCTTCACCCCGGTCCGTGACGGAAAACAATTTTATGGCAGGCTTTAGCAAAGAGACTCCAGGAAGGCAAGATCGATGAGCCGAATTTACGAAGCACTCCAGAAAGCAGAATCCGAGCGGAAGTTGGATCGGCGCGAACCCGAATTGGACATGCAGGACCAACCAGCCAGCGCAACGATGACCACGACAGTGGCCGAGCCCGACGATGTGTTCGCTACACCGCGCTTCGCCGACGCACCAATCGTCACTGAGCCCTACCCGGAGCCGTCCACGCGACGTTTGGGTGGAGACTCCCTTGACCTGAGCCGGATTCCAACGCGGCCCTGGGCCCTCTCTCTGCCGCAACTGCCAGCATTGCTGGAGCGGGGGCCTGCTGTCGAGCAGTTTCGCAGCCTGCGCTCGCGGATCTTTGAGCTTCGCGACATCAGTCCCCTGAAGACGATCCTTGTGAGCAGCGGTGTGCCGCAGGAGGGCAAGAGCTTTATCTCGACCAATCTGGCACTGAGTCTGGCGCGGCATAAGAACAGCAAGGTGCTCCTGATCGACGGCGACATGCGTAGGTATACCCTGCACCAGATCCTGGGTTGCGAGTCGCATCCGGGCCTGGCCGATTATCTTGCGGGAAAAGCAGACATTCTGGAGGTGATGCAGCGGCCTGGGGCGTTACAGACGCCAACCGCAGGAACGGCCCCGAGTCTGCCCAACCTGACCTTTATTGCGGGCGGAAATGGCGGGGACAAAGCGGCTGATCTTTCCGGCAGCCCGCGATTCGGTGAATTGATCCGTCAGGCGTCGCCGCACTTCGACTGGATCATTGTGGATTCTTCGCCGGTCCTGCCGGTTTCCGATGCCGTGAACCTTGCCCGATGGTGCGATGGTGTCCTCCTGGTCGCCCGTGGAGGGGTGACGAAATTTCCCGTTGCGCAACGTGCGCAAAGTGAGTTAAAGGCCTCGAAAATTTTGGGCTTTGTGCTCAATGCCGTGCAGGAGACGCCGGAGGTCGGCGGCTACTACGGTTATGACGGCACCGCGCAGTAACAGGGAGCGATTGGAACGATGATCCGGCTGTTCAACGTGTACTACCCCACACGCACCATCGTTCTCCTGTTATGTGAGGCACTGATTGTCAGTGGTTGCTTCCTACTGGCGACGGTATTGCTGCTGGGACCGGACACCTATCTCGTCCTGAACTACGAATACGGCGGCCTGAAGATCCTCGGGCTGACCATTCTGACTCTTCTCTGTTCGTATTATTTCGATCTCTACGAGCCGCAGCGCATCTCAGCGCGCTGGGAGATTTACTTTCGTCTCTTGCTGGTTCTCGGGTTTCTCTCCTTCCTGCTCTCCGCGATCATTTATAAATTTCCAGAAATTGATATCGCCCACTACGTTTTGTTATTGGGGCTCGTATTTCTTACCGTGGCGCTGGTGGCCTGGCGCAGTGCGTACGAATGGATCATCGGCAGGGAGATGTTCCGGGAACGAGTGTATGTTCTGGGGGCTGGAGCACGAGCCCAGGCGATCGTGGAACTGCTCCGGATGCGAAAGGATGCGGGCCTGCATGTTGTCGGTTGGGATGGCGTATTGGCCGACAAGAACGAGCGCAAAGAGGCCTTCAATGCTGCTCTGGAGAGATTTTCCGGGCCCAAGCCGGGTGTCGACCGGGTGATTGTCGCCCTCGAAGACAGGCGCGGTGAGTTTCCGGTGAACGAACTGCTCAAGCTGCGATTCAATGGAGTGGTGATTGAAGAGGCGGGAACCCTTCTTGAGCGCCTGACCGGTAAGCTGCACCTTGATGGCCTGCACCCAAGCAGCTTTATCTATAGTGAAGGGTTTCGGGTGAAACCGTCACAGCAGATTGCGCGCCGCATCGTGTCGACGTTGACGGCGGCAGTTGGACTGCTTCTGTTTCTCCCTTTTTTCCCGTTCGTCGTGCTGATGGTCCGGCTTTCTTCTCCGGGGCCAATCTTCTTCCGTCAGACGCGAGTGGGCCTTGGCGGCAAAAACTTTAGTGTCTTCAAATTTCGTACGATGCGGACCGATGCGGAGGCGGCCGGAGCGAAGTGGGCGACCAAGGACGATCCGCGGGTGACAGGCGTCGGAATGTTCATGCGAAAGACGCGGCTCGATGAGGTGCCGCAGCTATGGAATGTGCTGCGCGGCGATATGGGCTTCGTCGGTCCGCGCCCGGAACGGCCTGAGTTCGTGCCCTGGCTCTCCGAGCAGATTCCCTACTTCAACCTTCGTCATATGATTCGCCCGGGACTGACGGGATGGGCGCAGGTGCGTTATGGGTATGGAGCATCGTTGGCTGAGGCCCGCGAAAAGCTGGAGTTCGATCTGTACTACATCAAACACATGACTCTCGGGCTCGATCTGCTGATCATGTTCGAGACGGTGAAGACGATCCTGCGGCGGCAGGGCGCGCAATAAATCTGGTGGCGAGGCTGATCCCTCCACCAAAACGAAGCGCATCGCCCTGTTCATCCCAGAGGCGGTGACGGAGAACACCCTTGCGGCTAACTCGTCGAGGCTGTCGCCGGCCTTCAGCGTGAGAGCAGTCAGGATCAGCCGAGATCAATAGATTCGGGTGCGCGACGAGAGAGCCGGCTTGAGCGTCCGCTCCTCTTTCTTGACCAGATGGGGAATGCGAAGCGGCCGCGGCGGTACCTCCGGCATACCGACTTCACTCAGCTTGTAGAGCAGAGACCGATAGCTGATTTGAAGCCACTTTGCCGTCTTTTGCCGGTTCCAGCTGTTTTCCTGGAGCACCTTGAGGATGATCTGGCGTTCGAGGTCCTGGGTTGCCTTCTTGGTAATGTGCTTGAGCGAGACCGGCTCGCTAAGGTCGATCTCAGTGACGATACCCCGGGGTGTCTCCGGCATTAACTCCGCCACAAGTGCTTCTTCGCTCCCAATCAGCACGTAACTGCGGATGAGATTCTCAAGCTGGCGGATGTTACCCGGCCAGTGGTAGTTCTGCATCAGGCGTACGGCGCTCCTGGAGAGCAATTCCGGTGTGTTATGGAAAACCTTTGCATAGTGGTCGATGAAGTAGTCAATCAGAATCGGCAGGTCTGCGATCCGTTGACGTAGCGGTGGCAGGTTGATGGTCACTGCATTGATACGGAAAAGGAAGTCCAGCCGGAAGGTTCCATCCTCAACCTGGTTGCGTAGATCACTGTTGGAGGCCGAGACAAGCCGGGTTGCGATTGAGCGGGGTTCATGGCCGCCCACTCGGACGAAGGTACCGTCCTGCAACACTTGCAGCAGCTTGGATTGAACGGCCAGATCGAGGCTGCCGACCTCGTCCAGAAAGAGCGTGCCGTTGTCAGACTGCTCGACGCGGCCGAGCTTGGTCGACATGGCGCCCGTAAAAGCGCCCTTTTCGTAGCCAAACAGCTCGGTCTCAAGCAGCGAATGAGGGATTGCGGGACAGCTCACCTTGACCAGAGAGCCGCGGGCACGCATGGAGAAGGCATGCAGGAGCCGCACGCAAATCTCTTTGCCGGTGCCGCTCTCGCCTTGGATGAGGACGGGGACATCAGTCTCCGCAACCCGCTCCAGCTTGTTTCGAACCGCCTGCATTGCGGCTGTTTTCCCGAAAATAATATCTAGCGGCGGGAGGTTGAGAGAGGCAGCGGATTCGGCGTTGTAAACCAAGGTCATTTTTTCCTATCGGCGTTTGAGCAGAACCGCAGAGTTTGCAATATTCTTCACGCTGCACGTTGAGCACCAATCATAAGATGCCAAAACAGAAATCCGAGGATATTTTAGACCTAGAGGAGCGATTTTATACACCAGGAGACCTTTGCCGCAGGTCAAAAATTGCGATTTTGGTTGAAATTACGAGGTCAGGAGCTTTCTACAACCAAAGTAACCTGCCGAAAAATTATCCCTTTTTTTTCGTTCTAATACGCCGACAACCATGTAAGCTAGGCCTACTCGGGATGATGAGTGGAAAACCTTTATCTCTTTTGTCAGCAAAGTTCTTAACATTTTTATGCCAAAGTGACATTGAACAATCTAGAATTCGCAAGGAAGAAGTTGTGAAGACTCCCCACTTCGCGGCGACTTAGCATTGATGAGCACTATATGAGTTGGTCGGAATTCGAGATGGAGTCGGGTTCAGAATCATCGCCAGGTTGGGCAACAGGATTCAAATTGGCGAAATAGGGGTATTTGTATGTCAGCTGCGCTGTCGTATCCAGTCTCTGCCTTGAGGTCGAGTGTCAGGTCGCGAGCCCAGATTCTCATCCTGGAGCCGGATCTTGCTGTGCTCGATTATCTTCGGTTGACCCTTGGGTCTCAGTACTCCCTCAATCTATTTTCAGAGGAGCAAGCCCTGCTCGATCGGCTGGAAAAGGCCGAGCAGCCCGATCTCCTTCTGGTCGCATTGCATACGAGCCGCGATCCACTTCCCCTGTTGACTCACATTCGGTGCACCAAGCCGCACCTTCCTGTTATCGTCCTGTCTTGCTCGGCCGAATTGCGGGATCTGGAGATGGTGATTCGGCTTGGAGTTCGCGGCATCGTGATGAAGCCGTTTACCGGCAGCGATGTGGAGCAAGCAATTGAAGAGCATCTTGCATCCGCCGACAAGAACGTGCCGGCAGCCGATGCTCTGAAGGAGATTCCGCTCAATGAAACGCACTCCTTTGTGCGTTCAAGCAAGCGGATGCGCGATCTGGAAGCTCAGGCTGCTCTCGTGGCCCGCGCCGATATACCACTACTGATCCTGGGAGAGAGCGGCACCGGCAAGGAGATCCTTGCGCTCTACACCCACAAGATGTCCGCTCGCAGCCAGAATATCTTCCTGAAGGTCAACTGCGCGGCTGTGCCAGCCGATCTGCTGGAGAGCGAGTTGTTTGGTTATGAGCAGGGCGCGTTTACCGGCGCGGTGAAGACCAAGCCCGGAAAGTTCGAAGTTTGCACGGGTGGAACAATCTTTCTCGACGAGATCGGCGAGATGCCCGCCATGCTGCAAGCCAAGCTGCTGCAGGTGTTGCAGGATGGAACCTTCTCGCGTCTGGGCAGCCGGTCGCCGATGAAAGTCGATGTCCGGGTGATCGCCGCCACCAATATCAACATGAAAGAGGCGATGGCGAACAAGACCTTCCGCGAGGATCTGTACTATCGCCTGAACGGCTTCACCTTGAGCATTCCCCCGCTCCGGGAGCGTCGCGAGGAGATTCCGGTCCTGTCGGAGTACTTCATGCGCAAGGGGGCCAAGCGCTATGGCCGGGAACCGCTGCAGTTCTCTGCTAACCTGCTAAGCGTGCTGGACCAGCACCCATGGCCTGGCAATCTGCGTGAATTGGAGAACGTCATCAACCGTTACCTGGTGCTTGGAGATGAGAAGTCGATCGTCGAGGAGCTTTCTCCTTCCACCGCGTACCAGGGCGCTGCGGCGACAGCGGCCCAGGAGACGTCAAACGGCGCCGGACTTAAGGCGATGGTCCGCAACCTGAAGGGTGATGCAGAATCGACGGCAATTGCACAGGTGTTGGAGGGTGTTGGATGGAACAGGAAGGCCGCAGCAAACGATCTGCAAATCAGCTACAAGGCGCTCCTGTACAAGATCAAGCAGTACGACCTGTCCCCGCGGAACCACGCGTCCTAGTGCCGAAGCGGAACGACAAAGAAACATCAGAAAGTTATCGCGTCGTTGTCCGATATGAGAACCATGCCGTCCGGGGGCTGGTGGAGCCGAGCGAACTGGGATCGATCGAACAGTTGCTGCGCAACGATCCGATGTATCCGCTTGATTCGATTCGGCTGAAATTGCTGGACTCCGAGACGATCGAAGATGTCTCAACCAAAGACGCGAAGGCTGTCTTCTTCGTCAAGACCTTCGACGGGGACCTTCGTCATCGAGCTCTTCATTTTCACGAACATGCGCCGATTGTGGCGGGCCTGTGGGTGCGGGTGTACTTTTACGACGGCGAGATGATTGAGGGAATCATCAGCAATACCAAGGATTTTGTACTGGAGACGGGCTTTTTCCTGAGGCCGACGGATCCTAACGGGAACAACCGTCTGGTCTATGTGCTGAAGGCTGGGCTGAAGGATTTCCATGTGTTGGGAATGCGGAATCCTTCCAAGAATTCTGCATAATTTTCAGAAAAAATCTGGGCGTGGGCTGGTGCGTGCGAAAGCCGCTGTTTGCTGGTGTTTTTAAGGGTGGTTTTGGCAAATGTGGTGTGCAGCGGTGGGTTTTTTGTGGTGAGTTTGTGGTGGATTGCGTGGCAAAACGTGGTGCGCTGCATGCTGGCTTTTGGGCGCTGAAAAGATGCCAACTTTTTGAAAAATATCTTGATCAGTTTTTTGTCGTGCTTTCGGCCGGGAACGTTGCTGGCGACGAGGTAATGCTGGCTTAGTGTGTGGGCTCCGGCGTGTTGAGTTCCGGCACTCTGCGACTTGTTTGCGTGAAAGGGCCGGAAGTGAGCGGCACATCTGAGAGCATTGCCCGGGAAGATGCCAGGGCGGGCTGTGAAGTCGTCTACTCGTGACGCAGGGCCTGCATGGGGTCGATGCGTGCGGCGCGGCGGGCTGGGCCGTAGGCTGCTGCGATGGCGAGTGCCAAGAGGATCACGGCGGCTGTGATGAGGGTGGTTGGGTCTGAGGGCTTCAGGCCGTAGAGCATGCTGCTGACGAAGCGAGTCAGGGCGATGGCGGCGATGAGACCAGATGCGATGCCGAGGATTGCGAGCCAGGAGCTTTCGCGAAGGATCATGAACAAGACCTGCCGGGTGCGGGCGCCGAGAGCCATGCGGATGCCGATCTCGCTGGTGCGGCGAGCGACGTTGTAGGCCATGATGCCGTAGATGCCGATGCAGGCGAGGATGAGAGCGAGGATGCCAAACCCAGCGGTCAGGGTAGCGAAGAGGCGCTGCTGCGAGATGCTGGCGTCGATCTGTTCGGTCTGGGTGCGGATGTCGCGGAGGGGGAGGTCCTTGTCGATGGACTCGACGGCATTGCGGAGAGCGGGGAGGATGGCGGCGGGAGAGAGTTGCGTCTTGATGGTGTAGGTGATGAACTGTTCCCCTTTGGCCTGGCCGTAGAGGGTGTAGAAGGCAGGGGGCGGATCTCCCTGGAGCCGATCGTATTTGGCGTCGGCGGAGACACCGATGATCTGAAAGATGGTCTCAGGATCGTCCCGATCCAGTTCCGTGACGAAGGTTTTGCCGACAGGATCGACGTTCGGGTAGACGCTGTGGGCAAGACTCTGGTTGATGACGGCGACGAGCGGAGAGGTTGCGGTGTCGGTTGGGCCGAAGCTTCGGCCATAGAGGATGGGGATGCGGTAGGTCTCGAAGAAGTTCCGGCCGACTATGTTGCGGTCGCGATAACGATCGTCGCCTGTAGGTTTGGGCTGACCCGTGGGTTGGAAGGGGGCGTTGGAGATATTGTGGGCGAGCAGGGGATTCTCGACGAGCGTGACGGACTCGACGCCGGAAACTTCGGCGAGGCGATCTTCGATGCGCTGGTGGAGGGCGATGTTCTGTGGCGCGGGGTAGCGGGTGGGCGGGGCCTGAATGTTGAAGAGCAGGAGGTTGTGGGGGTCGAAGCCGAGGCTGGTGGTGTTGAGATTGATCAGTGTGCGCGCGAAGAGACCTGCTCCGACAACGAGGAGCATGGAGAGCGCGACCTGGAAGACGATGATGGATTTGCCGGCGAGGCCTTTACGGCGGCGGGTGGCGGAAGAGGCGGCGTCCTTGAGCGCGGTGTTGACGTCGGTGCGAGTGGCTTGCCATGCGGGGGCGAGGCCGAAGAGGATGCCGGTGAGGATGGAGACTGTGGCGGTGAAGGCGAAGATGCGAAGGTCGAATCGGGCGTTGAGGGGCGCGGGGCGCCAGGCGGAGGAGAGCAGGTGCGGGATGATGTTGCGACCGAGGTAGCCGAGGGCGAAACCGGCGATGCCTCCGAGCGAGGAGAGGAGGAGGCTTTCGGTCAATACCTGACGGAGGACGCGGGAGCGGCTGGCTCCGAGGGCGAGGCGAACGGACATCTCGCGCTGGCGGGCTGCGGAGCGCGCGAGCAGAAGGTTGGCGAGGTTGGCGCAGGCGAGCAGAAG
>JAOAPF010000132.1 GCA_025462755.1 Edaphobacter sp.
GTGGCGAGCTGGATTCCGGCGCTGGAGGGCGTGCAGGCGAAGCTGAAGGCGGGAGCTCGCGTAGCGGATATCGGCTGCGGGCTTGGCGCGTCGACGCTGCTGATGGCGAAGTCGTATCCGAATTCGAAGTTCTTTGGGTTTGATTATCATGGGCCGTCGATTGATAAGGCTCGGGAGAAGGCGAAGGCGGCGGGCGTGGAGGACAGGGTGACGTTTGAGGTTGCGGCGGCGAAGGACTTTCCCGGGAAGGACTATGATCTGGTCGCGTTCTTCGATTGCCTGCATGACATGGGCGATCCGGTAGGTGCGGCGGGACATGTGAAGACGACGCTGGCGCCGGGCGGGACGTGGATGATTGTGGAGCCGTTTGCGAATGACGACGCGGCGGCGAACCATAATCCGATTGGGCGGATTTTTTATTCGGCTTCGGCTACGGTGTGTGTGCCGTGCTCGCTCGCGCAGGAGGTGGGGTTGGGGCTGGGAGCGCAGGCTGGTCCGGCGAGATTGGAGAAGGTTGCTCGGGGTGGTGGATTTAGGCATTTCCGCAAGGCTGCGGAGACTCCGTTCAATATGGTGTTTGAGGCAAGGGAGTAGGGGTTAGGGGCTGGCGGCTTGGGGACGCAATAGCAGATCCTCTGCGGGGATGACAACCAGAAAGGCAACCGCAGCGGCTGTTTTCAAGCTTTGGCTGACCATTGGAAGCAGAGTCTGTATCCGTCGGGATCATAGAGATGCATCTGCTTCATGCCGTAGTTGGTGACGACGGGCTCTTCTGCCTCGACGCCCTTGCTTTGTAATTCCTGGAAGGCGCCATCTATATCGGGGCAACTGAAGTAGAGCCAGATATCGCGGTAATCGGCGGTTGGGGCGACGGCTGGTTTCGATGGGCGATCTTCGCTGGACTCGAAGGCTGTGTTGAGCATTAGCTCTGCTCCTCCAAGCCGGAGCAGCGCCCAATGGAAGTGATCTTTGCCGAGAGCTGGGGAGGTGGTTACGATTTCGCAGCCGAGCATGTCGCGGTAGAAACGTACCGAGGTGGGCATGTCGTAGACGAACAACAGGGGTGCGACGCCTCGAACAAGTAACGCCATTTCTCACCTCATGTGATCGAGATGACGAACCTTGCGATCTTAGCTTGTCTTGGCCTGATTTAGATCTTTTCGACGACGACGGCGGTTCCGTAGGCGAGGACTTCGGTGACGCCGTTCATGAGTTCGTTTGCGTCGTAACGGAAGGCGATGACGGCGTTGGCACCGAGCTGGGCAGCGTGCAGGGTCATCATGGCGTAGGAGTCCTGGCGGGTTTTTTCGCAGAGCTCGGTGAAGATGGTGATGTCGCCGCCGACGAGTGTCTGGAGACCGGCGCCTATGGTGCCGAAGAGATTGCGGGAGCGGACGACGATGCCGCGGACGACGCCGATGTTGCGAACGACGCGGTGGCCGGGGATTTCGAGGGCAGTGGTGACAAGGCCTGGGTCGAGGGAAGAGGTTGGTGGTGGGTAGGTCGACATTTTGGGTGCTACTCCTATGAGTTGCTGAGAGATAGTACGCGATGGTGCGGCCTGGGGTTCCGTGGAGCAATAGCAGAATGCTTGTGGGCGACTTTAGCTGAGTATTGCTTCGTGGGGGAAGATTAGGCGATCAGTTCTCAGAGGATCAGTCACCCAGTTTTTCGGTTCTGACTTGTTCTTTCGATCTGGATAGCCGATTGGTGAGTTCGGTTACGGAGCCGGAGTCTATGGTTTTGGCGGTGAGGGCGATGCCGGTGGGGAGGTCGGGGGCGAGGTCGGCGGTGACGAGGACGGCGGCGGCGTTGAGGAGGACGATGTCGCGGCGGGGGCTGCGTTCGCCGGAGAAGATGGCGGTTAGGATTTGGGCGTTCGTGCGAGCGTCGCCGCCCTGAAGGGTTTCGATGGGGGCGCGATTGAGGCCGACGTCTTCGGGGGTGATGGTGGAGAGGGTGACGATGCCGTTGTGGACCTCGGCGAGGTGGCTGGGGCCGGAGATGGAGAACTCGTCCATACCGCCTCCACCTTGGCCGGTGTCGCCGTGGACGACGAAGGCGTGGCGGGTGCTGAGGAGGACCATGGCTTCGGCGGCGAGAGGGACGAGATGCGGGGCGTAGACGCCCATGACCTGTGCGGAGGCTCCGGCGGGGTTGGAGAGGGGGCCGACGAGATGGAAGATGGTGCGGATGCCGAGGGCTCGGCGGACGGGCATGACGGCCTTCATTGCGGGGTGGAGCGATGGGGCGTGGAAGAAGGCGAAGTGATGTTTGCGGAGGGAGGCGGCGCCGTCGGCGGGGGAGAGGTCGACGGGGATGCCGAGGGCTTCGAGGACGTCGGCGGAGCCGCACTGCGAGGTGACGGCACGGTTGCCGTGTTTGGCTACGGTGGCTCCGGCGGCGGCGGCGACGAGGGCGGCGGCGGTGGAGATGTTGAAGGTGCCGCTGGAGTCGGCTCCGGTGCCGCAGGTGTCCGTTAGTACGCTTCGCTCGGCGTCGCTGAGTGGAATGGGGGTGGCGGCTAAACGCATGGTGTCGACGAAGCCGGCGATTTCGGTGGCGGCGGGGCCTCGGGTGGCGAGAGAGCCGAGGAGGGCGGCGAGTTCGAGTTCGGTGGCTTCGCCGCGGAGGATGGTTTGGAGGAGCTGTGCGGAGTCGGCGCGGGACAGGGTTTCGTGGCCTTCGATGATTCGCCTGAGGTAGGGCTGGAGGGGCATTGGTGTTAAGCGTAGCAGGTTGATGACGGGTGGGATTTGCGGGCGAGGTTGGTTTTGGGCGGTGATATATTCCGCGTATGCATAGCTCTCTTCGTTGGGTGAGGAATTTTGTTTTTGTGGTTGCTGTGGGGGTTGGCGGACAGGTGGCAATGGGTCAGAGTGGGGACCGGGTGGTTGGTCTGCTGGAGAAGCTTTCCAATGCGGCGGGGCCTCCGGGGGCGGAGGAGCCGGTGCGGGCGATTATGGTTGGCGAGATGAAGCCGCTGGCTACGGAAGGGATTCGATATGACGGGATGGGGTCGGTGATTGCGCAACAGGGAAAGACAGGGCCGCGCATCATGATCGACGCGCATATGGATGAGCTGGGCGGGATGGTGCGGCGGGTGACGCCGACGGGCTTTTTGACGATGCAGATGCTGGGTGGATGGCTGGATCAGGCTCTGGTGGATCAGCGGTGGATCATCATCGGATCGAAGGGGCCGGTTCATGCCGTGACGGGGATTCGCGACATTCATGTGATTACGCCGGAGGAGCGGACGAAGGTATTTCCGCGGGAATCGGTTTTTCTGGATATTGGCGCGAAGAATGCTGCGGAGGCTGCGGCGATGGGCGTGGAGCCGGGTGATCCGGTGGTGCCGGATTCGCCGTTTCTGGTGATGAATGGGAGCGGGAATTATCTGGGGAAGGGTTGGGATGACCGGATTGGATGTGCGGTGCTGATTGAGGCGATGCGGCGGACGGCTTCGATGCCGCATGCGAACCAACTGTTTTTTGTGGCGACGACGCAGGAGGAGGTTGGGCTGAGGGGGGCGCGGGCGGCGGTGAATGTGGTGAAGCCGGATATCGGGATTGCGATTGAAGGCGGGATTACGGGGGATGTTCCGGGAGACAGGCCGGAGGAGACGCAGGTGAAGCTGGGCGCGGGGCCGGGGATGTTTTTGTATGACTCGAGCACGATTGCGAACCGGAAGATGGTGGCGTTTACGAAGAAGACCGCGGCGGCGAAGGGGTTGCCGCTGCAGTCGGATCTGGTGCAGGGGTACGGGGACGATTCTGCGGAGATGCAGACGATGAATGGCGGGGCGCCGACGATTAATTTAGTGGTGCCGGTGAGGTATACGCATTCGCACAACGGGATTGTGAACCGGCAGGATTTCGACCAGACGGTGGAGCTGGTGGTGGCGATGCTGGTGCAGATGGATGCTAAGACGGTGCAGGAGCTGAGGGATTTCACTCCTGGGCCTTAGGCAGCGTTGCGATAAAGGCGTTCATCTCTCGTAGAACGTCTTCCTCGTTCGAGCGAAATAGGTAATGGTTGGCGTGTGGGATGCGGATGACTTTTGCGTTGGGAACTTGGGTCTCGAAGGCGCTGGCCTGATTGCTGGTGGTGCGCTCGTCGATGGCCTCCATGGCGGCGCGGAGCTGGGGTTTGTCTTTCATAAATCCGCCCAGATCGTGTGGAACGGCGAAGATGGCGAGGATGGGAACGCCTTTGATGGTGTCGTAGCGCTGCACACCTTCTCTGATGGCGACGACCGCGGGCGGAGGAGCGGACGGATGGGCCGGCGGTGGAGGCGGCGGAACGGCTTGCATATCCTGTTGCTGTTGTTGGAGGCCTTTTTGGAGCAACTGGAGGTTAACGAGTAGATCGTCAATGAGCTGCTTCTCGTCGGCGGGAGGCTTGCCGGCGAACAACTGGTTGATCTGTTCGCGGACCTCAATGGCGTCGATTAGAAGGGCTCCGTGAACCTTGTCGTAGAGGGCGTGTGGGTAGCCGGCATCGAGATAGATGAGAGCGGCAACTTTCTCGGGGTGGCGGGTACCGATCGAGCTGAGCTCTTCGCCGGCGATGGAGTGTCCGACGAGGATGGGGCGGTCGAGATGGAGGGCATCGATGACGGCGAGGACGTCGTCGCCGAGGCGGTCGGCCTTGTAGTTGGTGGGGGTTGGAGTGGGAGCAGATGAGGCGCCGAAGCCGCGACGGGTGATGCCGTAGACGTGGTAGTTGGGAGTGAGCTTGAGGGCGAATTTGTCGTAAACGTGGGCGGCGTTACCGAGACCGGTAAGGAGGACGAGGGGACGGCCGGTGCCGCCCCAGTCGAGGACTTCGAGCTTGATATTGCCTTCGACCGTGGTGAGCTGGACTTTGTGCGGCGACGAATCGATCTGCCATGCGGTTGCCTTGGTGGCGCGCTCGAAGGTGAGGGGAGTTGGCTTGCCCTGAGTGACGATTCCGGCGATAGTGTTGCCGTCGGATGCGAGCTTGCCTTCGTAGGAGATGTGGAAGGGGTCTACGGAGAATTTTGTGGTGCCGTCGCTGAGAGAGAATGCCGTGACAGGCATGCCATCGGGGGTTTGGTCGATGCTGTAGAGAGTGCCTTTCAAGGAGGCCCCTTCACCTTTTTCGACTTGCAGGATGACGCGAAGTTTTTCCTTGTCTGTATTGAGTGTTCCCTGCCAGTTGCCGGTGATGTCTTGCCCGTGGAGCAGATGGAGGGCGAAGAAAAGTATTGCTGCGGGCCACACGGCGCGTACGTTGTTACGGTTCATCGGCGATCTCCGGATTGGATTCGTGCATTAGCGAGTCGTTGACGAACGGGTGCGAGGCAATAACTAGGAGATGTTGATGCGCGTGAGCAGCCAAACAGGGCAGAAGCTGGCTCCTGACGTGTTGCTGTACGGTGTAGCGATTGTAGACCGCTTGGGCAGGCCGGATTTCGGTTGGACATGATTAGCTTTTCGACGACAGCTCCAGGTGAATTTGTATCTGCTGGCCGGGTTGCATGGAGATTGTGAGAGGGATGGCTTCGAAGCCGGGGACCAGGTTGAAGGTGCGCTCTTTTGGGATGGGAGGAAAGCCTTGAGGAGCGTTGGTGCTGACGGTTAGTGTGCCGTTTGGTTTTTCGATGCGGATGGTTTTGGGGTCGGGTTGCGTGACTGCTTCGCTGGACCGTGAGATGACGGGGAGGATGAACTGGAGTGGAGTATCGGCAGTGGCTTCCGCGGTCGCTCGGATTTCGACGGCGGATTGGGTGAGGCTATAGGTGAGTTGGTAGCGGGCTTCGCCGGTGTGTGGGGGTTGGTGGGAGGCGGTGAGAAGGCGGCCTTTTGCATCGAAGTGGATTAGCTGGGCGGCGCCTACTTGTTCGTAGTGCGGGATGACGTTGGCTTCGAAGTCGCTGAGGCTGGTGTAGGTTTGTTTGCCGGTGGACTCGATTCGTGGGGTTAGGGGCATGTGGGGTTTGTCGAGGTGGACTTGTTGGTTGGAGATTTCGATGAGCTGATATTCGGTCATGCTGGCGGTGAGGATGGGGCCGAGGGTTTGGTGATAGAGGAGGGAGAGAGCGCCGCCTGAGGCGTGGCCTCCGCCGGATGCTCCGCCGCCGCCGGACTGGACTCGCTCGATGTATTCGAAGTCGTAGCCGGTGACGGTGGCTCGCCAGGGGCCGATGGCGGCGAGGTGAGTGGCGATTTCGGGATAGGACTTGAGGCCATAGGGTTCGTCGCGGGGTAGGGAGAGGCGGGGTGAGGGTGTGAGTTGTGCAACGTTGCTGTCGAGGACGGTGGCGAGGGATTTTGCGTGGGTGAAGGTGTGGTGGATGCAGGGCTGGTCGCCGTGGGCGAAGTAGTCGGGGCCGCCGTAGAGGAGGTTGTTGTGGGTGCAGGTGGACATGAGTTCGAGGTTGCGATGGGCTACTTCGAGGAACTTTGGTTCGTGCTGGGCGAGAAGGACGTAGGCGGGATGGCAGCCGTCGCTGGTGCGGGAGCCCCACCAGCTCCACTTGTAGTTGCGGGAGCCCCAACTGTTGTCCCAGGCGCCGTCGGGGAGCATGAACTCCATGTGAGTGCGGAGGGCGGCGATGGTGTGGTCGAGGACGGGCTTGTCGTTGGTTAGGAGAGCGTATTGGGCGAGGGCGGGGAGGGATTCTTCTACGTTGTAGCCGAGGTCGACGGGGCGACAGTGCCTGGGGGTGGTGGCAGTTTGTGGGTGGCCTTCGCCGAAGAGGAGATTGTTGGGGGTGAAGTAGTCGACGGTTGCGTGAGCTAGCGCGTGGGCTCGGTCGTTGTAGTGGTGGTCGCCGAGGACCTGGGCACAGAGGGCGAAGCAGTGGGAGGAGGTGACGGGATAGTTGATGTTGCCGGTTTCGACGGTGATGAAGGTGTCGAGGAACTTTGCGGCTCGGGCAAGGCGGTCGGTCCAGCGCTGGCGGGTGGCGGTGTCGAGGATGTCGCCGTGG
>JAOAPF010000136.1 GCA_025462755.1 Edaphobacter sp.
CAGCCATCGTTGATCGTGCTGGCGTTGCTGATTTCGGTTTTTTCCGGCGTGTTGTTCGGCGTGATGCCTCTGCGGCAGATCTTCAAGGCCGATCCGAATGAGGCGATCAAGAACGGCGGAGGCCAACGCTCTGCAGGCGGGCGGCGCTGGGCGCTGCGCGATGTGCTGCTGGCGGCGCAGATCGCGCTATGCTGCGTCACTATCACGGCTGCTTTTGTCTCGCTGCGCGGCCTGGGCAGAGCCATGAAGATGGACCTGGGTATCAAGCCGGAGCATGCTGTGCTGACGAAGTTCGAACTGAGCCAGGCCGGCTATTCGAGCGAGGCTGCCGACCGTTTCCAACGGCGACTGCTGGAGAGGGTCTTGCAACTTCCTGGAGTGAAAGCTGCAGGCTACGCAAATACCCCGCCCTTCGGCGACGTATCGACGACTTCTGTCTTCACGCAGGAAACTACCGACTTCAAACCTTCAAACAAGGTATTCGACACGTACGTCTTTGATGTGTCTCCGGGATACTTCAGCGCTGCGGGAACACCTCTGCTCGCGGGGCGCGATGTGAGCCTTACCGACACGACGAAGACGCCGGCGGTTGCGGTGGTGAATCAGGAGCTTGTGCGTCACCTGTTCCACTCCGACCAGGGCGTAGGGCGCTATTTCAAGAACCGGCACGGCGTGCAGATCCAGATTGTAGGTATCGTGGCCGATGGCAGATACCTGTCGTTCAGTGAAGATCCGCAAGCGGCGGCGTTCTACCCGATTTCGCAGCAGGCGAGTACGGCAACATCGATCATCGTCCGGTCGCAGGGCGACACGGCCAGTATGGAAACGGCCGTGCGGAAGTTGGTTCGCGATCTTGACCCCACCATTCCTATTCGAGAATCGAGTGAGTGGAAGAGCCAGCTGGCAATGAACTTCTTTCCATCCCAGGTAGCTACTGTCGCTCTCGGTCTTTTTGGGGCGTTTGGACTTCTGCTCTCGATCGCGGGCACCTTCGGGCTCGCCTCCTACACGGTCAGCAAGCGGATGCGTGAGCTGAGTATTCGTGTTGCGCTCGGGGCGCAGGCAAAGCAGATTCTCTCGGCAGCGTTGGGCCGCATGCTCCTCCTGCTGGCCGCGGGGTCGGTTGTCGGGATGGTGCTGGGCGTCGCTGCCAGCCGGCTGCTCTCGGCGATCGTCTATCAGGCTACGGCGCAGGATCCGTTCGTGCTGGCTGCGGTTGCATTGACTTTGCTGCTGACCGGAGCGCTTTCGGTCACGGGTCCGGTGAGACGCGCGCTGCATGTCGATCCGGCGAATGTGCTTCGGGAGCAATAAGTTTTCCAGCAGTGACACAAGCAGCGAAGGCTCCGGCTGCATCTTCGACCTGAAAAATATTGCGCGGCTCGCTCCGCTGTGCTGTTCACAACAGCTGAACAGCTTTGGTCGAAGTGACGATTCTGGGTTGGAAGAGAGAATAACAAGAGTAAAGGCAAAATACGGGGGCTCTTCGCTCCGCTCAGAATGACACACCCAAAGGGTAGGCTGACTTACATCTTGACTTACATCTTGGCGCGGAGGGGCTGCATTGGCTCGTTGTGGGGCTGCATTGCGGGGTCGGTGTCGACCATGTACTTCTTCAGGAGCTCGTGGTGGAGGCAGTACAGGGCTAGTTCCAGGCGGTCGGAGACGCCGAGCTTGTCGTAGACCTTGCGCAGGTAGTTCTTGATGACCTGCTCGGTGGTGCCGATCTGGTAAGCGATTTCTTTGTTGCGCATGCCTCGTGTGATGCAGCTGATAATGGCCAGTTCCTTTTTGGAGAGCTTGGGCTGGACCTTGGGATCGGTGAGGCTGGTGGCCTGGGAGCGATAGGCCTCGATGACCCAGCTGATGGACTGGTTGTCGATCCAGGTCTCTCCCTCGGCGATCTTGCGGACGCATTTGACGAGGAGATCGGGGGAGATGGAGCGTGGCACGACACCGCGGACGCCGCGGCGGTAGAGCTCGACGGTGTTGGCCTCGTCGGCCTCGCTGACCTGGACAATCAACTTCGCCTCGGGATGCTTACGGACGAGCTCGGGGATGGCGTCGATGGTGCCGGCGATGAGTTGTCCTTCGAGGACGACGACGTCTGTGGGATAACGCTGGAGCGCGGCGTAGAGATTGGGGAGGGTTTCGACCTGGGCGACGACGCGAATATCGTCTTCGAGGGCAAAGACCTTCTTCATGCCTACGCGGTAGATGGCCTGCGAATCGGCGAGAATGATGCGAATGCCGACCGGTGCCGCGCTTTCCTCTGGAACGTCCTCTTCGTTGCCGCGGTTTAGATCAAAATTAACTACTGTCATATTCTCAGGCCTTTAGAAAGTACTCGTCGATCACCGCAGCGGCTTTTTTCTGGCCACCTTGCAAATAGTGGCGCACGACCCGGCCGATGCAGTGTATGGTGACGTCCTTCTCTGTCCCCATGACAGCAGAAGGCATCGCGATGGTGAATTCAATTCTGCTTTCGAGGCGTGGAAGCTGTTCGCCGACAAAGAGCAGGCCGTTGGCGGAGATATTTTCTGTCATAGCTTCCATTTCGCCCTCATCGGTCTGCAGACGTATAGCGAGTCTCATAGGAAAACGTACTGCCGTGCGAACTGGATTGTCTCCGACTGGCATTTGCCACTGAGCCACACGCCCCTCCTCTTACTCTGTTTCGGTTGGATGCAGCCCCGTGCTGAACCCTTTAGTAACACACTGGAGTGTACCCCAGTCAACAGTCAGTGCCACATTTTTCTATAGATTCAGGCTACAAGGGAGAGGTAAGTGCGGCGGAGCTGCCAACCCACTGGCGGTCGCGGTTGTGGTCGACGCCCATCATGAGTCCGCGGCCGAGGCGGACGAGTGCGATAACTGGTTGCAAGGAGGCGCCGTCGGGCCAGAGATACATGATGCGAATCTCGGCCTGGGTGGGACCGTGGGGAGTTTTGATGATGGATTCGAAGGCGACTCGCTCCTGCAGAAGATAGAGATGCCGGTCGGCGGCGGGGATAGCGTTGAGGTCTTGGTCGGTGGGGGCGAACTGAATTCCTTTGCCTGCGAAAGAGTAGAGCGGCTTGAGGAGGAGGTTTTCGCGTTGATGCGGAAGGCCTTCGAGGTTGCGCTGGGCGAACCAGTCGTCGAGGAAGACGGCTTTGGGGACGGAAGGGTGGTTGAGGAATGGCAGGGAGAATTTGCTGATGCGGAAGTACCAGTTGGGATGGCCGGCCCATTCGACGTCGAGGGGATCGCGGTAGTCGAAGGGGAGCTGGATGTTCTTGCGCTCGAGTTCGTCGACGATGGCCCGGTTGTAGATGCGGTGGATGGGGACTTCGCGGCCATCGCGCTGATAGAAGAGGCGGTTGCCCTGCTTGCGGAGTTTGGCGATGTCGACGGTTGCGATATGGAGTTTGTCTTCATAGACGTGGAAGTCGGGAAGAGTTTTCTGGTGGTCGGGGTCGATCTCGAGGAGGACTACGTTTTCGGGGTCGTGGTCGCCGACGATGACGTCACTTAGGAGCTGCCAGTAGGTTTGTTCGTTTATGTCGGCGAGATAACAGCTCAGGTTGGGGTCGAGATTGAAAGTGTCGATGTATTGATGGGCGAGGAGTTCCTGATAGCCGAAGATGGAGGGAAAGGCCTGGAGTTCGACGAGTTTTGGAGTGAGGGTGCCGTCGGGGTTGCGGACCAG
>JAOAPF010000194.1 GCA_025462755.1 Edaphobacter sp.
ACCAGCGCAACGACGCCCACCGCTGCTTCCACTGCAAAGACGAGCTCTTCACCCAGATGGAGCAAGCCCGCGAAGCCAGCGGCTTCGAACATATCGCCTACGGCATGAACCTCGACGACCGCGGCGAATTCCGCCCCGGCCAGCAAGCCGCAGCACAACACCACGCCGTGGCGCCGCTGGTCACCGCGCAACTTACCAAATCAGAGATCCGCCAGCTAGCCCGCGAAGCCAACCTCTCCCTCGCCGACAAACCCGCCTCTGCCTGCCTAGCCTCGCGCATCGAGTACGGCCGCCCCGTCACCCGCGAAAATCTCTCCCAGGTCGAGCAGGCCGAAGCCGCCCTCCACGCGCTCGGCTTCCTCAAGGTCCGCGTCCGCCACCACGGCGACCTCGCCCGCATCGAAATCGCCCGCGAGGACCTCTCCCGCGCCCTCGCTCTTCCCATCCTCGAAAAGATCACCGCCGCCATCAAGCCTCTCGGCTTCCTCTACGTCACCCTCGACACCGAAGGCTATCGCTCCGGCAGCATGAACGAAGTCCTCCCTCCGTCCGCTATTACTCCCGCACCCCGCTAATCCAGCCGCCAAAAACGAATCCCCCTCCATCGCATCGCAACGGAGGGAGAGATCGTCAAATCAAACCAGAAAACACACCAGTCACTACGGCGTCGTCTTCTTCACCGCAGCAGTCATCGTCGGCTTCCAGAAATCCGGATCGGCCTTGATCCACTCCTCCGGCGGGTAACTCATCTTCGGGTTGAACTGGAACAAGTTCGTCTGCGACGACTCGATACAAGCCGCCGACAGCTCTGACAGCTTCTTCATTCCTGCCTCACCCATTGCAGCCTCGAACTTCTTTGAGTCCCCCATGCTCTGATCGACCTCCGCCAGCGATTTCATCGGGTTGAAGACCAGGTGCAAACCGCCGTTTTCTACGCCGTACATGCTGTCGAAGATGGCCCAATGCCCGTTGGGCACGGCCTTGTCATAGCCGCTCTTGTACATCTTCACGAGTTCGTTCCAATCTTTCTCATGTCCCGGACGTACTCTGAACTGGGAGATCTCGAAGTAACGCATGTGGGGGATATCGACGTTCGCGCGAAGGCTGCCCTCCTCGTTGTAGAGGAACGCGCCCGAACTGAATTCGGTCAACTGCTCGCCATCCGCTAAAGCCGCGCGATCGAAGGCCGCCGACAGCGTTGCGTTCTTCGCCATGTCTGCGTTGTCCTTCTCCCACGCCGCGAACGATGGATAGCCGATAAGAAACAGCGACCGCGACACGCCCGACTGGGAATCCAGCGCGAAGTAGTGCGTAGGCCACTTCGCCGCGGTCATCGCCTGAACGAAAGCGCTCTCCGTCTTCAGGTGCGTCGCGCCGGCTCTTCCCGGCTTCAGCACCTCACGCTGGATAACCAGCACCTTCGGCGGCCCGGGCATCTCTTGCGCCGCCGCAACGCCCAAACCAGCAACCAGGCCCGAAAAAACCAGACACATCCCTGCCGAGAACCCTGTTAACGTTTTCATGGTGCAAGCCTCCTTGGGCTTTTTGAAACAGTTCAGGTACCGAGATTGGCGGCAACACGCATCAAGTCATCGAAACGACGCGGGGAGGCGCTCAATGCATGGGCCGGTAAAGCAATGGAATCGGGAACGCGAGCAGTCTATACCTATCTGCATCTTTCATGACATGAAAATCTTTTGCCGCAAACCTGGGTGCCCCATGATCCCCGAAGGACGAAGTCCGCAGGGTATCGTGGGGTCAGTCACCGTTCACCCGCAACCCACCAAAACCGGGCACCCATGATCCTGCAGAGACCTCTCCCTGTCCAGGCGACCCATGAAACAATAACTTCATGCGAATCGCCTACCTCGACTGCTTCGCGGGCATCAGCGGCGACATGTTCCTCGGAGCCTTCGTCGACGCCGGCCTCGATCCCGCCATCCTCCACCAGGCCACCGCCGCCCTGAACCTCAACGCCACCCTCAAGATAGAAAAGGTAGACCGCAGCGGAATCTCCTCCACAAAGGTTCACGTCTACGAAGGCGCAAAACTCGCCGAACAACCGAACGTGCCTTCCCCCGAAGACGACTCATCGAACCACCAGCAAACCCACACCCACCAACATCTACCCAAGACCCAACACCAGCACAAAACCGGCCATGCCCACACTCATCCCCACGAAGACGAGCACGCTCCCGAACACACCCACGGCCGCTCTCTCACCGTCATCCGCGACCTGATCAACGCCGCTCCCCTCGCTCCAGCCGTCAAACAAACCGCCATCCGAGCCTTCGAACTCCTCGGCGCAAGCGAAGCCAAAATCCACAACGTCCCCATAGAAAAAATCCACTTCCACGAAGTAGGCGCCGTCGACGCAATCGTCGACATCGTCGCCGCCTCCGCCGGCATCCATGCCCTCGCAGTAGATAAGTGGCATTGCTCGCCGATCAACGTCGGCGGCGGAATGGTCGACTGCGCCCACGGCCGCTTCCCCGTTCCCGCGCCCGCGACCGCCGACCTGCTCCGCGGCCTCCCCACCTACTCCGCCCATATCGAAAAAGAGCTCGTCACCCCCACCGGCGCCGCCCTTATCCGTGTCCTCGCACCCACCTTCGGTCCGCAGCCCGCCATGCGCGTCCATCAAATCGGCTACGGCGCCGGCACACGCAACCCCAAAGACTTCCCCAACGTCCTCCGCCTCAGCATCGGCGAATCTGACGAATCCATCACGAGAACCGCCAGTACCGAAAACGATACCGACACCGTCGCCGTACTCGAGACCGCCCTCGACGATCTCTCCCCCCAGCTCCTCGCTCACGTCGCCGAACGCGCACTCGCCACCGGCGCTCTCGACGTCATGCTCACTCCGGTCATCATGAAGAAAGGCCGTCCCGGCACCCTGCTCACCGTCCTCTGCAATCCATCGGAGATCGCCGCTCTCCAGCAACTCGTTCTCCGCGAAACCTCCACCCTCGGCCTCCGCATTCGCCTCGACCGCCGCGCCTGCCTCGATCGCAGCCACGCCTCTGTCGACACCCCTTATGGCCCTATCCGCATCAAGATCGGCGCCCTTGACCAGCAGGAATACAACGCCGCCCCCGAGTTCGAAGACTGCCGCACAGCCGCCGCAAAGCACAATGTTCCCGTCAAAATCGTGCAGCAAGCCGCCATCGCCGCCTACCGCCGATAGCCTCCCTCCGACCTCAAGCTGCATCCAATACAGAAGAGGCGAGTTCAAACCATGACCGCTCAGGAGTGAGGTATGGAACGAAGGGACTTTCTCAAAACCGCGACCGCCGCCAGCGTAGCCGCAGCAATTCCGGCCAACGCACAGACCGCTCCGTCCAATGCCCCCGTCAAGCGGCCCGAATCTCCCGACATGATCTACCGCGAACTCGGCACCACCGGTGAGCGGGTCTCCGCCATCGGCATGGGCGGCTACCATCTCGGCAAGCAGCCCGAAGCTGGCGAAAGCATTCAGCTCATGCACGCCGGCATCGACCGCGGCATCACCTTCATGGACAACTGTTGGGACTACAACGACGGCATCTCCGAGGTCCGCATGGGCCAGGCCCTGCGCAACGGCTACCGCCAAAAAGTTTTTCTCATGACCAAGATGGACGGCCGCACCGCAGTCGAATACAACAAGCAGCTCGAACAATCCCTCGGCCGCCTGCAAACCGACATGATCGACCTCGTACAATTCCACGAAATCATTCGCATGGAAGACCCCGACCGCATCTTCGCCCCCGGCGGAGCCATGGAAGCCGCCATCGCCGCGCGACAGGCCGGCAAGATCCGCTACATCGGTTTCACCGGGCACAAAGATCCCGCCGTCCATCTCCGCATGCTAGAAACCGCGCAGAAACACAGCTTCCACTTCGACACCGTCCAGATGCCCATCAACGTCATGGACGCGCACTTCCGCTCCTTCACCAAAGAAGTCATGCCGGTCGCCCTCAAGCAAGGCGTCGGCGTCCTCGCCATGAAGACCTTTGGCGATCCCTACATCCTGAAAAGCAACACCGTCCAGCCCATCGAGGCCCTTCACTACGGCCTCACCCTCCCAGTCTCCGTCATCATCACCGGCATCGACAACACGCAGGTCCTCGATCAGGCCTTCGAAGCCGCACGCACCTTCAAGCCCCTAGACCAAACCCAGATCGCTTCCCTGCTCGCCCGCACGGCCACTGCCGCCAGCGAAGGCAAATTCGAGCTCTTCAAAACCACCTCACACTACGACGGCACAGCGCAAAATCCAAAGTGGCTCGGCTGACTCCCCACAGCTATCCTGTCATTTCGACCGAAGCCGTTCGCGCACTTGGCGAACGGCGCAGCAGAGAAATCCGCTGTTCTACGCGTACTGCTCGAAGTTGCATGTCCTCCCGGTCGCTTTCATCGACGACTTCCCTGCCGTATCTTGGATACAGATGCTCACCCCGGGTGCCCCATATCTCGATTCTGAGATGGGTACATTCGCGAAGCGAACCGCACTCCCGTCCCGTCGAAAGAACCTCAACGTAACTCCATGAACAAAATTACCCTCCTAGAACTTCTCGCCGCAGTACAATCCGGCACCCTCACACCCGCCGCCGCCACCGAGCGCCTCGCCACCCTCCCCTACGAAGACCTCGGCCACGCCCGCATCGATCATCACCGAAGCCTCCGCACCGGTCTCCCCGAAGTCATCTACGCCCAGGGCAAATCGCCCGAGCAGACCACCGAAATCTTCACCCGCATGGCCGCCGCCGGAACCGACGTCCTCGCCACACGCGCCGACGGCTCCACCGCCGCGATGGTTCTCGCTGCCATCCCCGCAGCCATCTACCACCCGCAAGGCCGAGCCATCACCCTCCGACAATCCGCGCCCAGCGAACCGCAAGGCCACATCGCCATCCTCTCCGCCGGCACCAGCGACCAGCTCATCGCCGAAGAGGCCGCCATCACCGCCGAGCTCTTCAACACCAAAGTCACCCGCCTCTACGACATCGGCGTAGCCGGCATCCATCGCCTTCTTTCCGTCCGCGA